>JAVBOU010000187.1:0-20324 GCA_031550185.1 Kiritimatiellia bacterium | reverse complement strand
TTTGTCTTTAGTGTGGGTTCTTTGTGTCCCCCCCTCTCCCCCCCACCCCCCCCCCCGCTACAACGTTAACCAAACTGATGGTTGGTCAGTTTTAATGCGGTTGCTCTTGTCGTGGGACGGCGCGGGCGTGACCGGTGAGGGGATCAATGCGGATGGTTTGGGTGAGATTGGTGGCGCCGCGGGTGAGGATGATGGAAAGGTCGTCGTCGAAAGGGGTGTCGTCGTGTTCGTTGTACGGACGGCCGTTGGGTTTGAAGTAGAAATAGGCGTCGTCGTGCGGAGAGGCCGAATATTCGGAAGGGAAAATTTGAAGTGTGATGTTGAGCGGGAGGTAACGGGGAGGTTCAATGTCTATGCGTTCTCTGGCGTCGGTGATGCTGTTGGTGCGAGCCGCGAAATAGGCGCGGCGGGGGTTGGCGTTGGTGAAATAGAAGTAGGTGGGGACTCGTTGGGTGATGGCGTATTGGCGGGCGCGGGTGAGGCCGGAGAGGGTGAGGTCGGTTGCGCCGCGGAGGGCGGCGGTTTGGTTCCAGGCGTAGTAGGTGCCGACGCTGATGGCGATGAGGAGGGAGAAGATGGTGAGGACGGTGATGAGCTCGATGAGGGAGAAGGCGCGGCGGGAATGATGAATGATGAATGATGAATGATGATAAGAGGAACGTGCCAGGGGACGGTTGGCGTCGCTTGGCATCGGTTGATGTTGAAGCGGGAGGGGCGCATCGTGCGAGGGGCGCGGATTGTTAGTAGGAGTGGCAGATGAGGTCATCGGCGGTGGAAGGGGTTTTGTCGGGACCGCAGGAGAGGAGCGTGAAGCTGGTGATCGTGTCGGAGTCATTGTCTGCATGGTATTGGATGTGGTAGCGGGAACCCCACGGATCAAGATAGTGGTTGTCATCATTCAGACGGGAGGGGGGAACGGTGATGAAAAGGATGTTGCGCGGATTGTTGGCCGGCAGAAGGGCGCGGATGTCGAGGTCGTCGGCGGTGTCGGTTGCGCCTGTTGTTTCGGTGATGTCGGGAAATGTGCCGTAGGCGAGTTGGTAGTTGAGGATGGCCTGGGCAAGCGCGTTGAGTTCGGTGCGGGCTTGTTTCTTAAGGGCGTCGCGATGAAGGGCGCGGATGGCCGGAACAAGCAGGGCGATGAGAAGCGCAATGATAACGATGACGAAAAGAAGTTCCTGCGTGGTGAACGCGGCGGAAGGGATTGGGCTGATCGGATCAGTCGGATTCGGCGAAGCAATAGGCGGGGGAGCCGCGAATAATTCATTTTGTCCTGTATGCCATGCGTGTTGTAGCGGCGCTGCTGTGCTGCGCCTGCCACGAGATGGAGGACATTCGCAAGCAACGGGGGAGGCGTAGCACAGCAACGCCGCTACAACTGGGCGGTTCATGATTTGAAGTTCCTTATAAGAGATTCCCGAGGATTGGTTTTCATTGTTGCCAGGAACCGAGGATGCGTTTGGTGGAAGAATGGTCGTTTTTGTGGTCGGGATGTTCGGTCCAGACGATGACAGAGCGAGGGATGGTTTCGGGTTCGCTTGTGTGTGTGAGGGAGTTGTCGCCGTCGGTATCGAATTTGGCATGGTAGGGTGCGCCGTAGGTGGTACCCCAGGCGTTGACAGCCGCTTTGCTGCCGTTGTTGTCACGGATGCGGGAAACCTCGAAGAAAGGGATGCGATCGGGGTTGAGGTCGGAACCGTCCTTGCCGCTGAGTGCGTCGATGATCTCGCCGTTGAGGGGGATTTGGGTGTCGCCGTTTTCTATTTTAGTATCCTCAGTGTCGTGTATGGGAATAGGCCATTTGCCGTAGTGGTTGTAGTATTGGTGGAAGGCGGCTTCGAGGTTGGCGAGTTCGGTGCGGGTGGCGACTTCGCGGCTATAACGGCGGACGGCGCGGAGGGAGGCCCAGAGGAGACCCATGAGGGTGGAGAGGATGGTGATGACGAGAAGGAGTTCGATCAGGGTGAAGGCGGAAGACGAGCGAAGGCGGGCAAGATTTGGCGGGATGGTTTTCATTTTTTAGGGAGTGAGATAAATGTCGTCGGCGTTATGAGGTTGGGAATCGGGGCCGTTGGACCAGACTTCGAAGATGTCGGGGGTCTTGCGGCGGTAGTGGTAGGGCATGCCCCAAGGGTCTTTGAGGGAAAGGTGAAGAAGGTTTCGTTCGAGACGGGTTTCAAGGTTGGTGGTGGAGCCGGTTTGTTCGTGGAAGACGCGCTCGATGTCGAGGATGGTTTCGGGGTGATGGTAGAGGTTGACGACGTCAGTGCCGTTGGTCGTGGTGGCGTCGCTGTCGGGAAGAGGGTATTCGCCGAAGCGGTCGTGCCAGCGTTGGAGGGCTTCCTGCCATTGGGCAAGTTCGCTGCGGGCCTGGTAGCGGCGGGCGTTGTGGTTGGCGAGGCGGGCGAAGCCGACGATAAGGCCGCAGATGAAGGCGATGACGGTGATGGAGAGGAGGATTTCCAAAAGCGTGAAACCATCGGTGAATAACGATAAATTTCGATGGTGTCGGGGGTTCATGTTCAGCCTTCGTGGCGTCCGGTGACGCGGAGGACTTCTTCGACAGAGGTGCGTCCGTCGACGGCGCGGAGCCAGCCGTCCTGGCGGAGGGTGACCATGCCGTCGGTGAGGGCCTGGGTTTTGATGATGTTGGCGGGCTGGCGGGAGATGACGAGTGAACGGAGGGAGTCGTTCATGATCATGACTTCGTTGATGGCAGAACGGCCGCGGTAGCCGGTGAAGGCGCAGTTGGGGCAGCCGTGGCCCTGGACGAAGGTGGCGGTGGCGGCTTTGTCGGGGTAGAGGGCGGTGATTTCTTCGACAAGCTGGGGAGGCGGTGTGAAGGGGTCTTTGCAAAGGGGGCAGACGCGGCGGACGAGACGTTGCGCGACGACGCCTTCGACGCAGGAGGCGATGAGGTAGGGTTCGACGCCCATGTCGGTGAGGCGGGTGACGGCGGAGGGCGCGTCGTTGGTGTGGAGGGTGCTCAACACAAGGTGACCAGTGAGGGAGCAGCGGACGGCGATGTCGGCGGTTTCGGAGTCGCGGATTTCGCCGATGAGGATGACGTCAGGGTCGTGGCGGAGGATGTTGCGGAGGATGGAGGCGAAGGTGAGGCCGATTTTGGAATGGACCTGGATTTGGTCGATGCCGTGCATCTGGTATTCGATGGGATCCTCGACGGTGATGATCTTTTGCTCGCCGGTGTTGAGGCGGGAAAGGAGGGCGTAAAGGGTGGTGGTTTTGCCGGAGCCGGTGGGGCCGGTGAGGAGGATGACGCCGTGGGGAAGGTCGGTGAGCTTGGCGATTTTGGGGAGCTGGTTGGGGGAGAGGCCGAGGTGGTCGAGGTCGACGCGGGTGGAGCCGCGGTTGAGAATACGGAGACAACAGGTTTCGCCCCAGGCGGAGGGGAGAATGGAGACGCGAAGGTCGTAATCGTTGTTGTTGGCGCGGACTTTGATGCGGCCGTCGTGGGGTTTGCGGCGTTCGGCGATGTCGGCGTTGGCCATGATTTTAATGGCCGAGGCGACGGCGCGCTTGAGGCGTTCGACGCCTTTGGGGAGGGGGATTTCCTGGAGGATGCCGTCGATGCGGTAGCGAAGGCGGAGGCTACGCTCGAAGGGCTCAACGTGGATGTCGGTGGCGTCCATGCGGATGGCTTCGCTGATGAGGAGGGTGATGAAGCGAACCATGCCGGTTTCTTCGGTGCGGGCGGCGATGTCGACGTCTTCCTCGTTGGTGTCTTCGGCTTCGAGGATGAGCTGGTCGATGGTTTCGGCGCCAAGGCCGTAAAAGTGGGTGAGGGTGCGGGCGAGGTCGGCGTCTTTGACGAGCACCCAATCGAGCGGGACGTCGAGGAGCATGCGCAGGCCGTCGACCATTTGGAGGGTGGGGACGCGCGAGGTGGCGAGGGTGAGAATGGTGTTTTCGTATTGGACGGGAATAATGTGGTGGCGGAGGGCGACTTTGGCGCTGACGAGGTTGATGGCTTCGGGCGGGATTTTGTATTCGGCAATATTTTTGAAGGGGATGGCGGAGAGCTCGGCGTAAAGAGAGAGCAGAGTGTCTTCAGGGAGATTGTTTTCTTCGGCGATGAGCTGGTCGGTGGTTTTGCCGGTGAGGATGGCGCGGGACTGGAGCTCGCCAAGCTGGGCCTCGGTGAGGAGGTTTTTGCGCAACAGGGCGTCGGTGAACTCAACGGAAAGGGCGTCGTCGAAAAAGCGGAGGGAAGCAGACATTGGGAATTATGCGATATGAATGATGAATGATGAAAACAGATTGAGAGATTGGCGTGTTTCATCATTCATTCTTCATCATTCATCCTTTTATTCAATGGTGATGGATTCGCGGAAGGCCAGCTCGCGTTCTTCGCCGTTGGGGAGGCGGAGGCGGAGGGTGTCGTGGGTGAGGGAAATGACGGTGGTTTTGGCCGTGGTTTGGCCGGCGGTGAGGAAGGCGGCGGACTTGGTGGCGGAGTTGTGAATGAGGGCCGCGGGGGTGCCGTCGGGGCGCGTGAGATAACCCTGATAGGTGAGGGTTGGCGGCGCGGACTTTGCAGCTTCGGGCACTTTCGAAACAGCGGTGACATTGGGGTTTTGCGGATTGTTCGGATCCTGATTATTGCGGCGCGGATTCCAAGTGAAGCCGCGGCCTTCCTCGCGGATTTCGCGGCGCTTGATGATCTCCGCGATGTTGTCGATGGCGAGCGAGGGCGCAAAGGGATTGACGGGCGGGATCGATTCGTCGGCGAGCTGGCCGTGGACGTAATCGAGCAGGCCGATGGATTTTGGCGTTTTGGATTTTGGCGCGGGTTCGGTCGTGACGGGAACCGCGGGGAAATCGTTGGCGGCGGAGGAGGCGGTGGCAAGCTGCCAGGCGCTCCACGCGGCGGCGGCGAGAAGGACGCACAGGGCGACGGCCAGCGCGAATTTGGCGTTGGCGTGCATGAGCCATTTCCAGAGGTTTTGCATGGGGACTCCTTATTGGAAGATGAGCGAACTCATGACGGCTTTGATGTGAAGCACCTCGTCGATCTTCGGATCGGAGGTGACGCGGATTTTGCTGAAAACAAAGACGCAATCCTTGTCGAAAATGTTTGAAAAAAGATGGAAAAGAGCGTCAAAGGGCGTGGAAAAATCGACCTCGACGGGATATTCCTCGCAAATGAGTTTTTGGTCGGTGCCGTAGTGGAGCAGGGGCGGGAGGATGCGGATGGAGGCGATGTTGCGGATGCGCTGGTCGATGACAAGGTCGACCAGTTTCTCAACGGTTTTGAGTTGGATGAGGCGCTCGCGAACCACTTCCTGAGACGTCACGGCGGAGTCGATGCCAAGGTCGGGCGGCAGTTTGATGCGCATGTTTTCGGACTTGGCGGCCAGGCGGCTGCGGCCCGCGGCGAGCTCGACCTGGAAGTCGATGCGCGCGGGATCAGCGCGGCGGAGAAGCGGATAATCAGCCAGCGTGGTGAGGCGCAGGGCCGTGGCTTCCCAATCCTCGTCGAGCGCCTTCGCGAATTTTTGTTCGTTCGCGGCGGCGGCGTTGAGCGCGCTGATGGAGTGTTTGGCAAAGGGGCTGGTGGCGAGATCCTGGCGGAGCTTGCGGTTTTCGCTGCGCTGCTGGAATTGCGGCCACAAAAGAAAATACCATGCCAGCAACAGCGCAACGAATGCGAGGAAGAGGATCAGCACGACTTGCGCGCGTTCGGAAATTTTCAGGGAAGAAGACATGGAGGGTGTTAGCCTTCTTTTTTGATGTCGAGGCGGATGACGAAGTGGCGGTAAGGCGGAAGTTTGGAGCCTTTTTCGAGGCTTTCGCTGCCGGCGGGCGGGAGGACGAGATCGTCGGCGATGAGGTCGGCGGCAACGGTGAAAGGCGAGGATTTGAGGCGTTGGATCATGTCGCGCACCGTGGTCATGGAGGGGTTCATCGTGTAACCCTCGATGATGTAGGAGGTGAGCGCGGCGGGGTTGGAAGGCGGCTTCGGTTTGTCGTCCTTTTTCGGCGCGCGCGACGCGGGCAGGCCGGCGGGAATGCGGCTGACGGCGATGGCGCGGGGCGGGGCGGGCTTCTTGGCGTCCGCAGGCGGGACGTAAGATTCGACGTCGCAAAAGAGCGTGATGTAATCCTCGGGCCCGACGGAATTGCACGCGAGGATGAGCGCCTGGCGCGCGAGCGGCGCGTTGTTGAGCAGAGTCTTGGCCGGCGCGGAGCGATCCATCACAAGCTGGGCTTTTTTCTGAATTTCCTTGATCGACTCGTCAATGCGTTTGCGGGCGTCGAGCTCCTTGCGCTCTTCATTGAGTTTCGCCGTGGACTTGGCAATGGCGTACATGCCGGAGCCGATGAGCAGGGCGATGGCGCACGCGAGGATCACGGCGGTCGCGATCCACCACGGCTTTTTCAGTTTGAAAAAGACCTCGTCGCGCAGGCTTTCGGGCAGGAGCGAAAGGCTTGTCACCGGCGGGCGCAACATGGCGAGCGCGAGGCCAAAGGCAATGGCGGGCGGTTCGTTTTGCGGCGCGGTGAGGAGCGGCAGCTTGGCGTGCGCGGCGATGAGTTCGGCAAAGCCGCGAAGCTTCGCGCCGCCGCCGGTGAGCTTGATCGCGCACGGCTGGAAATGCGCCACAGGGAAGGTCGAACGGTAGACGCTGAGGCAGCCGCTGAGCTGCGCGAGCCAGCGGTCCGCGACTTGCCGCAGGGCCTTCGCGGCAATGGGGTCGTCGGTTTCGAGGCCCTGGTTGTGCTTGCGCGTTTCGGCCTGTTGCGCGGGAATGGAATGCGCCTGCGCGAGCGCGTCGGTGAAGGCCTTGCCGGCAATCGGCAGCGAGCGCGAAAAGAGCAGTCCGGAGGAGAGGCCGATGGCGACCTCCGTGTTCGTGTGGCCGATGTCGATGTAAAGGTGCGGCGCCTTGTGCGGCGGCGAGGCGGACTCGCACGCGTTGAAGAGCGCGACCGGCGCGGGCGTGAGTTCCGTGGGCCGGATGTGGTGTTGCTCGGCAAGTTGCAGCGCGCGCGCGATGGTCGCTTGCTTGACCATGGCCATGAGCGTGAGCCGCGTGCCAGGGGTGAACGGATCGGCCTGCGACGCGATCGCGTAACCCATCGTGTCGCCGGCCATTTCGTTGTACGTGGCGATGTCGAGCGCGGCCACCTGCTCCGGCGTGCGCGGGTCGTTGGGCGCGATGCGGCCGGGCTGGAAAACCGTCGCGGAGCCGGGCAGCGCGAGCGCGCAAAACGCGTTCGTCAGGTCGTGCTGCTCAAGCCACTTGCGGAGCGTCTGCGCCATCTCCTGCTCGTCGGCGGGAAACGAAATCTGCTCGACGCGGTCCAGCTGGATGTCGCCCTTGTGCAACGACAGCCAGACCGCGCGCGCGGTGCGCGAGCCGATGTCGAGACCAATCGTGTGTTGAAGAAAAGCCATTCAAAAAAGAGGTTTGTTTTTTTAAGCCGCGGGTTCGGCCGGCTCCTCCGCGGGCGGCGTGACGTTCTCCTCGATGATCGCATCCTCAGGCGGAAGCGGGAGGCCGGGATAAGTCGGCGGCAGGAGCGAAACAAGCTCCTCGCCCGTGTCGTTAATGAGCGTCGCGGTCACAAAAATCAACAGGTTCGACGGCTTGTTCTCCTTGGTCTCCGTCTTGAAAAATCCGCCGATCCACGGCAGGCTGGAGAGGAACGGCACGCCGCGCACGGTCACCGACTGCTGCGAGTCGATCATGCCGCCGAGAATGATCGTCTCGCCCGAGCGCACCGTCACCTGCGTGTCGATGAGCGAGCGCAAAAAGATCGGCAACTTGATCGAGGAGCTACCCGCGACAACCGCGTTTGTCGTGGAGCCGTTGCTCGTCGCACCCGCGTCGATGTCGTAATACTCCCAGCGCTTGAACGACGAGATTTCGGGACGCAACCGCAGGTTGATCGACGTCAGGTCCGCGCCCACCGACGGCGTCACGGTCAGCGTGTAACCCAGCTCCTCCAGCGTTGGCGTGCCGCTCGGCACCACGCGCGTGCCCGACGACGACGAGCCGTTGCCGTAGCCACCCGCGGAGGTCGAGTACGACTCCAGGTCAAAATCCTCAAACCAGTAAAAGTCCTCGCCCTTGCGGAACTGCGCCTCCACGTTGTTCAGCGTCGTCACGCGCGGCATCGCCAGCGTCTGGCTCCGCCCGCTCTCCTCCAGCGCGTGGATCACCGCCTGGATCGCCGTCCGCCCCAAAATCGTCTGGTACAAAAAGTCCGCGCCCGAACTGCCGATGCTGCCCGCGATCGCGCCCGAGGCAAAGTTGCCCGCCGCGCTCTTCGGCCAGAAGCCGCTCGTCGCGTTGCCGCTTCCGTCCGTCTGCGGCGCACCCTTCTGGTTGCTCAACAGCCAGTCAATCCCCAGCTCCCGCGAGTCCGTCTGCTCCACCGTCATGAACCGCGCCGCAATCGCGATCTGAATCGGCCGCACGTCCATCGCGTCGATCAGCTCCTCCGTCAGCTCCAGATTCTTCCGCGTATTCTTGATGAACAGCGCGTGCGTCTTGTCATCCCACAACATGTCCGCGCCCGTCGGCTGCGGCACAAACCGCGTCACCGTGTCGATCAGCACCGGCGTGCTCGGCTCCGATCCGCCGGCCTGCTGCTGGCCCGCCGCCGCCGCACCCATGTTGCTGCTGTTCCGCCGGCTGCCGCTGTTGCCGCCCGATGACGACGCCGTGAAACTCGCCGGCCCCGCCGACGGCCGCATCTCCGAACCCACAAGCCCCTTGCGCAAACGATACACCCGCGTCTCCATCGGCGCCCCGCCCGCCGCCGCCGGATCCTCCGCCGTCACCCAGATCATGTTGTTCCCCACGTTGAACGCCACCTTCATGTTCCGGCCCACATACTCCAGCAGCTCCACCAGCGGCGTGTCCGTCATGCGGATCGTCACCGTCCCCTGCGACAACCCCGAGTCCGCGATGATGTTAATGTTCTGCGCGCGTCCGATTTCCGCGATGATCGCGTTCAAATCCGCGTTCACCAAATCCACCGTCACCGGCGTCTGCAACACCTCCTGAATCCGCGTCGGCGTCGACTTCAGCGACGTCGTCTCCCCCAGCACATGGTGCCGCTGGCCGTACGTCATCGGAATGCTCTGGTAGCGCTTCACATCGCTCATTCCCCCCGCGTGCGTCGTCCGGTTCACCGTCTCAAACGACGCCGTCCGGTGCGCCGCCAGATACGTCTGAATCTTCGCCTGCAGCTCCGACAACCCCGCCGCGTCCGGATTCGTCCGCGCAATGTCCACACACGCAAACACCGCGTCGCGGATTTGCCCCGCGTTGAACATCGCCTCCGCCCGCAGCACCTCCTTCGACGGCGGCCGCGGCGCAAACGTCTCCTCCGTCGTCGGCGACGTGCAGCCGGAAATCAAAATCGCCAAGGCGGCGCAGGCAGGAACAAGTAGGCGTTTCATAAGCGGGTCATCAGGGTTGTAAACACAAATTTTCAAAACGTTTCGGCGCGCGATTTATTGTGGTCGCCGGATGAAACCCAAAATCGCACCCGTGGCGTGGCAGAGGTCGTGCATTGCCACGCGTCGTTAACGCACCGGGTTGGGGCGTGGCATGTGCGATCGCAAAATTGGACGGGCAGACGGGCATGAGGCGATTAGTTTCCGCGGTCTCCGGGTTGCACGGTGCATTCCCATTTCAACGGACCGACATAGACGTTTCCGGCGTACGCGACGTTGATGGTCATGCAAGACTTGTCGAGCTGGTTGGCGGGACATGGTATGTCGATCTTGTGATCTTCCGGGCGTGCGTCAACACGCATTTCGTCGTAATGGTGCCAGCAACGAATGATCGGAAGTTGTGATTCGCTGTATGCGTGGTTGTCGCTCTGCGCGTCGCCGAAACGCAACTGGCTTTCCTTGTAGTCGCACCATGTTTTGCGCGAGAGGTCGTTGTCGAAATCGCGTTCATTCATCTCGTCATTGACCCAACCCGCAGGCGCATCGGCCACGGAAAATTCGTAGAAATAGGAACATCGGTGGATGTCTGTGTTGGCATTTGGGCGTTGTCCATTCGAGTCGTTGTCTTCAATGCCCTTGTAATCGGTGGCGTTTTGTGTTCTCGTACCGATTTTTACTCCCTTGGTTAATGCTTCGGGGATGACGCGATCGTTTCCTGCGTTGATATCGCTTTTGCAAATGTACAAATGCTTGCTCTCAATGTAATCCGGGTAGAGACTTGACAACCATGGCGGGTTTCGCGTGCTATGATCGCCACGGTAAATTTGTATCCCCACCCCGAACTGCCGCAAGTTGGATTTGCAATGCGTTTGCTTGGCCTGGCGTTGGGCGGAGCGCACGCCGACGCTGAGCATGGAGGCGAGGATGCCGAGGATCAGCATGACGGTGAGGATTTCGGGAAGCGTGAAGCCGGCGGCACGTCCGGCGTTTGATTGCCACTCACTGGAGGGCGAACGTCCTCGTGAGCCGCAACAGGAGGGTTTCGACAAAAAACAGGCGGCTGTTCGGCAACTCAACCGGGCATCTTCGTGCGGCTCGCCGCCCTCCATGTCAGATTTTGAAACAGGTGGTTTTCTGCCTCTCGTGGCGTGGCAGAGGCGCTGCCACGCCACGGCAAGGTGGCGGGCGAGGGCTGGGCACGGTTTTTGCGGATTTTTGGGGACATCCGCGCACGGAGAAGGAGAGCGCATATCGCTTTCCTAGCAAAATGTATGCCACGCGGATAACCCGCCATGTCAAACGTTTCAGCCATTTTGCACGCGCACCGGAGTCCCGCGATTTTGCGGCGCGCGGTGTGTTTTCGCCGATTTGTACATTTTACACTTTACATTGTGCATTTCTTCTTGTGTTGTGCTGTATGCAGGGCGGAGTGGGCGGAGACGAACGCGCCGGTGCGGGTGGCGGGGATGAAGGGGAATGGGGAGGATCGTTATGTGCTGGTGGATGTGCCGGCGCGCGACCGGGGGAGGGAGGTGAGTGAGTTGAAGGGGTTTGGGAAGGTGGGACGGTGCGCGGTGAAGGTGGTGTACCGGACGGAGGAGACGCTGACGGCGCTGGTGGATGTGCGGGAGGTGGAGCGCGACGGGGTGTTTTATGTGTATGCGCTGACGGGCGGGCCGGCGGCGGTTGTTGCGGCGGCGGAGGCGGAGCCGTTTGACGGGCGGCCGTTGCGGGCGGAGGGTTACCGGATGCCGGGGCAGGAGGTGCCGGAGGAGCTGGCGGCGTTTTTGCTGATGACGCAGCGGCGGGACCGGCGGAGTGTGTTGAGCGCGGATTGCTCGAATTTTGAGGAGGTGACGGAGAAGGTGTTGCGCCGGCGGGGCGGGGGGAATTGGGACCGGCCGATGCAGGGGGTGGAGGTGGAGACGTGGATGGTGGCGTCGGAGCCGGGGCGGTATCAGTTTTGGCTGCGCAACGGGGGAGGGGCGTTTTTGCTGGTGGACGGGGAGGTGGTGGCGCGGAAGGAGGATGAGCCGGGCAATTCGCAGCGGTTTTCGGGGGAGCCGGTGACGCTGGGGGCGGGGGTGCACCGGGTGGCGATTTTGACGGCGGGGAAGCGGAATTTTGCGGCGGTGGAGATGGGCTGGAAGCGGGTGGAGCGGCGGGAGGAGGACGAGGCGGGGAGTGTGTTGCTGGTGACGGGCGGGAGCTATGTGACGGGGCGCGTGGAGCGGCGGGACGAACCGGAGGGGTTGTTTGCGGCGGCGTTGCTGGAGGTGGGCGATTCGTACACGTTTGATGATTGCAACGCGGTGTTTTATCCGCTGCAGATGAAGGCGTTTGTGGAGAATTTGGGGGGCGGCGAGGTGACGCTGAAATGGACGGAGGAGGGGCGCGGCATTGAGCTGGGGGACAAGCCGCGGGTGTGGTCGACGGTGGCGGAGACGGGGCGCGTGACGCGGGTGGCGCTGGAGGCGAGGCGGAGCGACGGGCGCGTGGCGCGGACGGTGGGCGTCGCGCCGGTGTCGGGTGTGGCGATGCGCGCGCATGTGGCGGAGTCGCGGCTGGAAGGTGTGCCGGCGTATGCGTTTGCGGGGGATGAGGTGCGGCCGGAAGTGCATTTGCGGTTGAGCGTGGATGAGCGGCTGCCGTTTGACGTGGAGGCGGTGATTCGCGGGAAGGAGGGGGAGCGGCGCGTACGGGAACGCGTGTCGCCGGAACGGACGTGGGGGCGGATGGCGCTGCCACCGGTGAAAATCGGCGCGGCGGAGTCGGTCACGTGGCAGGTGCTTCATGCGGGGGTGTTGATTGAGCAGGGGGAATGGCGTTGTGTGGACGCGGACAGCGCGGGTGCGTTGCGGGTGGTTGGCGACCGGCTGATGCGCGGCGACGCGGATGTGACGCTGGTGGGGCGGCGCGCGTGGCAGGGGTCGGGCTCTGCCACGAGGCGGGGAGGAGAGCTGGTGATTTTGGATGGCAGCGGGTCTTCGGGGCAGGGCGCGTGGCGTTCGCTGGCGGATTTTGGGGACGCGGAGGGGAGCGCGGCGCTGCGGCCGTTTGCGGGGATTGCGACGTTGCCGGAGGGCGCGCGGGTGGCGGTGATTCCGCCGATGGAGGATGTGCGGGAGGCGTGGCAGCGGGAGGCGCAGTTGCGGTGGATGTCGGCGTTTTGCGGGGCGTTGCGCGGCGCGGGGCATGAGGTGGCGCTTGTGGCAATGCCGGAGCGCTGCCACGCGGAGATGGTGTTTGTGGTGGCGGATGCTTACGGGTTGAGCGTGGCGGACGCGTACTCGGATTTTAAGGCGAACCCGCCGGCGAACCGCGCGGCGCACATTGAGGCGCTGATCGGTCACGCCTTTGGGGAAAGGATGTCGCAATGAGTGAGGAGATTGATCCACTGGCGCTGGCGCACACGCATCCGGAGTGGAGCGCGGCGGAACCGATCACGCGGCGGCAGTTGCGGGCGGTGGTGGTGACGGTGACGCTGCTGGCGGTGCTGGCGATTTTTTGGCCGTTGCGCGTGGGGCAGGGACTGGTGTTGGGGTGCACGGTTTTTTACCTCGTGGCGACGCTCTACAAGCTGGCGCTGATGCGGGCGTCGGCGCGCGGTGAGGCGGTGGTGCGCTTCACGCCGGAGGAGCTTGCGGTGGAACGCGACTGGCCGGTGTTTACGATTCTCGTGCCGATGTACAAGGAGCCGGAAACGGTGGCGCAAATGGTCGCGGGCCTGACAGCGCTGGATTATCCGGAGAACCGCAAGGACGTGCAGTTGCTGCTGGAGGAGGATGACCAGGCGACGCGTGACGCGGCGGCGGCGATGGAGCTGCCGAAGGGGTTTCGCGTGACAGTGGTGCCGCCGTCGTTTCCGCGCACAAAGCCCAAGGCGTGCAACTACGGTCTGGCGCTGGCGCGCGGCGAGTATCTGGTGATTTACGACGCGGAGGACAAGCCGGAGCGCGACCAGTTGAAGAAGGCGGTGCTGGCGTTTGAAGCGGCGCCGGCGAACGTGGCATGCATTCAGTCGCGCCTCAATTTTTACAATCCCACGCGCAATCTGCTGACGCGCTGGTTTACGGCGGATTATTCGGCGTGGTTTGATTTGCAGCTCCCGGGGCTGGCGGCGTTGCGCACAGTCATTCCGCTGGGCGGCACGTCGAATCATTTTCGCACCGCGATCCTGCGCGACCTGTTCGGGTGGGACGCGTATAACGTGACCGAAGATTGCGACCTTGGCGTGCGGCTCGCGCGGCGCGGTTTCACCACGCGCATGCTCGACACCACGACGTGGGAGGAGGCGTGCGGCAACCTGCCGTTTTGGATCAAGCAGCGCACGCGCTGGCAAAAGGGTTACATCCAAACGTGGTTCGTGCACATGCGCGATCCGGTCGGCTTGTGGCGCGATCTTGGACCGCTTCACTTTTTGCATTTTCAACTGCTTGTGGGCGGCGGATTTTTTGCCGCGCTGATCAATCCGATTTTCTGGGTGCTGGCGATCATCTGGTTTTTCGTGCAGCCCGCCGGCATCTCCGCGCTCTTTCCGGGGCTCGTGTTTGGCGCGGGAATCTTCTGTCTTTTCGTCGGCAATTTCTGCTTTGTTTACGTCAACCTCGTCGCCTGCTTTCAACGCGGCTACGACAACCTTCTCGCCGCCAATCTCCTCACGCCGCTCTATTGGATGATGATGAGCGTCAGCGGCTGGCGCGCGCTCTGGCAATTTTTCCGCAATCCCTTTTATTGGGAAAAAACACAGCATGGACTGAAGTAGAATGTATAATGTAAAGTGTAAAATGTATAATGAAAAAAGCGGATTGAACGGACTTCTTTGCCAATCGCCTGTGTTTGTTGTCAATGTGCTGCTGGCGCTTGTTCTCGCCTTTTTTGCGCCGTGGAGCGAAACCTCCGCGCTGTGCGGGACGCTCTGCCGGGAACTCCTCGCAGGCACCAACGAAGGCCGCCAGGCGCTGCTCGGTTCCGCGCTCGAAGGTCCGCTCGGCGCGCTCGTGGTGTTGCCGTGGAGCTGGTTGTTTTCCGGCGCAATCGCCGTGCGTCTCGGCGCCGCGACGGGCTGGTTTCTCGCGTTGGTGGCGGGATTGCGCTCCATCGAATCGCCTCAATCCAGCTTGACGCGATACGCATTTGCGCTGCTTCTCGCCGCCGCCGCCTTTACCTCCGGCGCGGGCGCGAATCCGCAGGCCGCGGTCTTCGCCGCGTGCGGGCTTTACGTCTTTCGTTGCGGCGCCAACTGGTGCCAGTTGCATCGCATGCGCGACATCATCGGCACCGCCGCGGGTCTCGCGGGACTCGCCTTGTGCGGCTTTGCCGGCTGGTGCGCGATCGGTGTCACGTTCTGGTTTCTGCCACTTGGCGTATCTCTGTCCTCATTTCAGCAATCAGCAATCAGCAATCAGCAATCTCGTTGCCGCCGTCTGCCCGCGATTCTCCTGCTCAGCCTGTTGCCGTTGCTGTACGCCTTTGGCGTTTGGATGCTGATGAACCGCCTGGTCTTCGGCGATTCGCTTTTCTTCCTGCGACCTCTCACGCAGGCCACGCTTTGCAATTTGCCGCGCATTCCCTTCAGCCAACTTTTGCTCACGCCGCAGGGACTCGCCGGACTCTTCGCGATCTACACGCTTGTGGCCAGCGTCTTCATGCGCAACGTGCCGTTCATCGTGTCGAGCCTTTTGCTTCTGCTGACTTGCTGCGCCGGGTTGTGGCTCAATCATCTCGGCCTCACATGGATCACGCCCGGCCTCACCGCCGCGACGCTTCTCGCCGCGGCCTGGCTTGTCCGCAGCGTACGCGGTGTGATGTCCGGCGGCGCGCTGTTGTATCCGCTTGTTGGCTACATCGTTCTTTTCTTCTTCATCGGCGTCACGACTCCGCAACCCGGCTACCCGCGCGCGGAGAACCGCGAGCGCCTCAACGCCATCCTTGACGACATCGAATCGCGCACGCCTCACGGCCGCCTTTTTGTCTGCGGTTACGCCGGTCTCGCGTTGCTCGACGCCTCGCCCGACTCGCCAAAAGTTTGCCCCAATCTCGACCTCCACATCAGCCAGTTGCGCAAAGACTACCACGGACAACGCCTCTTCTTTTTGCTTCCCGCGCCGGTTGGCCGCGGCGCCGCCGACGCGGTCTGGCGCACGCACGCCACGCCCGGCGCGCTCTCCCGCGAACGCGCGCTGCTCATCGCTCCGGGTTCTGACTGGAACCTCTACGAAGTCATCGGCGCGCCCACGCAGGAGCAATTCGACGCATGGCAAACGCCGTGACAATCCATTTCACAACACATCCTTCAAAGGAGTTTTTTCATGAGCATTAAGATCGCCATCATCGGCGCCGGCAGCCTCACCTTTTCGACTCGTTTGTTGCGCGACGTTCTCGCCGTGCCCGAACTGCGTGATGTCGAATTTGCCCTCCACGACATCAATCCCCGCTACATGGAAATGGTCGCCCAGTTGCTTCGCCGCGACGTCCGCGCGAACAAACTCAAGGCGAAAATCACCTGCTCGACCGATCCCCGCACCGCCTTCAAAAATGCCGATTACATTCTCAACGTCGCCCGTGTCGGCGGCCTCGAGGCCTTTGAGCTCGACGTCTCCATTCCGCTGAAATACGGCATCGACCAATGCGTCGGCGACACCCTTTGCGCGGGCGGCATCATGTACGGCCAGCGCGGCATCGCCGCCATGCTCGGCTGGTGCGACATCATCCGCGAGGTCGCCAAGCCCGACGTCCTCCTCCTCAACTACGGCAACCCCAACGCCATGCTCACCTGGGCGGCGAACGCCTTTGGCGGCGTGGCATGTGTCGGCCTCTGCCACGGCGTCGCCGGCGGCCATTGGCAGATCGCCAAAGTCATCGAGCTCCTCGTCAACGGCAAGCGCAAGCCCGGCGATCCCAAGTTCGTCCCTGTCAACGCCCGCGACGTCGATATTATTTGCGCCGGCATCAATCACCAAACCTGGTACGTCCAAGTCAAGTATCAGGGCGAAGACTGGTGCGACCGCCTTCTCGCCGGCTTCCAAAAACATCCCGAATTTAGCAAGACCGAAAAGGTTCGCATCGACATTCTCAAGCGCTTCGGTTTCTACTCCACCGAGTCCAACGGCCACCTCTCCGAATACGTCCCCTGGTACCGCAAACGCAACGCCGCCGAAACCGAAAAGTGGATCGACCGCTCCAGTTGGATCAACGGTGAAACCGGCGGTTACCTCCGCGTCTGCAAGGAAGGTCGCGACGATTTCATCAAGACCCACAAGGAAATTCTTAAAGGCAATCCCTGGGATCCCGCCGCGTATGAGCGTTCCGGCGAGCACGGCTCCTGGATCATCGAGGCTCTCGAAACCGGCCGCATCTACCGCGGCCACTTCAACGTTCCCAACGACGGCGCCATCACCAACCTCTCCGACGACGCCATCATCGAGGCCCCCGGCTACGTCGACCGCAACGGCATCAGCATCCCCTCTGTCGGCGCGCTTCCTCTCGGTTGCGCCGCGGTTTGCCAGCAATCCATCAACGTCCAGCGCCTCGCCGTCTACGCCGCGGTCGAGGGTGACCCCGTCCTTCTCCAGCAGGCCATGCTCATGGATCCCCTCACCGCCGCGGTCTGCACCCCGCCCGAAATCGAGGCCATGACCCGCGAGTTCATCGCCGCCCAGGCCCAATGGCTGCCCCAATATCACAAGCGCGGCAAGCGCAAATCCTGCGACTGCCACTAACACCCGCCCTTATGAATCTCACCCCCTTTCTCGACGACCTCGAATCCCGCATCGACCCCGCCGTCGAGGACGCCCTCGAAGCCCGGTGGCAGAGCTTCACCTTTGCCACGTGGTCGCAATTCCCCGTCTTCGCGCCCCGGCGTCCCGAGCCCGCTCCGCCCGCCATCGACTGGCCCGCCGTCACCGTCAATGCCACGCTCGGCGACGACGACGCCTCCTTCGTCCGCATGGCCTACCAGCAACTCCGCGGCTGTTCCCAAACCCTCGCCAATGCCGACGGCAGCCTCATGTGCGTCCGTTGCAACTACGGCACCGGCATCTTCCCCGCCTGGTTTGGCGCGCCCCTCGCCATCATGGACGAGCACTACGACACCCTTCCCTCCGTCACGCCGCTTCCCGGCGGACTCGACGCCATCCAGCGTGTCGTGGCAGCGCCCCTGCCGTGCCACACCGACGGCTGGTCCGCCCGCGTCTTCGAGATGGGCCGCCGCTTCCGTCGTCTCCTCGATTCCCGCCCCAAACTCAAGCGCTATGTCCACCTTTATCATCCCGATTTTCAGGGCCCGCTCGACATCGCCGAGCTTCTTGTCGGCTCCAACATTTTCGTCGCCTTCTACGACGAACCCGACCTCATCCTCGCGCTGCTCGACCGCATCACCACAGCTTACGAAAACATCTTCGACGCCTGGCTCGCGCTCAACCCGCCGCGCTCGCCCGACTGGTCGATCCATTGGGGCGCCATGCACCGCGGCCAGATCATGCTCCGTCTCGATTCCGGCATGAACCTTTCCCCCGCCATGCTCGAACAATTCAGCCTTCCCTTTGACGCCCGCCTTTTCAAACGTTACGGCGGCGCCATGCACTCCTGCGGTCGCGTCGATCACTTTTACGGCCTCGTGGCAGCGCTCGAGGGTTGCCACGCCCTCAACATGTCCCAGCCTCATCTCAACGACATGGATCTCATCTATCGCCAAACCCTCGACCGCGGCATTCGCTTCATCAACCACGACGCCAACGAAGCCCGCCGCCTCATCGACGCCCGCCGCCCCAACACCCACCTCATCCACAGCCCGTGGTATACGACCTGACGTCGTGGCGGGATGCGACCGCCGAATCAGCGGATGATGGATGCAGGTACATTTTTCCATAGCCCTGCAAAAGGAGTGACATCATCATGAACCGCACCATTTTCAAACTTCTTCCGCTTCCGCTTTTCTTTGTTGTTGCCGGCGGTTGCTCATCCCTTGGCACATACCTCACCACCGGCATCAACGATCGTCGTTACCACGGAACCGGCGAAGATCTTAGCTTTGTCGGCCATTCTTTGTCGCGTGGTTTTGATGACTGCCACTCCGTCGGCCTTCATGCTGGCGGCACCCTGATGGCTCTCATCGACCTTCCATTTTCCTTTGTTGCCGACACCCTCCTGTTTCCCTTCGAACAATACAATATTTCCCGGGAACGTTACGAAAAATCCCTCGTCAACCGCAAGCTGAAAACCTGGCCCAACGACATCGCCAACAACACCTTCAACGACGCCGATATCGCCAAATCCTTCGACTCCATTCCCGCTTGGCGCCTCGCCCATCTTTTTGACTCCCACCGCCAGGATGATCTTCCGCCCGAACTTCTCAAAGCACTTTTTCTGTACGCCTTGACTCGCGACGATGCTTTCCTGACTCTCAATATTTGCGCCCAAAAACAATTCCCAGCCTCTCTTGCCCAAACCCTCTACAACAATCGCGACCTTTTGAATTCCTCATACTGGAACGATTTTCTCATCTTGCTTATCAACAATCCAAACACCCCCGAATCCTGTCTTTTGGACATCGTCAAAAACGCCTCCAGCCTCAAAACTTTCGTCGCGCTTGCCAAATGCCCCCGCCTCACGCCCGACGCCGTCAACACCGTCTTCACCAACACTTTCCCGGCGCCACCTGTTCTCCGTTTTCTCACCGCCGCCAATCCCGACACCTCCCCCGACGTTTTGCATTCGCTTTTCACAAGCTCCGGTGACGATTACCGCATACGCATTGCTCTCGCCTCCAATCCCAATGTGCCCCTCGACCTCCTCCCGGAACTTGCTACATCCAGCAACACCTCGGTGCGTGTCGCGCTTGCCAAAAACACCGCGCTTCCCGACGAAAGCTTTACTTTTTTTGACTACGAATGCAACTCGGACGTACACAACGCGCTGGCCCAAAATCCCCGGACACCTCCCATGACCCTGTGCCGTATTTACATCGCCAGCCGTGACTGTTCTCATCTTTCCAAATACATTCTTGCCCATCCCAACACGCCCGACGACCTTGTGCAAAAAATCGCAGACGACACCTCCGTCGATTATCGGCAGCGCGACAAAGCCAAAAAAATCCTCAAGCAATGCGCACGCCATGCTCAACAAAAATAACGCACCGTGGCACAGCATGACCTTTGCCACGCCACGCAAAGTACGACAGACGACGCGAAGCACACCGTAGGTCTTCTTGTCTGTCGTACATTAGACCTGTTGGGGTATAACGGCGTCATTCTCCATTGATACGTGTGACGTTTTGTCGAGGTGTTTCGCGGGATTTTTATTTTCGGCGGTTGATCCCGCCCCGTTGGGGCTTGTGTCACGTATGCGTCGGTGACGTAGGGCTGCGGGGCAATGCCCCTTGCCCTACGCTAATGATACAAGGCTTTCAGCCTTCAACGTGCGGCGATTCGTTGCTTGCCGTCCCGTTAGGGACGGAATGTCGGTAGAAAACGCATCATGAAAGATGATCCGTCCCGTCGGGGACGGGAGGTTGCGTCGCGCAGACGTCATGCATTCCACTCACGAGGCAACCCCGTTGGGGTTGAAGACACACGTCACTATATTATGTACAATAGATTTGTTCCAAAACCAGCTTCTATTTGGAGGGCGAGCGTCCTCGCGAGCCGCAACAGGATGGTTTCAGCAAACAATGTGCGGCCATCCGGCAATTCACCCGGGCCTCTTCGTGCGGCTCGTGAGGACGCTCGCCCTCCATGTTCAGGTTTTGGGAGAAGCCTGGTGAAACGCAAGTTGTAGCGGGGGGGGGGGGGGGGGGGGGGGGGGTGGGGGGGGGACGGGGGTTTTGTAAAAGGGTTTGGTGGTGAGAAAATCGCCCGAGACAAAAAAACAACCCCAGTTCGCAATAAATAAT
>JAVBOU010000045.1:0-4722 GCA_031550185.1 Kiritimatiellia bacterium | reverse complement strand
CGCTCTTCACCCAAGAAGACGACCTCGAATTTGACGTGTAACCTCAACCGGCGAAAAATCGAATGGCGCGTGGTGGCGGGGCAGGACTCCTGCCACGCCACAAACTTTTGTACACATTATCAAGGTGGGGCGCGACCGCCGGGCGCGCCGGGCATTGGATGGACGGTTGTTTGTTGGGAACCTCGCATAATACCATCCAAGCGAAAAATGGATGATTCGGTGTTCCTATTTTGCATTCGTGTCCATTCGTGGTTCAATCCACACCGCACAACGACAACACCCTGATTTTCATGGCGATTTTGAACCACGAATGGACACGAATGAACACGAATTATCCATGTGTGCAGGAGTTGTGTTGGGGTGCCTCACATCATGGTTTACAGGATGAAAAATGAATTATTCGAGGTTCCCTGTTGTCGCTTGCGTTGCGGATACAGGCTTGTCGTAAGCCCGGTGCGCCCGGCGGTCGCCCCCACCAAATATAGCGGTTTCGCACAACATGTAGAAAACATGACGCCGGTGCGACGCAACCTCCCGTCCCTAACGGGACGGATCATCTTTCATGATGCGTTGTCTACCGACATTCCGTCCCTAACGGGACGGCAAACATGACGCGGCATTCAAAGGCTGAAAGCCTTTCATCATTAGCGTAGGGCAAGGGGCATTGCCCCGCAGCCCTACGTCAACAACGCACACGCCACACAAGCCCCAACGGGGCGGGATCACCCGTCGAAAATAAAAATCAAGGTAAAACACCACAACAAAACGTCACATGACATAATGGCGGATGAAACCGCTATACCCCAACAGGTCTAATGGACATGTTGGGATATAACTCACCGTCACATCACAAGTATGGAGTGCGGCGATTTATCGCCGCTTTGCGCTAAGCCGAAACATCTGTTCACGCGTTCATGTCGTGTGGGGGACACCATGCACGTCAAAGCCGATGTCATCAACATGCTGACCGGACATAATAAGCTCACGGAAAAGCGGCGATGAATCGCCGCACTCCATAGTTGCGGATACAGGCTTGTCCTAAGCCCGGCGGTCGCGCCCCACCATACGAAGAGGCCGGTGGATTTGCCGAAACCATCTTGTTGCGGCTCGCGAGGACGCTCGCCCTTCATGGTCAGGTGTTGGAACGCGTCTGATGGTGATCCCCCAACTGATCTATTTCAGCGGAACGGTGAAGCGAGGGGAACGGAAACCGGATGATTCGACATGCACCTCGAAGCCGTTGATGCGGAGGGTTGTTGTCCTGTCGACGGCATAATCAAATTCGCCGGAACGATAACCCAGCGGCGCGCCGGTGCTGGCGGCGAGTGGCACGCTGTCCAAAAATTCGGGGACAAGCGCGTTGAGTGATGCGGGAAGCGCGTTGTGTTCGCGGCGGTAACGCTCGACCGCGATGCCGGCCAGCGCGGTGCGGCAAAGGTCGTCGATTTTTATGCGTATCTGAAGAGCATTCGTAAACATATGGCACATTCCACGAGAAACAGGCGTAACAAAACATGCCTTCGTTGCCTGATCTCCGATCGCCTCCAGAAAGGTGTAAACGCCAGGTCCGCCAATGTCGATTATGTAATTGAAATGAAGCAGGTTTTCAAGCATGACGAGGCGCTCATAATTTTTCCAGATTGCCCACATCTGCGGCAGACAAGGGACGGCGCGCAACATGCGGATTGGGCGTGACATTTGACTTTCAACGTATTCCAGCAGCTTGGGCATGTCGACGCGTTGATACATGAGCGTCATGCGAAGGCGGTGGTCTGTGCCAGCAAGTTGGGCCGCAAATTCGGCTTGCAACTCACGCAATGCGTCGCGGGAAAGTTGTGGCAGGGTTATCGCGATGCCACGGTGACGAATCGATGTGACTAACAAGGCGTATGCCTGGTCGGTATAGGAGGGTGAGGCCTCCATCCAGGTTTGAATGTTGCGCAACCGGTGGAGGCAATCCATGACCATCGCGGTGTCGCCCTGGAAAACCGCGGCGTTGATCTTCCAGCCGTAAAATTGTGCCCAGTTGTTTGCAAACGAATTAGACGGGTAAAAAAACGTTTCTGCTTCGGGCAGCGCGTCATAGGCGGGACGAAAGTCCGCGAGATTGGTGACTTCATCGAGCAAGGCAAGGGTTTCTGCGTTAGCCTGGATGAACGCCGTGTAATGTTCGAAGTCCTCTTGCGTGAAGCGGTCGAGCAGGTTGTCAATTTTGAGTTTTTGTTGTGCGGAGAGGGGCAGTTTCTCGGCGAAAAGCGGGGCGTAGGGGCCGGTGGACATGGAGGTGCCGTTGGTGTAAAAAGCCATCGCGTCCTCCGGCGTCCATTGCAGGCCGGTGGCGCGGAGAAATTCGGCGTCGAGCTGATTGGCGCGCTGTTCCAGCCATGCGGCGGTGAAGGTGGTGAATGCCATCGCGAGCGTGTAGATCAGCACGGGCGCGACAACCCATTTGATCGCGCGGCGTTCGGACGGCGACACGGCAATGGCGATGATGTACGCGATGAGGACGACCAGCGACAACGTTTGCGACACAGTGGTCTGCCACGCAAACAACGGCATGAAGAGGACGCACGCCAAGGCGGTCACGGCGGACAAAAGAATCGCAATCGCAAAGAGCGCCGCGCGGTTTTTTGTTTTCAACGCGCAGGCCAGCAGAAGGATGACCAACGTTGGCGGCAACGCGCAAACCAGCGCAATCGCTCCCGCGGTTCGCCTGGCGCAGTGAAACGTGCGACGCAAAAGAAATGCGGCGTAACCCCACGCGAGCGCGAGCGGGAAGAGGCAAAGCAACGCCGGCAGCGGCGAGAAAAACGAGAAGCCTCCACGTTGCAGCGTCATGAACAACGCCGCCGGAAGCAGCACCAAAATGAACAACGCGCCGATCAGGAGGCTGAGTTGCATTCTCACCTTGGGGTGATCGCGCCAGAACAACGTGCGGGAGACGTGCATGGTAAATGTTGGGCGTGGCAGAGGTGTGGCTCTGCCACGCGCACGGGCGCCGCCGGGCCTCACATGGCGTCGGCGAGAGCGCGGCCAAATGCGGAGCAGGAGATTTCGGTGGCGCCTTCCATGAGGCGGGCGAAGTCGTAGGTGACGCGCCTGGAGGCGATGACGGCGTCCATGGCGGCGATGATTTTGTCGGCGGCTTCGGTCCAGCCCATGTAGCGGAGCATCATTTCGCCGGAGAGGATGAGGGAGCCGGGGTTGACTTTGTCGAGGTTGGCGTATTTGGGCGCGGTGCCGTGGGTGGCCTCGAAGATGGCGGTGCCGGTGAGGTAATTGATGTTGCCGCCGGGGGCGATGCCGATGCCACCGACGCAGGCCGCGAGCGCGTCGGAAATGTAATCGCCGTTGAGATTCAGCGTGGCGACGACGGAGTAGTCGGCGGGGCGGGTGAGAATTTGCTGGAGGAAGGCGTCGGCAATGCAGTCCTTGACGATGATGTCGGCGCCGGTTTTGGGATTTTTGAAGGAACACCACGGGCCGTTGTCGATGGGCTGCGCGCCAAATTCATCGCGGGCGAGCTGGTAACCCCAGTCGCGGAAGCCGCCCTCGGTGAACTTCATGATGTTGCCCTTGTGGACGAGCGTGACGGAGGGAAGGTTGTTGTCGATGGCGTATTGAATGGCGGCGCGGATGAGGCGCTGGGAGCCTTCGAGGGAAATGGGCTTGATGCCGATGGAGGAGGTTTGGGGGAAGCGGATTTTTTTGACGCCCATGTCGCGGGTGAGGAAGTCGATGATTTTTTTTGCTTCGGGCGTGCCGTTCATCCATTCGACGCCGGCGTAGATGTCTTCGGTGTTTTCGCGGAAGATGACCATGTCGGTGAGGTCGGGGCGTTTGACGGGCGACGGAACGCCTTTGAACCAGCGGACAGGACGGAGGCAGACGTAGAGGTCGAGCTCCTGGCGGAGGGCGACGTTGAGGGAGCGGATGCCGCCGCCAACGGGCGTGGTGAGGGGGCCTTTGATGGAGACGAGGTATTGCTTGCAGGCGTCGAGCGTTTCTTGCGGAAGCCAGGTGTTGGGACCGTAAACGGCGTTGGCTTTTTCGCCGGCGTAAACTTCCATCCATGCGATTTTGCGTTTACCAGCGTAGGCTTTTTCGACCGCGGCATCCCACGCGATCATGGCGGCGCGGGTGATGTCCGGGCCGGTTCCGTCACCTTCGATAAAGGGAATAATCGGATTGTCGGGAACGTTGAGCTTGCCGTTAACAGAGGTAATGGGTTGGCCGAAACTTGGAGTTTTGATGTGTGACATGGGATTGTAAGGTGTGGGAGGAAGTCGTGATTGAAAAATCTTATTGAAACATATCAGCAACAGGAGGTCAACTCGACGCACACAAGAGCAAGCTCCTTCAGTAAAGCGTCGATAAGCCACAGCACTTCATGCCATGTTTTTTTAGGTTTTATTTTTTGAAGTTGCGGAAACAATAAGTTTATGCGATATTATAATTTCTTTGTTTTCAAAACCCCTAGACATTGTAGTCACGAGATTTATCTTTCCCTGTTTTCATGATTCAGGCCTACTTTCATGCATGAACGACACCTCCCCCGCACACCGACGTCATGACCTGTCCGACGCGCACTGGCAAAAAATCGAAAACCACTTGCCAGGACGAAAAGGCGTCTGGGGAGGCGTGGCGAAAAACAACCGCCAGTTCGTCAACGCCGTGCTGTGGGTCGTCCGCACCGGCGCGCCGTGGCGTGATTTGCCGTCC
>JAVBOU010000107.1:0-24811 GCA_031550185.1 Kiritimatiellia bacterium | reverse complement strand
ACCGTGCGTCACGGTGAACGGGTCGCGGCGCAGGTCGACGCGGGTCATCATCTCCTCCACGGGCGCGACGCGCAGGGGCATTTCCATGCGGCTGATTTTCCGGCCTTCGCGCCAGATTTCCACGGCGAGCGGCGCCCATGTTTCCTTGCGGCCTTCGATGAGGATGACGCCTTTGGAGGGGTCGGCGCGCAACGCGGTGATGAAGTCGTCGGGGAGCGCCACGCCGTCGGACGTGATCCGGCGGGTCTTGGCGTTCGAGTAATCCGGCTGGGCATTGGTGAGGAACGCGCCGGCGTTGTTGGTGGAGAGGCTGGTGGTGACGAAGTTGAGCGCGTCATCGGCGTGCTTGAGTTTGACTTGGATGTTGCCGTTGGCTCCGAGCAAGTCCTCGATTTTAGCGAGGGGTCTGCGGATGTCGAGCCACACGGGGAAGAGGTCGAGGAGGTCGGTGCGGCCGTTGACTTCTTCGTCCTGCGCGTTGTTGGTTTTGAACGTCCACCCAAAGCCTTGGCCGGGCACGTCACTGTTGCCGCTGGCGGTGTCGCCGTCATCCCTGTCGTCGTTGCGCCAGATGCGCAGCGTGTCGCCGGTGCGGTCGGCGGCGCCGATTTTGCGGTCGTGGTCGAGGTCGGGGACGATGCCGCATTCGAAAACGTGGAGAATGGCGGTTTTGCCTTCGGCAACATTTCCGCTACCATTGTCGCTGGTGTGAACGTGGGGGGTAAGGAGACCGGCATAATTTTGCGCGAGCCAGTCGGCACCACCTGTGATTAAGGCGACACCGGGGCGACGGACGGCATTGTGAACGCTATTGTGGTTGGCGTATGTCTGCTCGTCGGGCATGCCGCCGATCTGCGCCTCCCAGCAGTACCAGTAGGGATTGCGGTGCGTGCCGGATCCGAGCCAGGACAATGTGACGTTGTAGGCGCAGTTCTTTCGCAGGTTGCGGGGATAGGTCGCCGAATCTCCGGGTTTGTTGGTGCGGATTTTGAAGACGCGGGTATCTTCCGGGTCGCGGCCGGCGACGGTCATCTCCCACGCGGCGTAGTCGCCGTAAACATGGAAGGGGATGGTGATGAGTGAGCCGGGCGGCGGAGGCAGGCCGTTGTCGGACGCGTCGTTCGGGTTGGAATCCTGCCGGACCTCGTCGCCGTCGTTGACGCCATCGCCGTCGGTGTCGGGATTGAAGGGGTCTGTTCCGTTCAAGTATTCCTCGATATTGGTCAATCCGTCTTCGTCGGGGTCGTCGTTTGGACCGAGCCCGGGGATGCCGAGGATGCTGTTGTTGACGCGCGGATTGAAGCCGATGACGCGCTCCCATGTGTCGGGCAATCCGTCATCGTCGGTGTCTGGCTTGAACAGGTCGGTACCGATGGTTATTTCCTCGCCGTCGTTGGTGCCATCGCCGTCCGTGTCGGGATCCAGAGGGTTGCTGCCCGTGCCAAAGTGATAGGCGAGCGAGAGGCCCGGCCAGACCACGGCGCGGGAGCTGGAATACAGGAGCGCGGCATAGGGTGCGCGGGCCTCCAGGCGCGCGTTTCGTCCGTCTCCACGTCCGGTTGCGTCGGTGAACACAACATCGACCCGGTCGGCGATGCCTTCCTGGAAAATGACCTGGAAAGAGACGAGGTTGTTGGTGGATGCTCCGCCCGACCAAAACCCCACGTTTTGGTATTCGATGACACAGAAACGCGTCCCGCCTGCCGTGATGTCGGCGAACGTGATGGCGGTATCAAGCACGTCGGGATACGCCATCAAGTCGTCACGGAATGCGTCCAACGTCAACAGGTTCCCGGATGTTGCGGACTGCCGCAGCCCAATGTGGCCGTCAATGTGGATGTACACATTGGAACAGACAGAACCTTGGACGGTGATTGGGAAGGGAAGCGGGAGGACGGCCGAACCGGAGTCCATGCTGCTCATCAAGGCGAGGACGTTCGTGCCGCCGGAGAGGGTGAATGCCGGCAGGCCGCCGTCAATCCACGCCGTCTCCGCGTTGTCATCCAGCCCGTCACCATCGGTGTCCTTGGCGAATGGATTGGTGCCGAGTGCGGCCTCGCGCAAGTTGGTCAATCCGTCGCCGTCAGGGTCGGCATCGGGCGGCGGATCGCCGGCGTCGAGCGGGTCGAAGCCATAACGCACCTCCCAGCCGTCCGGACAACCGTCCCTGTCGGTGTCATTGCTCCATGGATTGGTGCCGAGTTGCTGCTCTTCTGAATCACTCAGGCCGTCGCCATCCGAGTCCGCATTGAGCGGGTTGGTGTACGGGGAGCGGTTGACCTCGTCGCCGTCATTGATGCCGTCGCCATCGGTGTCGGGATTGTCCGGATCGGTTCCAAGACTCACTTCATTGGCGTTCGAGAGGCCGTCGCCGTCATTGTCGGCGGCACCGTCCGCGGGGTTGAGCGGATCATAACCGGCGCGCGTGGCTTCCCATCCATCCGGCAGCCCGTCGTTGTCCGTATCCCGTTTGAGGGGATTGGTGCCAAGTGTGGCTTCATCTCCATCGGAGAGGCCGTCACCATCTGTATCCCAACGGTTCGGATTGGTCCCGATTGAAATTTCATACCCATCGGACAATCCGTCGCCATCCGTGTCCCAGTTGTTCGGATCGGTGCCATGCGCAATTAATTCCTGGACGAAGCTCAGGCCGTCGCCGTCGTTGTCCGACAGGCCGTCCGAGGGGTCGAGCGGGTCAAACTCCGGGACGCGCCAGTATTCCCAATAATCGTCCAGTCCATCACCGTCAGTATCTTTAACAAGCGGGTTGGAACCAACATCAACCTCAAGGCCGTCTTGCAAGCCATCGCCATCCGTGTCGCGGTTAAACGGATCCGTGTTGAGCGCGACTTCATCGCCATCGTTCAATCCGTCACCATCCGTGTCGGGATGGAGCGGGTTCGTGCCGAGGCTGAAATGATATGCCAACATGAGGCTGTTCGAGACGGACGCGGTGTTGTGTGAGAATTGAAGCGCCTGCCCGGGCGTTCGGGCGCCCAGCGTCGCCGAGCGACCGTCACCGTAACCGCGCGCATCCTTCAAAACCACCCACACGCGGTTTGAAACACCCTCCTCAAACACCATTTGGAATGTTGTTTGGTTTTCCACCCTCGCACCGCCCGAATAAAATCCCATGTTTTTGTACTCCAACACACAATAACGATTGGCGTTGGAAAACACATCCGCCAGCATGATGGATGACCCCAGCTCGGGATACACACGCAGATCGTCCCAGAACCCTGCGACAAGCAGGCTGCAACCGGAAGGCAGGGACAGCTGTGCCATGGAATTGTTGCCCGAATAACCGCTTGTCATGCCTCCTGTGTTGACGGCGAAAAATCCGGCAATCCCGTTCGCATTGGCTGAGACATGGGACAAGGTACGCCCGCCCAAAAAAATCGGAAATGGAAGCGACACCCCCGCATAACCATCGTCAAGGCTTGACAACAGCGCAGTCAGATTCCTTCCATTCGCAACATCAAACCACATGAAAGGTGTGTCCGCATCCAGAACCGCCGGCTTCGCCTCCGCGCCATCCCACAAGCCGTCTCCGTCCGTGTCGGGGTTAAGCGGCGATGTGCCATGAATATCTATTTCGTCACCATCCGACAAGCCGTCGTTGTCAGTATCCAGATTCAATGGGTCTGTCTCCGCATTATATTCGTCGACGTTTGACAACCCGTCGTGATCAGAGTCGGCAAACGCATCAGACGCGTCATGGGGGTTCAATTCATAATGTATTTCCCACCAGTCGGGAATGCCGTCGTTGTCGGAGTCGAGGTCGAAAGCGGGGGAGAAGGCGAAGAGGTTTTTGACTTGGCCGATGTTGGCGGGGGTGGTGTCGCCGGGGGAGGGATGAGCCCAGGCTGGAGCGTCGCCGAGGTCGAGTTGGGCGAGGCGGTTCCAGAAGGGCTGGGCGGTGTTTTTGAGTTGGCCAACGGTGACGGGAAGGAGGTTGTTGGTGGAGGAGAAGGTGGCGATGAGGTTGTTGATTTCAGGACCGGCGCCGCCGATGGAGGGGAGTTTTTCATTCAGCAGAATGGCCGCGCGTTGGGCGATCCATTTGACCTGGCCTTGCGTGGCAACCGCGAAGTCGTCAGGCGCGTTGGTGGTGGTGACGCCATACGCCTGCCACCAGGTTGGGGCGCCGGCAAGGGAGTTGGTGAAGCTGCCCATGGGGACGTTGCCCTGCGGAAGCACGCGCAAGCCTTGGGGAAAGAAGGCTTCGCCGGAGATGGTGATGTTTCCGGCCAGCGCGAGGTCGGCGGAGATGTCGATGGCGGTGTCGGTGTTATCGAGCGGCTGGATGCGGCGCGTTTGCAGGTGTCCGGCGTCGAGGCGGTCGGCGATGATGTCGGCGGCGGACGCGGTGTGAATGCCAAGGATGCAAACAAACGTCAAAAGGTGTGTTGTTTTATCCACAGATGAACACAGATGGGCACAAATTGTCCGGGGGATTGCGAAGGGGCGTTGCAGTCGGAATAGCGAACGTTTCAAAATGCGTGTTTTCATGGAGACCTCCTTTCCTGGGCATGACGCATCAGGGCGCGTTCGTGTAGACACCGGATGAAAGATCGCCCAGCGGGCGCACGTGACGAATCCCGCCCTCAAAGGCGGTTTCGCCCGTGACGGTCAGGTTGCCGCCGACGGCCAAATCGGAGGTCACGGAAATGGGCGACGGTGGAAGCGGATCGTGCGTGAGGGTGCCGGATTCGTAAAGGCTGATGATCTCCGCCGCAGAGAGTGCACGGTCAAAAATCATGAAGTCGTCTATGTTTCCGTGCCAGCCTTTTTGATGCAACGGGTCGCTCGACAATGAATTGCCAAGACACAGCGATGCGAATGTGTCCATTGAAAACATGGCGGAGGTGCTGTCTACCAAAGCACCGTCCACCCATAATTGCCCATTCACGCCGTCGCGCACGACCACCGCGTGAGTCCATCTACCTCCCTTCCAAGAAGGGAAGTTGTTTGTCATTGTCACATTCCCCGAGGGATCAGACATGTGAAAAATCAATCCCGTCTCATCCAGAGGGAAAGTGCTTGTCAAATACCATTCATAATCTCCATTTGTTTTGTCAACTAATTTAAGTCCATTTGAAAAATCTACATCACTGCCATTCCAATGATAATAGAAGCAAAACTTGATACTCACGGTATATTGTTCAAACTTCGGAAAATTCGGTGCACCATATGCCGGTATTTTACTGTCATCGCCAAAAAATTCCATTGATCCGTCATCAGACCACCATCCCCAAGGCATCCATGTGCAACCTAAAGCCATCGCATTATATCCATTGGGCCTGGAGTCCACCACAAGAGAGCCCGTATTCTCCGCGAACGCGTAATACAGAATTGCATCGGTCGGTGCGTCCGGCAAGACCGAGATTTCCTTTGTGCGCACCTCGTCCGCTTGCACCGTTTCCACCTGCACGGTTCCCGCCGAGACGGCGAAGGAACACATTGAAAAAACCACACACATTGTTCGTTTCATGACGGCTCCTTTCATTGAATCACGTTCACCACCGTGCCGGTCGGCGCGTTGGCTGTTTGCTCACCCACATCCTGCGCAATCAGCGGTTGTTGGCGCTCCGTTCGTTTCAACACCACATCGCCGTCAAAACGCACGATCACATGGCGTCCGCGCACATCCAGGCCCTCCGCATAAATCCCCTCCTGAATCACCAGGCCGCCGTCACCCTGAAGCGCGGACATGCCGCCGCGCACACTTCGCTTCGGGCCTTCGCCGTTTTTCGCAAACGCGCGGTGCCGCCCGCTCCAAACGTCGTTGCCAGCTTTTCCATCCACGTACACAATCCGCCCCTCCGCAACCTGCGACAACGCCATGACCGTCGCATTCGTCAACACCCCGGATCCAATTTCCGCGGGCAACTCATCTTTCACCAGCGGCGCATCCGTTTGCGTCGCGACACGAAACCCTTTTATGTCCTTCGCACGCCCTCCAGCCTCCGCGTCACTTTCGTCCAGCAGACCAAACATCGGCACCAACTTCACCGACAACGACACGCGCGACGGATCATACGCTCCCGCGTCCATTCGTCCGCCAACACCCTCCGGCGCCAGCAACTCCAACACCCACGTCCTCCGGTAATCCTCCGTCACGGCAAGCCGTTCGACTTCTACGCCGCCAACATCCTCCAGCACCGTCTCGCCGGTTTTCCCATCCTCCAGCACCCTGACCCACGCCTCGCCGTTGTCCTCGAATCGCAACGCGCGGATAAACGTTTCCGCCTCCGTGTTCTCCGGCACAAACCAATACCTCCCGCCATCCAATTCCACGGCGCCCTTTTGCGGCAACATCAACCACTGCGCCTCGCGCAACAACTCGCGCAACTCCGCAGTGTTCCATAGTACCCCCGTCATTTCCTCCGCCACCACCCTCAACCCCCAGCAACACACTCCGATCACAAGCCCCTTTGCAAGAGCCCCGCCCAACAAACGCCGCATCTGTTTCATGACAAAACTCCAATCGCGTTTCAATCAGCCGGAAGTGTCCTTCGCCATGCCCGCGCACAGCTAAAAATAAAGATACTTTTCAACTTCATCTTTAAAAATACTCCGATACCTCTTTTGTGTCAAGCGAAAGCGTTCAAATGAAATGCGCCATTTTTGAGTTTCACCCACACATCGAAAGAATCGCCAAGATTTTTGGGATTGTGTTATCATGACGCGCAACGAGGATGGATAATGAAAACTGCGCTCGACAATATTCGTGATTTTCTCAATGGCAAAACGCCACATTTGCTGAGCGTTCACCATGATCCGGGTTATTACCGGCAATGTCCCGACAACACGCTTTACGTCGAGCGCGCGTGCGAAGTGATCCGCAAGGACATGGCGGCGCCGGCGTCCGACAACGTGTTGCCGTCGTTTTATCCGGACTACGGCACGATCTCGACCGCGGCTGTTTACGGTGGCAAACGCATCCCCGCGCGCGATGGCGGCGGTATCCACATCGAACCCGTGGCGCGCACCGCCGAGGACTTTTTGAAGTTGAAGCCGCTACCCTTTGAGCAAACCGATTTCCAGCGCGCGCTCGACATGTATGGCGAAGTCTGCGCGCGCCTCGGCACGAACGACGTCTACCTGCGCACGCCCGACCTGCAGGGCCCGCTCAACACGCTTGGCCTCATGATCGCCAACCAGACCGAACTCATGATGGCGATGTTCGACCAGCCCGACGTCATTCACGAGGCTGTGCGCAACGTCACCGACATGCTGATCAACTACGTCACGCGCTTCCGCGCCGCGGTCGGCCCCGAAAAAGTCATCGGCCACATCTGGCCCTACATCGCGCTCGTCGACGGCAAGGGCATCGCCATCACGCAGGACTACATGCCGTTGCTCGGCCCCGAGCAATACGCCGAATTTGAGCTGCCCTACCTGAAAGAAATCGGCGACACCTTTGGCGGCGTCTTCATCCACTGCTGCGGCGTCTACGGCCAGCACCTCCATAACCTCGCCACCAGCGGCATGGAGATCATCGGCCTCGAATGCTTCAACGCCCACACGTCCGTCGAGGAGCTCTACGCCGCGTTCGGCCAGCGCATCGCCATCCAGTGCGGCGGCGGCACACACGCCTTCCCGACGCTGCCGCAATACCTGCGCTCCCTCAAAGGCACGCCTTGCGCGAAGGCGCGCTTCTGGCTCAACCCGTGGCACGAATCCGGCGAGGCCGGCGAACTCCGCCGTGCGCTCGACGAACTGGCGTAAAAACCGCGGCGTGGCAGAGGTCATGCTCTGCCACGAACGTAAAGCGTTTTGCTTCACTTTCGCGCTTGATTTTTCTCGGCGCGCGGCGTAAAGTTGTGCGCCATCTTAACCTCAAGGAACTCCATGAAAACGTCCGCCGTCCTCCTCACCTCCTGCCTCGCCTGCGCCGCGTGCGCCGACGACATCACGCCCGCCGCCAGCGTCAACGACTTCCTCGACAGCATTGGCGCCACCTCCTCCGTCACCCGCCGCGGTGAAACCCTCGACGGCACCATTGCCGCGCTCAAGTACACCGGCCTCCGCTGGCTCCGCTCCGGCTATGAGGAAGGCGTCCCGCTCGACGACTTCATCAAGATTCACAAGGCCACCGGCGCCAAATTCAGCTACGGCATGCTCAGCGGCCACTCCGACGTCGACCGCCTGCTCAACGACGCCAAAAAGCTCGCCAACGCCGGCGCGCTCCTCGCCCTCGAAGGCTCCAACGAACCGAACAACTTCGGCCCCATCGTTTACAACGGTGAGACCGGCGGTCAGATGGGCACCTGGCTCCCCGTCGCCAAAATGCACCGCGACCTCTACGCCCGCGTCAAGGCCGACCCTGTCCTCAAAAAATACCCCGTCTGGTCCCTTTGCGAACCCGGCGCCCAGATCGACAACTGCGGCCTCCAGTTCCTCACCATTCCCGAAGGCGCCGACACCCTCATGCCCGCCGGCACGAAGTACGCCGACTTCGCCACCTGCCACAACTACATCTGCCATCCCTCCTGGCCCGGCCTCCACGACAACCAGACCTGGCTCTCCTCCCTCCCCGGCAAAGCGTGTCCCGTCGACGGCCTCTACGGTAACTTCGGCCGCACCTGGCGCAACAAATTCCAGGGCTACACCGACGAGCAACTCAAAACCCTTCCCCGCGTCACCACCGAAACCGGCATCGAGACCAGCGACGAAGTCAGCGAAGACCTTCAGGCCCGCCTCTACCTCAACCTCTACCTTTCGCAATTCAAGCAGGGCTGGAGTTACACCGCCATGTACCTCTTCAAAGGCCGCGTCGACGAAGGCGCGCATGAAAAATTCGCCTTCTACAAACTCGACTACACGCCCAAGCAAGCCGCGCACTACATGCACAACTTCACCACGATCCTCGCCGACAAAAAACCCGTCTCCACCTTCAAGAAACTCAACTACGCCATCCCCGATCAACCCGACACCGCGCACGACCTCCTCCTGCAAAAGAGCAACGGCAACTTCGTGCTGATCCTCTGGGGCGAACGCTTCAAGTCCGGCGGCGCCGACGACATCACCGTCAAACTCGGCAAAAAATTCAAGCGCGTTTTCGTCTACGATCCCACCCTCGGCACCGGTATCCAGCAAACCCTTTCCGACGTCGACACCATTCCCGTCAGCCTCACCGACCATCCCGTGATCCTCGAAATCACCGAAAACCTGGTCGCGAAATAAAGGGTTAAAAAATTGCAGCTTGTGGCGTGGCAGGACTCCTGCCACGCCACGAGCATTTTTTTACCGTCAGCATCACGTCCATGGAGGGCGAGCGTTCCCGGGAGCCGCACGAAGAGGTCCGGTTGATTTTTTGGATGGCCGCATATTTTTGCTGAACCCCTCCTGTTGCGGCTCGCGAGGACGCTCGCCCTCCAGGTCAGATATGCGGGGCGATTGGGATATAACGGTTGCGACCATTATGGAGTGCGGCGATTCATCGCCGCTTTTCCGTTAGCTTCCATTACTGGTAACCTGGCGATGTGCCGGCTCTGGCGTGTGTTGTGTCACCCACGCGACATGAAAGCGCGGCAGATGCTGACGAGTCTACCCTGGGTTTGCGGTCAATAACACATCAACCCCAACGGGGTTGCCTTGTGAGCGGCCTCATAGGGGCTGAGCAACGGAATCAGCGCAGGAAGAGGAGTGTTTCCTTGCGTGCGGGAGTAGAGAGGATTTCGAAGTCGTCGAAGTAGTAATTGCGATTGCCCCAGTTGCTGGGATAGACCAGGCGAAGGGCGTTTATTTTGTTGAACGGGCCGGCGCCGGTGCCGGAGGCGATGATGGGCTGGTTGGTAATTTTGTAGACGTTGTCACTGGTGCGCCACATGTTGACGATGGCGGTGACGTTGGTACCCTCGCCGGTTGGCGAGAGGTTGATGTTGGCGATTTCGACCTGGTACCAATTACCGGGAAGCCAGCGGCTGGCTTCGCCGTAGTTGCCTTTGCCGAGGAGGGCGACGAGGTTGGTGGTCGCAGGTGAAAAGACGGAGGCGCCGCCGCAGGAGAGGCGGATTTCGTTGTCGCGCTTGTCAAGCGATTGCCAATCCATACCGTCTACCTGCAATCCGCCGTTGATGAACAGGCTGATGCCGTTGACGCGATTGTCGCTGTCAAAAAAATACACCCAGATGCTTCGTCCTTGCTCGCCGTCGTTGTACCATTTGAAGCGGATGGTGACGGGGTTGTAGCGGTATGAGACGGCTTCGTCGTCGGTCAGTTGGCGTTCGGTCCATTACCCGGTGGTGGCGTTGTAATGGGGCATGAGGATGTTGCCGGAGGTGACGTAGCGGTTGGTGGCAATGGTGGCGGCGTTGAGGCCGTGGTCTTGCACGGTCCATCCGGGCAGGTTGGTGACGGAGGTTCCGTTGGGGTAGGCGTCGAAGTTTTCGAGCCAGTCGGCGCTGAGGGACGTGGCGCAAAAGAGGAGAATCGCGGCGATGAAGGGGCGGTGGACTGCGGTCTTTTTCATGGCGTTTCCTTGTTTTAGGGTGGCAGGGGTGAGGCTCTACCACGATGTCGGGTGTTGGTTGCGGGTCAGTCTTCGTCGGCAACGGCGGTTTTGGCGGCTTCGGCGATGATTTTCTGGGCGACGATGGCGGGGACGGGTTCGTAGCGGGAGAAGGTCATGTCGAAGGTGGCCTGGCCGCCGGTGAGGGAGCGGAGCTCAGCGGCGTATTTGAACATTTCGGACATGGGGATGTCGGCGGAGATGATCTGGATGCCTTCGTCGGCTTCGATGCCGAGGACGCGGCCGCGCTTGTGGTTGAGGTCGCCGTTGATGGCGCCCATGAATTGGTCGGGGGCGGTGATGCGGACGGACATGATGGGCTCGAGAAGGACGGGTTTGGCTTTGCCGAGGCCGTCGCGGAGGGCGCGGAGGCCGGCAATTTTGAAGGCGACTTCGGAGGAGTCGACGTCGTGGTAGGAGCCGTCGTAAACGCGGATTTTGACGTTTTCGACGGGGTAGCGGGCGAGGGGGCCGGCGAGGAGGCCTTCGAGGAGGCCTTTTTGGATGGCGGGGAGGAAGTTGCCGGGGATGGTGCCGCCGACGATTTCGTCGACAAACCATTCTTCGTCGCCGGGTTGGCGGGGTTCGACGCGGAGGTAGACTTCGCCGTACTGGCCGCGGCCGCCGGATTGCTTTTTGTGTTTGTGGTGGCCTTCGGCGCGGCCGGTGATGGTTTCGCGGTAGGGGACTTTGGGGGTGGAGGTGAGAAGGTTGACGTTGGACTGGGACTTCATGAGGTTGATGGCGACGTCGAGGTGGACGTCACCCATGCCTTTGAGAATGGTCTCTTTGGTTTCGGCGTTGCGCTCGTATTTGATGGTGGGTTTTTGGGCGCAGATGCGGTGGAGGGCGGTGGACATGCGGTCCTCGTCGGCCTGGGAGGCGGCGCGGATGGCGAGGTAGAAGATGGGGGCGGGGAAGTCGATCGGCGGGATGGTGAGGGGGGCGGCGGGGGCGCAGAGGGTGTGATTGGTTTCGGTGGCCTTGAGCTTGGGGATGGCGACGATGTCGCCGGGACCGGCCTCGGCCTGGGGGGCCTGCTTTTTGCCGATGAGGCTGACCATGGAGCCGACGTTTTCCTTTTGGCCGGTGGTGGCGTTGAGGATTTCCATGGGCGGGGTGAGGGTGCCGGAGATGACGCGGACGTAGCTCATCTGGCCGAGGAAGGGGTCGATGACGGTGCGCCAGACGAAGCCGACGAAGGGGCCCTTGGGGTCGGGCTTGATCTCGTTGCCGTTGGTGTCGGTGAAGACGTGGCAGCCGGGGCAGGGGAAGAAGAGGCAGATGTTTTCAATGAGCTCGGTGATGCCCCAGTCCTTTTTGGCGACGGCGGCGAAGACGGGGTGGAAGGCCTCGGAGGTGATGGCGAGGCGGAGGCCCTTGGCGGTCTCGGCGGAGGTGATGTCGGCGCCCTCGAAGTATTTCTCCATGAGGGACTCGTCGGCGCCGGCGGCAGCCTCGATGAGGGCGGCCTTGCGCTCGGCCATGTCGGGCGGGAGCTCGGCGCGGGCGAGGAGGTTGACGAGGCCGCCCTTGCCATCGGGGAGGACGACGGGGAGGGCGTTGGGGCTGAAGACTTCCTGTATCTGGGCAAGGGTCTTGTTGAAGTCGGTGTTTTCCTTGTCGAGGCCGGTGATCACAAACCCGGTGGTTTGGATGCCCATTTTCTGGGCCATTTTCCAGGCGCGGCGCGTGCCGACCTGAATGCCGGAAGCGGCGTCGACCACGATGAGGGCGGTGTCGGAAGCGGCGCAGGCGGCCATGGACTGGCCCATGAAATCGACATAACCGGGGGTGTCGGTGAAAACGAGGTCGTAGGTTTCGCCGTCGGAAGCTTTGTAAGGATGGTCAAAGGTGGTCGAGAAAATGGAGATTTTGCGCTGTTTTTCCTCGTCGGTGAAGTCGGAGACAGAAGAGCCGGCGTCGACGGAACCGAGGCGGTCGTTGAGTCCCAGCTTAAACGCGAGCGCATCAACCAGAGACGTCTTGCCGCTCCCTGTGTGCCCTAAGAAAACGAAGTTGCGCGTGTTGTTGACCGGGATGTCTTTCATGGTGTTGCCAGTTTCCTTTGAGGGTACAAATTCCAACGTATCTTCCGCACGTACCCGTTGCGCAAGACCAAACGGCATGTCCCATCCACTTATGTTTACAAAGGTAGCACAGTCGCGTTTCCCGCACAATCCTTTTTTGGCGGCGCGGCTGCCTGACAAATTGGCAATGTGGCGGTCATCTTTGCGCATACTCCGCGGGGTATCCTGATTTTTCTCAATGAAACCAAAGGGCTCCATGTTAGAAATTGGAATGCAGGACGCATATGCGGGGATCGCGGTTTTAGTCCCGGCGTACGAGCCGGACGAAAAATTGCCCGCGCTGATCCGCGAGCTCGCCAAACTTCCGTTCGCGCGCATTTTCGTCATCGACGACGGCAGCTCCAGCCGTTGCGAGGCCATCTTCGAGGAAGCGAAGCGCGCGCCTCGTTGCACCGTCATCCGCCACCCGCACAACCAGGGCAAAGGCGCCGCGCTCAAGACCGGCCTGCGCGCCATCGAGAAAGAGGCCCTTTCCGCTTGCATCACCGTCGACGCCGACGGCCAGCACCTGCCCGAAGACGTCCAAAAAATCGCCGCCGTGATCGCCCGCCACCCGGACACCCTCGTACTCGGCAGCCGCGACTTCAGCGGCCCCCGCATCCCCCTCCGCAGCCGCTGGGGCAACATCATCACCCGTACCGTCTTCACCTGCCTCACCGGCAAAAAAATCACCGACACCCAGACCGGCCTTCGCGCCATCCCCCGCGACGCCATGCCCCGCCTCCAGACCGTCCCCGGCGACCGCTACGAATTCGAGATGAACATGCTCATCAACGCCGCCCACAGCGACATGCCCGTCCTCGAAGTCCCCATCCATACCGTCTACCTCGACGCCAACCGCGCCTCCCACTTCAAGCCCCTGCGCGACTCCGCCAACATCTACAAGCAACTCCTTAAATTCAACATCGCCTCCCTCCTCAGCTTCATCGTCGACATCCTCCTCTTCGCCCTCACCCTCCCCCTCTTCGAAGCTCGCGCCTTCACTCGCCCCCTCCTCGCCGCCACCCTCGCCGCTCGTGCCGTCTCCTCCCTCCTTAACTTCTCCCTCAACAAAAAACTCGTCTTCAACAACCACGGCCGCGCCCTCCCCCAAATCCTCAAATACTACGCCCTCTGCCTCCTCATCATGCTCGCCAGCGGGCTTGCCCTCGAGGCCTTCACCGCCCTCGACCTCACCCCTGTCATCCTCCTCAAAATTTTCATCGACGCCTCCCTCTTCCTCCTCAGCTTCCTCCTCCAGCGCCGCTTCATTTTCCCCAAAAAACACCCCCGTGAGACTTTCCAATCCATTTCATAAGCCCTTCGCCTGGGCCGCCTGCATGACCCTCCTTCTGATCGCTTCCGCCACCTTCGTCCTACTCGACACCTTCGTCCTCCAGAAGCCCCTCGTCGTCCTCGTCAACACCCCCGCCCAAACCTACACCGGCGTCGGCGACATCCGCGTCTCCATATCAACCCTCCGCACCGCCGACACCACCGCCCACCTCGCCGACATCCTCCTCCCCGACCCCTCCTGCCTCCGCTCCGCCTTCGCCAACAACACCTACGGCCGCAACATCACCCAGCCCACCTCCGCCATCGCCCGCGAACACAACGCCCTCCTCGCCGTCAACGGCGACTTCCACGGCTTTCGTCCCGGCGGCCTCATCATCCGCGACGGCATCCTCTACCGCGACACCCCCCGCAAATCCCCCGACAACAAAACCCTCCTCATCGACCGCTCCGGCAACCTCTCCATCATCACCGAAGGCGCCATCCCCGGCCCCGCCCTCGTCCGCGATGGTGCCTGGCAAACCTTCTCCTTCGGGCCCGTCCTCGTCCAGGACGGCAAACCCATCCTCCACGCCACCCGCCTCGCCAAAAACATCCATCCCCGCACCGCCATCGGCCAGCTCGGTTCCCTCCACTACCTCCTCATCGTCGTCGATGGACGCACCCCCGACAGCAAAGGCATGTCCCTCGCCCAACTCTCCCAACTCTTCCTCGAACGCGGTGCCACCACCGCCTACAACCTCGACGGCGGCGGCTCCTCCGCCATGTACTTCGACGGCGCCCTCGTCAACCGCCCAAGCTCGGGCCTCTACGTCGGCGAACGCCCCGTCAGCGACATCCTTTACATCCCATGCACCCCCTAACCAAAGCCACCCTCGCCCACCTCCTCGCCGCCCTCCTCACCCTCCTCCTAACCCGCGCCTACGCCCTTTTCGCCCGCGGCGCCGCCTCCCCTTGCATGACCCTTCTCCCTCTCCTCCCCCTCCTCGCCGGCGTCCTCCCCTTCCTCCTCCTGCGCCTCCTCCTCCCCCGCATCACCCGCCCCCCCGCCTGGCGCCTCTTCCTCAACCTCTGGAACTCCGCCCTCGCCACCCTCGCCACCGGCATGTTCCTCACCGGCATCCTCGACATCGCCGGCAGCTCCTCTCCCCTCCTCCCCCTCTTCCCCATCGTCGCCCTCTCCCTCGCCCTTCTCTCCCTTCCCCCCTTCCTTGTGGCGTGGCAACACGCCTGACACACACCACCCTCCCCACCACCGCTGTCGTCGTGGTAGTCGTTGCAATCGTCGTCATCACCCCCATCCCCCCCCAACAAAAAAACCGCACCCCACCCATTGACAACTCCCCTCCCTTCGGCTATTACTCTCTTTGCCTCTCTCCTCCTATTTCCCTTGACCATGTCCGACAACTCCGCCAGCACCGAAAACTACCTCGAAGCCATCGCCAACCTCACCGACGCCAACGGCGCCGCCCAGGTCACCGCCATCGCCCACGCCCTTGGCGTCAAAATGCCCTCCGTCACCGTCGCCCTCAAATCCCTTGCCCGCAAAGGCTACGTCCGCTACACCGCCTACCAGCCCGTCCGCCTCACCCCAAAAGGCCGCATCATCGCCGACGCCGTCACCCGCCGCCACCGCCTCCTGCGTCAATTTCTCACCGGCGTCCTCGGCCTCGCCGACACCCATGCCGACACCCTCGCCTGCCGCCTCGAACACGCCTTCGACGACCTCGCCCTCGAACGCCTCGCCGCATTCATGCAAACCCGCGACCCCCAAAACCCCTAAAAAAGCCGTGGCGTGGCAGAACATCTGCCACGCCACAAGCGTGCAAAAAAAATGGTGGCGGGTGAGGGGTACGATCCCACGACCTGCGGATTATGATTCCGATGCTCTACCAACTGAGCTAACCCGCCATTGCGAAAAAGCGCATAACTTTATAACGCAAACCCCGCCCACTGTCAAGCCGCGCAATCATGCCCGCGGCCACTTTCACTTCCGTGGCGTGGCACAACCCTTGCCACGCCACAAACCGATTTTCATCGATTTCCCCGTCCCCCTCTCCCACACACAACAAATCAACATTTATTAGCATATACTCATCACTTTATGCCTCCCCGTCCCTTTCCCGCCTAATCTCTTCCACCTTTCCGCGCTTGATCACCACCGCCAGCACCGCCACATCCGCCGGTGTAATTCCCGGAATCCGTGCCGCCTGCCCCAAATTCTCCGGTTTGATCCGCGCCAGTTTCTCCCGCGCCTCAAACCGCAACGCCGCAACCTTTCCATACTCCAGCCAACCGGGAATCCGAATCGCCTCTTCCCCCCGCGACCGGTGAACAAGACGTTCCTCCTGCTCAATATATCCCCCGTATCGCGCCAAAATCTCCAACTGTACCCGCACCTCTTCCGGCAACTCCGTTCGCGCTCCCGGCACATCCCCATACCGCATCCCCGGACGCGCCAACATTCCCAGCAACGTCGTTCCGCCCGCCACAAACGTCCCTCGCAACCGCGCCATCTCCGCCTCTAACAACGCCGCATAACGCTGCGTCTCCGTCAAAAACTCCCCGTCCACAACCCCAATTCTTTCCGCCGCATCTGCCAGCCGAAACCGCGCGTTGTCCTGGCGCAACAGCAATCGCCGCTCCGCGCGCGACGTAAACATCCGGTACGGCTCATTCGTCCCCTTGGTCACCAAATCATCCACCATCACCCCAATGTACGCCTCATGCCGCGCCAGCACAAACGGCGCCTCATTGCGAACCTTTCGCACCGCGTTCACCCCCGCCACAAATCCCTGCGCCGCCGCCTCCTCGTATCCCGTCGTCCCGTTGATCTGTCCCGCGCAAAACAAACCCTCCACAACTTTCGACTCCAACGCGCGCGTCAGCGACGTCGGATCCACCGCGTCATACTCGATCGCATACCCGTGCGCCAAAAACTCCGCCTTCTCCAGCCCCGGAATCGACCAAATCATCGCCTCCTGAACCTCCCGCGGCAGACTGTTCGACGTCCCGTTCGCGTACATCCATTCCGAATCCCCATGTTCCGGCTCAATCATCACATGATGCTGCTCCGCCTCAAACTTCACCACCTTGTCCTCGATTGACGGACAATACCGCACGCCCGTTCCCGTGATCGCCCCGCCGTACAACGCACTTTCCTCCAAATGCACCCGGATAATTCCGTGTGTCTCCGGCGTCGTGTGCGTCAGCCAGCACGACAGCGGATTGTTCCACGTGGAACAATGTGCGCCCCGGCCATACTCACACCGCGCCCGCCACGAAAAAAACGGCGGCGGAATCTCACCCGGCTGCTCCACCATCCGCTCAAATTGGATCGACCGCTTTGCCAATCGCGGCGGCGTTCCCGTCTTCAACCGAAAAAGCGGCAATCCGATTGCCCGCAACTGCTCCGCCAGTGCCAATGACGCCGCGCGTCCGTCTCCTCCGCCCGGCCACGACTCCATGCCCACATAAATCACCCCCGCCAGCGCCGTCCCCATCGTCAAAATCACTGTTTTCCCGAAAAACTCCCCGTGGCAGGTCTTTACCCCCGCCACACGCCCCTTTTCAAGCACAAGCGCCGTCACCTCGTCCTCAACCATTCGCAAACCCTGCGTGTCGCGCAGCACCCCCGACAACCGCCGGCTATACTGCGCCTTGTCGCACTGCGCCCGGTTTGCCCGCACCGCCGGCCCTCGCGACGTGTTCAAAACACGAAATTGCAACCCCGTGTAATCCGTGTTCACCGGCATTTCACCGCCCAGCGCATCCAACTCAAACACCAAATGCGACTTCGCCAACCCGCCGATCGCCGGATTGCACGGCATCTGACCCAGTGCGTCCGCATGACGCGTCACCAGTAGCACCTTCGCGCCCATCCGCGCCGCAACCAGCGCCGCCTCGCAACCCGCATGACCGCCACCCACAACAATGACATCAAAAACATCCATGATTCGTCCAGTATACCAATTGTTCCACGTGGAACAAAACGCAAAAACAGGTAAGGTGTGGTACAATGTCCACATGAAGACGATTTTCATGATCATCAGCTCGTTGTTCTTTCGGCTTCTCCCCATTGTCATTGCGTTTCTGTTTGCCGCCATGCCGCCGCAACATGAGGACTGATATGTAGTCACTATGGTAATGCTCGCCATCGCGTTCATCATCGCCGGCATCTCGATCTTCAGGGATGCACGAACCCTTCGGGAAAAGCCCCGCGTGATTCATGTGACCTGCAGCTTGGTGTTGTTCGTCACGTTGTGTGCATACTTTTATCTGTCCTTCAGATTCTACCTGTCCGGTTGCAAAGTTGCAGGTCTTGGAGTTGACGTGGAAATCCCTGAGGAAGTCTTCATGCACAACTACCGCAACTATGAAATCATCCATTTGAATCCCGACGAAAAGCATGAGATCAGGGCGATCTTCCAGCGCGGCAGACAACTGAATACCCCGTGGCAGATACTGCGTGCTGTCACAGACAAATCCAGTTTCCTTCTTGATGTGCAAACACCATCCTTTTCCATTGGAGGTCCGTTGAAATTTCGCGAAAATGGCAGTGTTATCAACGCACGGTTTTTGCCGGAAGACGCTGCAAAGCTGACGGACATCATCAACCGCGACCGAGCGGACCCCTCTAATCAATGATTCGTGTCGCGGCCTGGGAAAAGCCCGAAAAAAAACGGCCTGTGGCAGAACCCGACCTCTGCCACGTGAGTAAACATTTCCTGCTCACCGTCAGAATCGCCGCACTCCATAATAGTTGCGACCGCCATGCCCCGGTCGTCCGTTATACCATCTTCGGCGTAGTCGTCGCAGTCGTTGTAGTCGCCGGCGTCGAAAAGTCTGCGGAAGAGGAGTACATGCGCCGACTTATACTTATGATCAACTCTTTATGTTATTGTAAAAGACTTTTAAACCGCACACTCCACCTAAAACCCAGAAAATCCATACACGGGAGCAATTCCAGGATTGACAAAACCGCCCGCTCTGTGGTTTACTCTTTCCTTACTTCGGGCGCTTAGCTCAGTTGGTTAGAGCGCTACCTTCACACGGTAGAAGTCACAGGTTCGAGTCCTGTAGCGCCCACCATTTCCGCATCCGGCCCCGGGCCGGCTTTTTTTTACCCGGAGAACATTTTGCCATGTTGAAGCATGTAGAGGAAACACGCCTGCCCAACGCCGCCCGCGTTGTCAGCGCCCGTTCCGACGACGCCGAAAGCGTTTCGGTCGGCATTTTTGTCGGTGTCGGCGGCCGCCACGAACCCGCCCCGCTTTCCGGCGTCTGCCACTTCATCGAGCACATGCTCTTCAAAGGCACCGCGCGGCGAAAGGCCCTCGACATTTCCCGCGCCATCGAAGGCCGCGGCGGTTACTTCAACGCCTACACCGCCGAATCTTCCACCTGCTACTACGCCCGTCTGCCCTACGAATTTCTCAGCGAGGGCTTCGACGTGTTGGCCGACATGTATTGCAACGCCACGCTCGCCGCCGGCGACATGGACAAGGAGCGCCTCGTCATCCTTGAGGAGTTGCGCATGTACCGCGACCAGCCCCAGCAGGTCGTGCAGGAAAAATTTTCCGAAGCCCTGTGGCGCAACCATCCCCTTGGCCGGCCGCTTGTCGGCACTGAGGAGACGCTTCAAAACCTCACCCAAAAAGCCCTCGCTGATTTCAAGTCCGCGACCTACCAGCCGCGCAACACCGTCTTCGCTTTCACCGGCCGCAACATCGACCACGCCGCTTGCGTCAAACTTGTGACCGACGCCCTCGCCAACCGTCCCGCCGGTCGCGCTCCCGCCCAACACCGCGTCACCGACGCCACCCGCCAAACGCCCTACGTCATCACCCGCCGCCACGCCCTTGAGCAAATCCACCTCGTTGTCGGCCACCGCATCTTTGGCCGCAGCGATCCGCGCCGCCACGCCCTTCGCCTCCTCAACGTCATCCTCGGCGAAAACATGAGCTCCCGCCTCTTCCAGGTCGTGCGCGAACGTTACGGCTTTGCCTACGCCATTCAATCCAGCTACCAGCTCCACGCCGACACCGGCGCCTTCGCCGTCTCCGCCGGACTCGACCGCAACCGCGCGCCCCAGGCCCTCGCCCTCATCCGCCGCGAACTCCAAAAAGTCTGCGACACCCGCGTCTCCGCCGCCGAACTTCGCCGCACGCGCGACTACACACTCGGCGCCTTCCGCCTTGGCCTCGAAAGCGTCGGCAGCCAAATGTCCTGGCTTGGCGAAAGCCTCCTCAACCACGGCCGCGTCGTCATGCCCGAGGAAACCATTGCCGCACTCCGCGCCGTCACCGCCGACGACATCCGCGACGTCGCCCGTCATTGCTTCGACCCCGCGCGCATGACCCTTTCGCTCGTCGTCCCCGAAGACCACCCCGTCACCGACGCCCAATGGCAAGCCGCCTGTGGCATGGCATGACCTCTGCCACGCCACCGCTCCGTTTGCAAAACGTCCTCGCGCAACGCGGCCTCGCCTCCCGCCGCGCCGCCGCCGAAATCATCCGCGACGGCCGCGTCCGCGTCAACGGCGTGGCAATCCTCGAGCCCTGCCACCGCGTCGATTCCAACGTCGACGCCATTGAGCTCGACGGCCAACCCGTGTCCATTGCCGCGCCTCGCCGCCTCACCGTCATGCTCCACAAACCGCCCGGTTACATCTGCTCCGCCGACCGCCGTCAGGGTCCTTCCGTCTGCGACCTCGTCACCGCCGCCGGCACGCGGCTCGTTCCGGTCGGTCGGCTCGACAAACCCAGCGAGGGCCTTCTCCTTCTTTCCAACGACGGCGACATCGTTCTTAAACTTTCTCATCCCCGTTACGGTCACACCAAGGAATACCACGTTATTGTCCGCGGCGAAATCAACCCCGCCACGCTCGACTCCCTTCGCTCGCCCATCGAAATAGACGGCAAACTCACACGTCCCGCCGCTGTCGAACCCATCGCGCCCGACGCGCTCCGCTTCCTGCTTGGCGAAGGCCGCAACCAGCAAATCCGCCGCCTTTGCCAGCGCGCCGGCCTCCACGTTGTGCGCCTCATCCGCGTCCGCATCAACGCCCTTCGCCTTCCGCCCGACCTGCCGCCCGGCCAGTGGCGCGAACTCACGCCCGCCGAGCTCGACCTCGCATTGAACCAACCCGGATAAACACGACATGCGCTTCTCCGTCGTCATCCTCACCTTCAACAATCTCGCGCGCACGCAACGCTGCCTCGCCGACATTTTGCTCTTCACCGATTGCCGCGACTACGAGCTGATCCTCGTCGACAATGGTTCCAACGACGAAACCGCCGCGTGGCAGAGCTCCACCTTTGCCACGGCTTGCAATTCACTCAACGTTCCCCTGACGCTCATTCACAACGCCGAAAACCTCGGTTGTTCTCACGCGCGCAACCAGGGCATCCGCGCCGCATCCGGCACCCACTGCGTCTTCCTCGACAATGACATTTCACCACGCACCACGCGCTGGCTCCAGGGCCTCGACCACGCGCTCGAACCCGGTGTCGGCATGGTCGGCCCAAAACTCCTCTACCCCTCGTTGCCGCATCGCATCCAATGCGCCGGCGTCGGCGTTTCCAGACGCGGCAACATCGCCTTCCTGAGGCGTGGCAGTGCGCCCGCCACGCCACCGTTCGACGCGCCGTCTGACGTCCAGGCGCTCATCAGCGCGTGCCTCCTCGTGCCGCGTGAATTGCTCGAACGCTTCGGCGGATTCGATCCGCTCTTTCATCCCGTGCAATTCGAGGACTTCGATTTGTGCTACCGTTTGCGCAGTCACGGCTACCGCGCGCGTTACACGCCAACGGTCGAGATGTATCACTTTGAAAGCTCAACCACGCAGGGCGTCTCCGGTTCGCGCAACGCCGCCGCAGTCATCCGCAATGGACTCGCCTTCAAAAAACGCTGGGCCGAAATGTTCAAAAACGAAAACGGTCCGCCCGACACCGAATGCCGCTGGCGCGAATTGCCGGAAGAGGTTTTTGTTTACGGCGACAACGAACCGCTGAAACGATTGTGAATTTTGACGCAAAGGCGCAAAGCACGCAAAGAAGCGCAAAGAAAAATAATCAAAATCTTTGCGACCCTTTGCGTCCTTCGCGCCTTTGCGTCGTTCACATTCTCGAAGCCGTGGCAGGTGGCACGCAGCGCCACGTGCGCGAACTCTCCGCCGCGCTCGATCCGCAACGTTTCCGTCAAACGCTGATCCTTTCGCCGCTGCGAAATCCCGAACATTACGCCGACAACATCGCGCCGCATGTGCGCGTCATCACGCTACCAATGAGCGCCGCTATTTCGCCGTGGCGCGACTTGCGCGCGATGTTCAAGCTCGCGCGATTGCTCCGCGAAATCGCGCCGGACGTCGTGCACGCGCACAGCTCCAAGGCCGGCGCGCTCGCGCGGATCGTCTGCGCGTGGCACGGCGTTCCGTGCGTTTACACGCCGCACGCGCTCGCCTTTTGCGACACCACCATTTCGCGGTTGCGCCGCGGATTGTATCGTGCGATCGAACAATGGCTCGCGCGCTGGACCACCGCGTTCGTTGCGCTCTCACACGAGGAAGTCCGCCTCGCGCGTGACACGCTTCACCTGCCCGCCTCGCGCGTGCATCACATTCCCAACGGAACATCAACGCAGTACGATCCACAACAACCCGCGGAAAACATGATTGGTTTCCTCGGACGCAACGCGCCGCAAAAAGGACTCGATCTATTCCTCCGCGCCGCCGAGTTACTGCGAAAAAATTTTCCCGACCTTCACACGCTCGCCGTGACCAACGCCGAAAACGACGTCGTGGCGTGGCACGACCTCTGCCACGCCACGGTTTTTGTTTTGCCTTCGCGTTGGGAGGGTTTGCCGTACACGCTGCTCGATGCGATGGCGCGTGGCATGGCGATTGTCGCGACACGCGTTGGCGGCATGGCGGATGTGTTGCAGGATGAACACAACGCATTGCTTGTTCCGCCGGAAAATTCGGCCGCCATTGCCGCGGCGTGCGAGCGTCTGCTCCGTGACACCGCGTTGCGTACGCGTCTTGCCAAACAGGCTCAACACGACGCGCAAAATTTTGGACTCGAAAAAATGTGCCGACGTTATGAAACGTTGTATCGTATTTCTGCGCAAGATACGAGGCCATCGCGCCGCGTGTGATGATCACTCATTAGTTTTGACAAAAATGCGGAGCGTGGCGGAGTCGCCGGAGTCGGTGGTACAGGTGAAGGTGTGGGCGCCGGGCGTCGGGTCGTAGAGGAGCGGAAGGTCGGAGGATTGCGAGGTGAGGAAGGCGCCGTCGAGAAACCAGTAGAGGGTGGCGGGTGTTTCGCGATACGGATGAAGGGCAATTTTTTGGAGTTCGCGGGGATGGGCGGCGGAGAGGACGAAGGTGGAGTCGGGCGCGGGTTTGGCAATGCGCAGGGCGTCGCGCACAAGCGGGATTGGCGCGGCGGATGGAGGCGCGGAGACGGCTTTGGGAAGCGGCGCGATGCCGACGTCGAGCAGGCGGAGGATGTCCCACGCGCGATGTGCGGCGATGCGGCGGCCGACGACGCGGGGATCGTTTTTGCCGCCGCCGTCGCGCCGGCCGGCCCAGACGCCGATGACGTACCGCGAATCCCACGCCATGGTCCACGCGTCGCGGAAGCCGCTGGAGGTGCCGGTTTTCCAGGCAAAGCGGGGAAGTTCGACGTCGGCGATGTGGCCGACGGCGTCGCGGGTGCGTTCGGGGCCGGAAAGGATGTCGGTAATGAGGCGGGCGGTTTCGGGAGTGAAGACGGGGAGGGGGTTTGGGGGCGTTGCGGCGGCGGTGACGTTGAGCGGCAGGAAGGCACCGTCGCGGCCGAAGAGGGCGTAGGCGTTGGCGAGTTCGACGAGGGAGACGGGCGCGTTGCCGATGATGATGCCGCTGCCGTAATGCGCGGCGGGCGCGGTGAGGGTGGTGAATTGGAGGTCGCGCAGGAGTTGGCAAAAGGCGGGCTGGCCGACGAGGGCAAGCACGTGGAGCGCGGGGATGTTGAGCGATTTGACGAGCGCGTCGGCGGCGGTGGTGCGACGGGAGAAGGTGTTGTCGAAGTTGCGCGGGAGGTAGTGTTGGAAGGCGACGGGTTCGTCGAAGAGCGGGGAGTCGCGCGTGATGTGGCCGAGGTCAAAGGCCATGCCAAAGGCAAAGGGTTTGAGCGTCGAGCCGGCGGAGCGCGGGGCAGTGGCGAGGTTGACCTGCTGGGTGAAATAGTCGCCGGAAACGGCGAGGGCCAAAAGGCTGCTGTCGGAAACGCGGAGCACGACGGCGGCGAAGTCGAGGCCGTGGTCTTCGGGCTTCGGACGCAAAAGGGCTTCGAGTCTGCGCTGGATGTGCGGGTCGAGCGTGGTGCGGAGATCGGCGGCATGCGCGCGGCTGAGCACGTAGTCGCAAAACCACGGGGCGTGAAAGGGACGCGGCGAGCGGCGAAATTCGAGGGGTTGGATTTTTGCGTCGTGACATTGGTCAGAGGTGATCATGTTGAGCGCAGCCATGCGGTCGAGGACGAAGTGCTGGCGTTTGATGGCGGCGGGCAGGTTGCGCGTGGGAGCTTGCGCGAGGCCGACGAGAAGGGCGGCTTCGGCAAGGCTGAGGTTGTGCGCGGGTTTGCCGAACCAGCCTTCCGCGCCGGCGCTGATGCCGGTCAGGTTGGAGCCCATGGGAATGCGGTTGAGGACTTGGAGAAGGATGTCGTCCTTGGACATGCCGACGCCGGACACGTGGGGCGGCCCCATGCGCTCCCTGCTCTTCTGGTGGCTGCTGCGCACGATGAGCCGCCAGTGGTGGGCGCAATTCCTGGAGCGCTACGGCCAACCCTTTTTGAAAGGCAAGTACACGAAAAAGGAAGACCGCGCCGTTTTGGAACGCGCCTTCCGCGTGGCGCAGAAACTGGGCGGCATCGTGGTGTCC
>JAVBOU010000129.1:0-3269 GCA_031550185.1 Kiritimatiellia bacterium | reverse complement strand
AGCTGCGAGGCATACGTCCGAATGCATTCTACGTGCACCTGAAAGAAACGGAGTGGAGATTTAATCATAGACACGAAAATCTCTATCGGGTATTGTTAAAGGAGTTCAGAAAAAATCCACTCTAAACTAGTCTTGAACCTTTGTTTTTTATGCGTGATAGACACTGGCGGTTATTTGTGCTAAAAGGAGGGCATGAAAGCGGGTCACAAGATTGGTGTTTCCGGATGGCGCAGCATGGCGGGATGGGCGTGCGCGGCGTTGCTGGTCGTGCTGTTGGCGCGACTGGGGACGGGATTGCGCGAGATGCGGCGCGCCCATGTGCGCGGCGGGGAGGCGGGGTATGACCAGGGCGTGCCGCCGGCGATGAATGCGGTGATGATGGGGCTGGGCGGGTTTCGCGGAATTTTGGCGGAGGTGCTGTGGTTTCGTTCGGAGCGGCTACAGTTGCAGGGGCGTTATTTGGAGCTGACGCAGCTCGCGGACTGGATCACGCGGCTGGATCCGTACGCGGTGGAGGGCTGGGTGTACAACGCGTGGAATCTGGCGTACAACGTGAGCGCGATGATGCAGCGGCCGGAGGACCGGTTGCGCTGGGTGGCGAGCGGGATCATGCTGCTGCGCGACGACGCGTTGAAGTGGATGCCGGAGGAGCCGCAGTTGTACCGCGAGCTGGCGTGGTTGTATTTTAACAAAATCGGTTCACCGCTCGACCGCGCGAATGTGTATTACAAGCTGTCGCTCGCGGCGGCGATGGCGCCGTTGTGTGCGGCGGACGGGACGATCCCGGAGACGCTGTCGCCGGAGGTGCGTGCGAGTTTGCTCGAGTTGCGGCTGGAGCCGAAAACGATGCGCGCGCTGCAGGTGCAATTCGGGCCGCTGGACTGGCGGATGCCGGAGAGCCACGCGGTGTACTGGGCGTTGAAGGGCGTGGCGTGCGCGGACGCGGAGGTGATGCTGAGCTGTCGCCGCGAGGTGTACCAGCCGCTGATGACGGCGTGCATGGAGCAGGGGATTTTCACCGGCGATCTGGAGCAGGGCCTGTGGCGCGCGGCGCCCAATGCCGCGCTGACGGACAGCACGGAGGAGTATATCAAGGAGACGTACGCGATGTTTCCGCACGAGGGGGTTTGGAGTGTTTACACGCGGTTCCTCGCGCACCGCATCCGCATCATGGCGGCGCCGCGCGCGGAGATCGTGGCGAAATATGAACAGCTCAGCGCGCTTGCGCCAAAAGGGGCGACCGCGATTCCACTTGACGCGCTGCTCGCGGCGAAGACGCTTCCCTCCCAACTTTTCCGTCCGACACATGATTAAACACATTCTCTATTTCATCCAATATCTGGGCTTGCGCTTGCTGTGGTTGCCGGTTCAACTTTTGCCCAGGCGTTGGGCGTATGGCATTGGCGCGGGACTGGGCTGGGTTTGGTTTTGGTGCAACCCGCGGCGCCGCAAAATTGCGGTCGACAACATTCTCGCCGCGCGCGTTGCCGATGATCCGCGTGTGGCACGGGGCATTGCCTGCCACGCGGCGATGCACTTCGTCGGGCACATTCTGGAGGCCACGCAATTTGCGCGCATGACCGGCGACGTGCCGTGGCAGAATTTCACCGATCCCGCGAACATGAAAAACGGCAGCCTTGAGCTTCTTCAAGCGCCCGGCGTGCCGGTGCTGATTCTCTCGCCGCATCTCGGCGTGTGGGAGGTCGCGACGCACGTCATTTCCGCCTTCAAGCCGATGACGGTCATTGCGCGCACGCTGAACAATCCCTACGTCCAGCGGTTCCTTTCGGGCGGCATTTTGCGGTCGCGCGTCGAGGTCATTCCGAAGCAAAAGGGTCTCACGCAGGATGTCATGCGGCGCTGGACCGCCGAAGGCCGCGTGCTCACGCTCGTCTGCGACCAACATGCGGGCCGGCATGGCGCCTGGGTCAACTTCATGGGACGGCCGGCCTCCACCTTCACGTCGCCCGCGCGGCTCCACCTCAAGACCGGCCATCCGATTGTCATTGGCGGCTTCATCCGCACCGGGCCTTTCCAATACGCCATGCACGGCGACGTTCTCAACTTTCCGCCAACCGGCGACCGCGAGGCGGACATCCGCAATCTCACCGAAGAAATCAACCGCCGTTTCGAGGCCATTATCCGCCGTTTCCCCGAGCAGTATCTTTGGAGTCACCGCCGCTGGCGTGAACCCCCGGCCACACCATGAGCCACAAAAAGAAACGAACAAGCCGTTTACAGCACCGCGTTGAATATGGCCTGTTGCGCGGCGTTGAAACGCTCATCGGCCTCCTTCCCGAAACGGTCGCGCTGGGGTTCGGCGTCTTCCTCGCCAACGTGCTCGTGATTGCCGGTTTTCGTCGCAAGGAAACCGCGCGCCGCATCCGCGAAGTCTTCGGCGAAATTCCCCGGCGCGAGGTTCGCCGCATCGCCCGCACGTCGCTGCGCAACATGGTGCTCAACGTCATCGAGCTCATGCGCCTCAAACGCATCAACGCGCCCTGGATCAAAACCCACGTTCTGGGTTTCGACGACACCCTGGCCAAGCTCAACGCCCTCCGCCAGCAGCACGGCGGGCTTGTCCTCGTGCTTCCCCACATGGGCAACTGGGATCTTGCCGGCGTGGTCTGCGAACGCATGGGCGTCAACATGCTGGCGATCGCGGCAAAGCAAAAAAATCCGTTCATCAACAACTGGCTCGCGCTTCGCCGCGGCGAAGGCATCCGCATGATCGAACGCGGCGGCATCGACTCGACCCGCAACGCGCTTCAGCTTTTGCGCGAGGGCTACGTCCTTGCGCTTCTCGGCGACGTCCGCATCACGAAACATGGCGTGCTGGTTGACTTCCTCGGCAAGCAGGCCTGCGTGGGTCGCGGTTCCGCCGTTTTTTCCGCGTGCGCCAATGTTCCGATTGTTCCCGCCGTCTGCGAGCGTGTCGGCTGGCGTCATCACCGCTTCCAGCTTTTCGATTTGCTTCCGGCGCCCGATCATCCGGACAACAAGGAGGCCGCGGTTCAGCAGCAAACTCAGCGCGTGCTGACCTTTTTCGAATCCCACATCCGGCGCATGCCCGAACAGTGGCTCTGGTATAACAAACGCTGGGTGCTTACGCCGGTGAAACCGCAAGGGGTTGTCAGCTCACGCTGTTAAGGCGCAAAACCGTCGTGGCGTGGCACGAGTTCTGCCACGCCACAATGAGTTGTTAGACTCGTTGGGATATCAATTCTCCGTCACATCGCGTGTATGGAGTGCGGCGATTTATCGCCGCT
>JAVBOU010000040.1:0-8768 GCA_031550185.1 Kiritimatiellia bacterium | reverse complement strand
CGGCATTGATAGCGTTGTTTTCCCCGGACAAACCCGCTTTTTATGGAACACGTGGCCTTGCACTTCTTGCATTCAGGCATGACACAACTCCTTGTGAAAACGGAACAATAGCATTTAACTATCTATATGTCAATACTCTCTTGTTTTTAATCTTCGAAGTAGGTGTAGCCGCGCAAACCGGAGTCGAAGGCGGAGAGGATTTGGCGGCGTTCGACAGGGGTGATGCGCTTGGCGCGGACGGCGTCTTCGGCGAGTTGGCGGAAGCGTTCCTGCAAACTTGCGGTGGAGTATTCGACGTAGGTGAGGACGTCGCCAACAGAGTCGCCGTCGAGCTCTTCGGAGTAGGTGATTTCGCCGGCGTCGTCGACGTTGACGGAGACGACGTTGGTGTCGCCGAAGAGGTTGTGAAGGTCGCCCAAAGTTTCCTGATAGGCGCCGATCATGAAGAAGGCAAAGATGTATTCGTCGCCGCGGGTGAAGGCGTGGACGGGGAGGACTTTTTTGACGTCGTGAAGGTCAATAAAATTGTCGATCTTGCCGTCGCAATCGCAGGTGATGTCGGAGAGATAGGCGCGGCGGTCGGGCTTTTCGCAGAGCTTGTGAATGGGGATGATGGGGAAGAGCTGGTCGATGGCCCAGGCGTCGGGGAGGGATTGGAAGACGGAGAAGTTGCAGTAGTAGACGTCGGCCATGATGTCCTCGAGGCCGCTGAGGTCGTCGGGGATGCGCTTGGCCTTGGGGAGCTCGGCCTTGATGCGGGTGAGGATGTGCCAGAAGAGGGATTCGCCAATGGCGTGATGGCGGAGGGTGATGTCGCCCTGGCGGAAGGTTTTTTGGATTTCCTCGCGGTAGTAGAGGGCGTCGTTGAAGCATTCGGCGAGCTTGCGGATGGTGACGGATTTGGCGACTTCGGCGAGGTTGAGGAGGACTTCGGGCAGGCCGTCGGGCATGGCGGGGAGCTTGGGGTTTTCGAAGACGGCGGTGTCGATGACGTTGGTGAGGAGGATGGAGTAGTAGCCGATGAGCGCGCGGCCGGATTCGCTGATGACGTTGGGATGGGGAATGGCGGCGACGTCGCAGGCGGTCATGATGCCTTCGATGACGTCGGCGGCGTATTCGGGAACGTCGTAGTTGGCGGAGGAGGGGAAGTTGGAGCGGGAGCCGTCGTAGTCGATGGCCAGGCCGCCGCCGATGTCGAAGACGCCCATCTTCGCGCCTTCCTTGACAAGGCCGACGTAGACGTGGGCGGCCTCCTTGACGGCGTCGCGGATTTCGCGGATGTTGGGAACCTGCGAGCCGAGGTGATAGTGGAGGAGCTCGAGGTGCTCGAGCATGTTGCGCTCGCGGAGGATGTCCACCACGTCGATGATCTGCGCGGGCGTGAGGCCGAAGACGGAACGGTCGCCGCCGGATTCGGACCACTTGCCGCCGACCTGCGAGGAGAGTTTGACGCGGATGCCGATGCGCGGTTTGACACCAAGCGCGGCGGCGCGTTCGAGGATGAGGCGGAGTTCTGCGGGCGTCTCCAGCACGAGGATGGTTTGCAGGCCCATTTTGTTCGAATAGAGCGCGAGGTCGATGAACTCCGCGTCCTTGTAACCGTTGCACACGAGGTACGCCTCGGGGTCGCGCAGGTACGCGAGCGCGGCGATGAGCTCGGCCTTGGAGCCGGCCTCGAGTCCGTGGTGCCACGCCGCGCCGTGCTTGATCACGTCGCAAACCGCCTGTTGCTGCTGGTTGACCTTGATGGGATAAACGCCGCGGTAAACGCCCTTGTAATTGTAGTCCTGGATGGCCTTGGCAAAGGACTCGTTAATGAGCTTGATGCGCGCCGCAAGGAGGTCGCTGAAACGCAACAGCACCGGCAGCTTCATGCCGCGCTCGTACAGGCCGCGGACAACGTCGTAAAGCTTGACGCTGACGTGGCCGGCGGAGTTCTGGAGCTTGACCGCGGCAAAGCCGTCGGGCGTGATGTGAAAGAGGCCGTTGCCCCAGGCGTCGATGCCATAGAGTTCGGCGCTTTTGACGCTGTTCCAGCCGTTGAGCGCGTCTTGAATGCGTTGCGACATGTCGGTATCCTCCTGATCAGTTGGAACGGGGGATAATGCCGCTTGCGGGGAAACAAGTCAAGCGCGGATTTTCAACACCCGGACACCGGTCAAAAATCCGCCAAAACCGCCAATTACCAGCCAAACTGACGCTCACCATCTTCCGTGCGTTCGGTGGCGTGGCAGAGGTCGCTGTGCTACGCCTTCCCCGTTTTCAGGGTGGGGCGCGTCCGCCGGGCGCGCCGGGCATTGGACAGACGCTTATTGTTTGTCGCTTGCGTTGCGGATACAAGCTTGTCGTAAGCCCGGCGCGCCCGGCGGTCGCGCCCCACCATTGCAAAGTGTTCCGTATCACGCGTTGTGGCGTGGCACGACCTCTGCCACGCCACAACACCCAAGGCTGGAAGCCTTGCATCATTAGCGTAGGGCTAGGGGCATTGCCCCGCAGCCCTACGTCAACGCCGCACACACCACACAAGCCCCAACGGGGCGGGATCAACCGCCGAAAACAAAAATCAAGGCCAAACACCACAACAAAACGTCATATCAAATCATGGTGGACGAAACCGCTATACTACAACACGTCTAATGTTGTTTCCCGTGCTGTTGCACTCCATTGACGCCTCCCTATGGAAGACGTAAACTGTACACCAAAATTCGAAGGAGGCAACAATGAAACGAACACACATGATTTTTACCGTCGCGATGGTGGCATTTGGCATCTGTTTCCACGCCCCTCTTTTCGGGCGTGACGCCGAAGTGGTGTACATTGACAGTGGGGTTATAAGCTATTGTCAATCGTTTGAGACCGTTAATATGGCTGTCAAATTGTATGCACGGGATATCACTTCCGACGAAATACGAACCAATTCCCTTCCATGTTCCTTATACACAACATATGGATGCTTGCACATGCACCAGCGACAGACAAGAATGTCTGTCCTACATTGACGCCTGTGTGGAAAGTGAAGTAAAGTCTCCGCGTGAATTTACCCGATAAAGTTTTGCCGTTGCCGGTGGTCAAGGTGCTTGACGACGTCGCCGCGCATTTGGCGCGCAACCGCTGCGTTGTGCTGGAGGCGCCGCCGGGAAGTGGCAAGACCACGGTGCTGCCACTGAGCCTGATGGACGCACCGTGGCTTGCGGGCAAGCGCATCGTGATGCTCGAACCGCGACGGCTGGCGGCGCGCGGCGCGGCGTGTTACATGTCGGAGTTGCTCGGCGAGGAGGTCGGCGGGCGCGTCGGTTATCACGTGCGGCTCGACCGCAAAATCTCGCGCCAGACGCGCGTCGAAATCGTGACCGAGGGTTTGCTCTCGCAACGCTTCCTCGGCGACGAGGCGCTGGACGAGGCGGGCGTGATCATCTTCGACGAATTTCACGAACGCTCGCTGGTCGGCGACCAGGCGTTTGCAATGGCGCTCGAAGTGCGGCGCGTGTTGCGGCCCGACTTGCGCCTCATCGTGATGTCGGCGACGATGGATGTCGAGTCGATCGCCGCGCACATGGGCGACGCGGAAATCGTGCGCGCGAACGGACGCCAATATCCGGTTGAAACGCGGTGGCAGAACGTGAGTCCTGCCACGCCGGGCGGACATTTTTGCAACACGCGCGGCGTTGCGGAGGCGGTGCGCAAAATCATGGATTCCGAGACGGGAAGCGCGCTTGTGTTTCTGCCGGGCGAAGGCGAAATCCGTACCGTGGCGGACATTTTGCACAACAGCAATTCGTCGTATCGCGTCTTCGAATTGTACGGCGCGATGGAGCGCGAGGCGCAGGAGGAGGCGTTGCGTCCGTCGCCCAACGGCACGCGCAAAGTCGTGCTCGCGACGTCCATTGCGGAGACGAGTTTGACCATCGACGGCATTCGCATTGTGATTGACGCGGGATGGATGCGCATTCCGAAATTTTCCGCGCGCACCGGCATGGGACGGCTCGTGACGCAACGCGTGACGCGCGACCGCGCGGACCAGCGCCGCGGCCGTGCGGGGCGACAGTTTCCCGGCGTGTGTTATCGTTTGTGGGACGACGTGCAGGAGGCGCAACTGCTGCCGAACGCGCTGCCCGAAATCATGGAGGCGGACCTCGCGTTGCTCGTCTTGCAGAGTCACGCATGGGGCGCGGGAACACGCGACGGTTTACCGTGGATGACGTTGCCGCCGGACGCCGGCTGGCGCCACGCGGAAAGTTTGCTCGCAGACCTCGGCGCGCTGAACGCCAAGGGGCTGACCGACCACGGTCGCCGCATGGCGCGCCTCGGCCTGCATCCGCGTTTGTCGCATTGCATTCTCGTGGCAGGGCATGAGGGCTGCCACGAGGACGCGTGCCTGCTCGCGGCGATGATCAGCGAGGTCGCGTCGGAAAAATCCTGGCGCCGCGAAACCGACGCGCACATGATGTGGGACGACGTACGGCGCGACGGCGGAAAACGCTTCTCGCAAATTTACCGCCTCGCCAAACAATGGTCGCGCCTGGTGTCCGCCCCGGCGGCGCGTCCCGCCATCCTCTCCGCCGGTCGCATGTTGGCGTGGGCGTTTCCCGACCGCGTGGCGCGCCGCCGCAGCGAGGGCCGCTATCTTTTGGCGTCCGGAAAAGGCGCGACGCTTGAGCGCGGCGATCCGCTCGCGATGAACGAATGGCTTGTCGTGATTGAGGTGACCGACAACGAGGGCGACGCGAAAATTCGCCTTGCCGCGGCATTGGAATGGACGGAGGTCGAGGCGGATTTTGAGGCGCGCATCACCAACGAGGAGATCGTGGAATGGGACGCGCGCGAGGATCGTTTGCGCATGGCGCGGCGGCTGCGTTTCGGCGCGATTGTGTTGAAGGAGAGCGAACTCAAAACCGCGGATCCGTCGCACGTGCGCGAGGCGATGCTCGACGTGATCCGTCAAAAGGGAATCGCGTCGCTGCCGTGGCGCGAGGCCGCCGAAAGTCTGCGCGCACGTATGGATTTGCTCGCGCGAACCTTTCCGGACGACAACTGGCCGAAGGTGGACGATGAATCGCTGCTCGCGAATTTGTCCGAATGGCTGGGCAATGACCTCGACGGCATCACGCGATGGCGCGACGTGGCAGAGCTCGACCTCTGCCACGCGTTGCGGCGCTTGTTGAAGGGACGCGAACGCGAGTTGGACAACCTCGCGCCGTCGCGCATGGAAGCGCCGAGTGGTTCGGAAATCCGCTTGCGTTATGAGATGACCGCGCAACATCCGGTGATGTCGGTGAAGCTCCAGGAAGTCTTCGGCATGACGACCACGCCGCGCATCGCGCGCGGACGCGTGGCGGTCACGATGGAGTTGCTCTCGCCCGCGCAACGCCCGATTCACGTGACGCAGGACCTCGACCATTTTTGGGACAACGGCTACCTCCACGTTCGCAAGGAAATGCGCGGCCGCTATCCGAAGCACGACTGGCCCGAAGACCCGCGCAGCGCGCCACCGAGGCGCAACAGCATCAAGCGAAAAGCGCCGTGAGCGCCCTTGACTTCCCCGCGCCGACGTGCCACCATTTTTCATCCTTTCATGAATCCCGGCCTCCAGCAAAAACTCCTCGACCTGCCTGACAAACCCGGCTGCTATCTCTTCCGCGACCGCAAGGGCACCATCATCTACATCGGCAAGGCGCTCTCCCTGCGCAAGCGCGTGCAATCCTACTTCCGCGCCTCGACGCTCCACAAGGCCCCGCCCAAACTCCGCTCCCTCATCCACTCCGTCGTCGATCTCGACACGCTCAGCCTCTCCTCCGAAGCGCAGGCCCTCCTTGCCGAGGCCCAGCTCATCAAGCAATACCGTCCGCGTTACAACATCCTTTTGCGCGACGACAAAAATTTTCTTTCCATCCGCGCCGACCCCACCGCGCCGCTTCCGCGCCTCACCGTTGTCCGCGTTGTCCGCGACGACCACGCGCTCTACTTCGGGCCCTTTCCCTCCTCCGCCGTGGTTCGCGCCGCGCTCGATTTCACGCAGCGCCATTTTCATCTCCGCGCCTGTTCGCCAACTCATCCCGCCGAACGCGACCACGCCCACTGTCATCATCACATCCTCCGTTTTTGCTCCGCCCCTTGCGTCGGCGCCATCTCCCATCCCGACTATCTGCTCGCCTTCACCGAAGCCTGCGCGTTTCTCTCCGGTCAGCGTCCCGCGATCCTCCAGCAGCTCAAGGCCGACATGGAGGCCGCTTCGCAAAACCTCGATTTCGAAACCGCCGCCACGCTTCGCGACACGCTCCACGCCCTCACCCAAATCATCCGTCACCGCCGCAACCATCTCCCCTCTGTCGCGCCCGCACCAGAGCAAAACCAGACCGCCACCGCCGCGCTCGCCCAACTCCAAACCCTCCTCAAACTCCCCGCGCCGCCTGCTCACATTGAATGCTTCGACAACTCCAACCTCTTCGGCACCCACGCCGTCTCCTCCATGGTCCGCGCCACCAACGGCCTGCCCGATCCCAGGCACTACCGCCACTTCCGCGTCAAAACGCTAACCACCGCCGACGATCCCCGCACCATGCGCGAGATCATCACCCGCCGCTACTCCCGCCTCATTGAGGAACGCCAACCTCTTCCCGACCTCATCGTCCTCGACGGCGGCTCCCTCCAGCTCCGCGCCGCGCGCGAAGCCCTCGCCGAACTCCAGCTCGTGATTCCCACCATCGGCCTTGCCGAACGCCACGAAGAAATCATCACCGAACCCTTCGCCACGCCCTTGATCCTCGACAAAGATTCCCCGCCCCTTTTGCTCCTCATGCGTCTGCGCGACGAAGCCCACCGCTTCGCCATCAGCCATCACCGCCGCGTCCGCAACCGCCTCATTCAGCAATCCATCCTCGACGACATCTCCGGCATTGGCCCCGCTAAAAAAGCCCTCCTCATCAAAACCTTCGGCTCTGTCCAACGCATCGCCCGCGCCACGCGCGACCAACTCCTCGCCCTTCCCGGCATCACCGAATCCCTTGCCGACGACATCCTCCGCACGCTCAACGCGACCAAATAAAACCAGCCTCGTGGCAGAGCATGACCTCTGCCACGGCGGTTACTTTTTTGCGGTTTGCAAGCCACTTCGCTTTTGCTAGAATCACAATCCCGTGCCACACAACGTCGCACCACGTCATTTCACGCATGCACCCCGGTGGAAAAATGAATCACAAAGGCTTTGACAACACCCGTTACCTCAACCAGCAAACCGCCGAAATCCTTCAGCGCATGCAGACGTTTGACAACAAGCTCTACCTCGAGTTCGGCGGCAAGCTCATGCATGACTATCACGCCGCCCGCGTCCTGCCCGGGTACGATCCCGACGTCAAGCTCCAGCTCCTGCGACAACTCCGCGACCAGGCGGAAATCGTCCTCTGCGTTTGCGCCGGTGACATTGAACGCCGCAAGCTCCGCGGCGACATGGGCATCACCTACGACGCCTATTCCCTCAAACTCATCGACGACCTGACGCACAGCGGCCTCTGGGTCAGCACCGTCGTCCTCACCCGCCACACCGACCACCCGCTTGTCCGCAGCTTCATCGCCCGCCTGCAAACCCAGCAAATCCGCGTCGTCTGCCACAGCGCCACCCGCGGCTATCCCAAGGACGTCGACCTCATCGTCAGCCCCGACGGTTACGGCGCCAATCCCTACATCCCCACCTCGCGGCCCCTCGTGGTCGTCACCGCGCCGGGTCCGGGTTCGGGCAAGCTCGCCACCTGTCTTTCACAGCTTTACCACGACTCCCTCCGCGGCGTTCGCGCCGGTTACGCCAAATTCGAAACCTTCCCCGTCTGGAACCTCCCGCTCAAGCATCCGGTCAACGTCGCCTACGAAGCCGCCACCGCTGATCTCCACGACGTCAACATGATCGACCCCCTTCACCACGAAGCCTATAACAAAGTCGCCATCAACTACAACCGCGACGTTGACGCCTTCCCCCTTTTGCGCACCATTTGGGAGCGCATCACCAAGGCGCCCTGCCCTTACAAATCCCCGACCGACATGGGCGTCAACCGCGTTTGGTCCGGCGTCACCGACGAAGACCTCGTTTGCGCCGCGGCGCGTCAGGAGATCATCCGCCGCTACTTTCTCGCCGCCGCCGAACAGGTCAAGGGCACCTGCGAGCAAACCACGGTCGACCGTGAGATCAAGCTCATGAATTCCCTGGGGCTTTCCGAAACCGGCCGCCCCGTCGTCCCGCCCGCCCGCGCCGCGGCCAGCGACTGCGAAAAATCTGACAAAGGTTACCGCGGTATTTTCAGCGCCGCCGCCATCCAGCTCCGCGACGGCCGCATCATCACCGGCAAAAACTCCCCCCTCATGCACGCCTCCGCCAGCACCGTCATGAACGCCATCAAGATCCTCGCCGGCCTTCCCGACAACCTCCACCTTCTCGACCCGAACATCATCAACACCATCGTCAACATGAAGGGCAACATCCTTCAAAGCAAATACGCCAGCCTCAACCTCGATGAAATGCTCATCGCCCTGGCCATCAGCTCCACCAGCAACACCGCCGCCAAGCTCGCCATGCCCTATCTTCGCGAGCTCCGAAAATGCGAAATGCACCTTTCCCACATCCCCTCTCCCGGCGACGAGGCCGGTCTCCGCCGACTCGTTTTGCGTTACACCTGCGAACCTCTCTTCGCCTCCCGTGACCTTTACGTCGCGGAGTAAAACACCAAAAAACGCGTCGTGGGGGGGGGGGGGGGGGGGGGCGCCGCCCCACACCGGGGGGAAGG
>JAVBOU010000095.1:0-35365 GCA_031550185.1 Kiritimatiellia bacterium | reverse complement strand
ATTGTGTTTCGGATACACGCTTGTCGTAAGCCCGGCGCGCCCGGCGGTCGCGCCCCACCAATACCGCATTTATCATTCGCGGTTCAAATCGCCATGACCGCGCCGCCGCCGATGACGATGCGGTCGTTGTAAAAAACAGCGCTTTGGCCGGGCGCGGCCTTGTCCTGCGGCGTGTCGGGGACGACGCGGCATGTGGCGTCGCCGAGCGGTTCGACACGCGCGGGAAAAAGCGTTTGGCGGTAGCGCGTGCGCGCCATGACGCGCAAGGGTTCCGCGGACGGCGCGATGGAAATCCAGTTGACGTCGCGCACGACAAACTCGCTTTGCAAAAGTCCTTCGCGCGGCGTGACGAGGACGGTGTGTGTCGCGGGTTGGAGCTCTGCCACGTAGAGCGGTTCGCCCGTGGCAATGCCAAGCCCCTTGCGCTGGCCGATGGTGCAGGCGGCGGTGCCGGGATGCGTGCCGAGCCGCTCGCCGGTGAGCGCGTGGCAGACGGGTCCGGGTTGACACGCGTCGGGACAACGCTGACGCAGGAGCGAACGGTAATCGCCGTCGGGCAAAAAACAAAGGTCGCGGCTGCCGCGTTTTTGGCTCACGGGAATTTTCGCTTCTTCGGCGATCGCACGCACCTGCGCCTTGGAAAGGTGGCCGATCGGAAAGCGCGCGAAGGCGAGGTGCTCCTGCGAAAGACGATGGAGAAAATACGACTGATCCTGATTGAGGTCTTCGGCGCACCAGAGTTGCCAGCGTCCGTTGTCGTGGCGCGCCTGCACGTAATGGCCCGTGGCAAGGGCGGCGCATCCGCCACGCTTCGCGGCGTCGGCGAGCGCGCCGAATTTGATCGCGCGGTTGCACAGCACGCACGGATTCGGCGTCAGGCCATTCGCATACGCGTCGACAAACGGCGCAAGCACGTCGCGTTCAAACGCGTCGCGCAAATCGAGCTCGACCAGTGGCAGACCCAGACACTCCGCCACACGGCGCGCGTCGGCGATCACGGTTTTTTGCGCGGCATTCTCGTCGTCCGAAAACACGGGCAGCCGCATCACGATGGCCGTCACGTCGTGGCCGGCCTGTTGCAGCAGCCACGCCGCGGTCGCGGAGTCCACGCCGCCGGAAAGCCCGACAGCGACCTTTTCGCGCGCGCTCATGCGAGGCGCTGCTGAACGAAATCGCGGATCGCGGCAATCGACGTGAAGTTCTTGATTTTGAAATCGCCGTCGTCGAGCACAATGCCAAAAGACTCCTCGAGTCCGACGACGAGTTCAAGTAGGCTCACCGAATCGATGCCATACGTTTGCATGAGCGGCGCATTGACGTCGAGCGCCGCCGGGTCGATCTGCAGAAACAAGCGTTCCACAATCATGGTTCGGAGGGTTTGCTCAATCTCGAGGGCGTCCATGTCGGCTCCTGTGCAAAAGAAAACGGCAGGGAAATCCTTGCCGCGGAATGGAGGTGCGAAGCGGGTTCGAACCGCTGTACGAGGTTTTGCAGACCTCTGCCTAGCCACTCGGCCATCGCACCTTGAAAGTTATTTTTTCATGCCGGCGCGGAGGCGTTCCTGAACGCGTTTTTTGTAGGCGTCACGACGCGTGCGCTTGGCACGTTTACGAAGTTGTTGTCCCATAAGTGGGGATGTAAATTAGCAGTTTCGCTGGCCAATGTCAATCATGCGTGCGATTTTCCATGCGTCTCGTGGCGTGGCAGAGGTGGTGCTCAAGCCGGTGATGGACATGACGGGGGATTATGACGCCGCCTGTTTGAATGCCGCATGAAAACGAGAGATAAAAAATGTGTGCGCCGGTGTTGTTGTTGGGTGAATAATAGTTTTTTTAAAGCAATTTTATAACATTAAAACACAAGCAAATAAACACGCGGTTACTATTTGAAATAACGCTTGCGTTTGCGAGGGCGTGGATTTATACTTCGAAATTGAAGGCCGTAAAAGGTTTTGATCGAATGTGTGAATTTCAAACCTCGGGTGTTAGACATGGACAGTACGCGTTTTGAAAGAAGTGGATGGATGGGCATGCGTCGTTGCGGTATGATTGCGCTGTGTGTGTGCGCCGGGATTTTGTCCGGTGCGGGGAGGGCGCCGGAGCGGGAGGAGGTGGCAAAGGCGCTGGAAGGCACGTCGCACAAACGGCTGGACGCGAAGACGGCGTTGCGGTATTTCCAGCTGGTGACGGCGTTTGACGAGGCGACGAATTCGGTGGCGGCTCATGCGACGGCGTATGCGTTGGCGACGGAGGAGCTGGAGGCGCTGGAGGTGGAGCATGGGGCGCGGTTTGCGACGGAGGCGGGAAAGCAATATTTGTATGAGCGGTCGAGCGGGAAGTTTTACCGGCTGGAGGTGCAGGCGGGGACGCCGCCGAAGGTGGTGCGGATTTTGGAAAGGAAGCTGACGCCGGAGGAGGGGCAGGCGTATCTGGCGGCGCAGGGGGCGCGTGTGGAGGTGGCGGCGAAGCAACAGGAGTCGCTGGCGATGATCGGGGAGGAGGAGGGGAAGGCGACGGCGGCGCTGGCGGCGTTGCGGAAGGAGTTTGGGGTGGAGGATCACGCGTGGGCGGATTTGTATTTGGTGCCGGGACGGACGGATGTGATGCTGGTGCAGGGGCGGTATCCGGTGGTGCCGGTGGCGCCGGTGGTGCCGACGCGGAGCGGGGAGGTGCCGGAGGGGACGTTCTGGGTGTATGATGTGGATTTTGTGTTTCCGGAGAAGAGCGGCGGGGTGATGTCGCGGCTGGTGGATTCGGTGTCGCGGTTGGAGGCGGAGGCGCCGCGTGAGGTGGAGCATGTATCGGAGGAGTGGGGGGCGGAGCGGGTGGAGGCGATGGATTTGGCGGCGCTGCTGCGGAAGGGGCGGGTGTCGGTGAGCGACGGGAATGTGGTGAGTTTTCGCTCGCGGACGCGGGACGGGGAGATTGTGGCGCGGGAGTCGGTGATGCCGGCGGTGTCGAATGTGATGAGCATGGTGCGGGATTCGGGGTATTATATTGCGGGTTTGGGGCAGGCGGTGCAGGCGCCGACGAACGGGGTGTTGACGGTGCGGGTGGATTCGGGCCGTGTGGGCGAGGTGCGGGTGGCGTTTCAGGGCGTGACGAACGAGGTGGGCGAGGTGGCGTCGGACGGGCGGTGGTATTCGGGCAAGCAGATTCGCCGGCGGTTTGATGATTCGGCGTCGGGGAAGCCGTTTGATTACGGGGCGCTGTATGACGCGCTGGCGGATGTGAATGAGAGCCAGGATGTGTCGGTGAACACAGATGTGAAGATCCGCCAGGAACGCGCGGATGACGGGTCGGTGTCGCGGCTGGCGGACTTGTGGCTGGAGGTGCGGGAGGCAATGCCGATTCACGGGTCGCTGGAGGTGGGCAATGACGGCAGCGCGCAGTCGGGCCACTGGTGGCTGGGCGCGACGTTGCGGCATCAGAACCTGACGCGGCATGATGACATTTTGTCGGTGGAGGCGCAGACGTCGCTGCGGGATTCGTCGCTGTACGCGATTTCGGGAAGTTATCTTTTGCCGCATGACTGGGGCAAGGGCGGCACGATCGGCGTGTATGGCGCGTATTCGGAGCTGGACATCAATTCGCTGGTGTCGGGGATCGGCGTGAGCGGTTATGGCAAGTATGCGGGGTTGCGGATTTCGCAGCGGCTGCTGGAGACGCGCGACCACCGGATCGAGCTGGCGGTGGGGCAGACGTATCGCTGGACCACGGAGAATTTGCGGTTCGCGGGGTTGAACGCGGACTCGCGCGACGCGACGGTGGCGCCGTATTACGCGCAGTTGAGCTGGCAGCAGAAGCGGATCGACATGCTGGGCGGCCGGACGTTTGCGATGCTCGAGGTGTCGCGCAATTTTGGCGACTGGCTGGGCACGTCGGCGGACGCGGACATGGAGCGGATGCGCGTGGGCGCGGAGGCGGACTACACGATCGGCCGGGTGCAACTGGCGCGCCTGCAGGCGTTGAGCGGACTGGACGCGCTGTCGAATGGTTTGGATTCGCGCTGGACGCTGTTTGCGCGTGCGTCGGGGCAGATTTCGGACGGGCCGCTGCTGGCGGTGGAGCAGTTTGGCCTGGGCGGCGCGGCGACGGTGCGTGGTTATGAGGAGCGCGAAAAGCTGGGCGACAACGCGGCGTTTGGTTCGGTCGAATTGCGCACGCCGGTGCTGGCGGGCGCGTTGCCGACGGTGATGCGCTGGCTGGGCAATGATGACTGGACGGTGCGCGACCGGTTGCAATTCGTCGCGTTCGTGGACGGCGGATGGACGGGGTTGCGCCAGCGTCAGCCGGGAGAGGACAGCAACGGCGCGATTTGGAGTACGGGCCTGGGGCTGCGTTACGCCATTTCGCAAAACGCGCTGTTGCGCTTTGACTGGGGCTTCCCGTTGAAGGACACGTACGAGTCCGACATCAAGGGGCGTGGGCATTTGAATTTCCAACTTCAGTTCTAACTCCGAGGCGATGAACATGAACAACGCATTTACTTTTTTCCGGAGCAGAACGCTCAAACACGTCATGGCCGCGCTGGCTGTGTGGAGCCTGATGGCGCCGGCCTTCCAGGCATTCGCGTTGCCGCAGGGCGGATCGATTCGCGGCGGCAATGTGTCGTGGGAGACGATTGGCGACCTGATGAAAATCCACCAGCTTTCGGGCCGCGCGATCATTAACTGGAACTCCTTCAGCATCGGCAGCCAGGAGACAGTGCAGTTCGTGCAGCCCAACTCAAGCGCCGCGATTTTGAACCGCGTGACCGGGCCGTATTCGAGCGAAATTTTCGGCAGCCTGCTCGCGAACGGCAACGTCTATTTGATCAACCCCAACGGCATTCTTTTTGGCGCGGGCTCGCGCGTGAACGTGAGCGGTCTGGTGGCGTCGACGTTTGACATTTCGGACGCGGACTTCAACGCGGGGCGGCTGAACTTCACGCGCCTGGCCAACTCCTCGGGCCGCGTGGTGAACCAGGGCGAGATCACGGCGTCGTCGTTTGCGTACCTGCTCGGCGCGGGTGTGGAGAACGCCGGCACGATCAGGGCGCCGGCCGTGGCGCTGGCCGCGGGACGCGACAAAATTGTGATCGACCGCACGGACACCGGCGGCGAAATCCGCCTGAGCGTGGATCCGGGGATGGCCGCGATTTCCTTCGCGGAATTTGACGACGCCGCGCTGATGCCCAATGTGTTCAACAGCGGCATTGTCGACGCGTCGGGCAAGACCGGCGGGCAGGTGTTGATGCAGGGCGCGAACGTGGTGCAGACCGGAACCGTGCGTGCCGACGGCACGACGGGCGGCGGCGGACAAATCAGCCTCCAGGGCGAGCGCTTGGTGACCCTTGGCGCGGAGAGCGTGACCACGGCGAACGCGGGCCTTGACGGCGACGGCGGCCGCATCGAAATTGTCTCCCAGGATTACGCCGGGATTTACGACGGCGCGCAGGTCGCGGCGCGCGGAGGCAGCCGGAGCGGCGACGGCGGGTTTGTGGAAACGAGCGGCCACCAGAGCTTTGTGATCGAGGCCGCGCCGGATGTGGGCGCGGACAATGGACGCGGCGGTGAGTGGTTGATCGATCCGCATAACATTGAAATCGTTACCGCGGCTGATGTCGGCTGGATATGGGACAACAATGACATGCTGGCCATTTTCGATAATGCAAAGATCAAGGTGAGCAACATTTTGGAGGGATTGGCCAAGGGCGATGTGACCATTCTCACCGGCTCGGGCGGCGCCCAGGATGGCAACATCACAGTTAATGCGGACATCGGCTACACCGCGCATCCCGGAACCACTTTAACACTGGATGCGGCCAATGACATCAACCTGAACGCGAACATCACGGCCGGCGCCGAAAACACGCTCGGTCTCACGGCCGGCGGCGACGTGGTTCAGGCCGGCGGCAAAGTCGTTCAATTGGGAACCGTTGATTTCGACGTTGCAGGCGATGTGACGATGAATTCGTCGGCAAACAAAATTGACACGCTCACGGGCGATGTTGGCGGCAATCTCGGCCTCGTCAACAACGCGTCGCTGGATCTCGACGGCCTGCATGTTGACAACGGTGCAACCACGCTGACGGTCGCGGGCGACTTGACGAACACGGGCGCCAACACGATCAAGGATTTGACCGCGACGACAACGGGCGACATTGTCCTCGACGCGGCGAATGATTTCGGCGAGGTCACGGCCAACGCCAACAACGGAGCCGGCGCGATCACGTTCAATGACGTGAACAGCATCGTCCTGCGCGACATCGACGGCGGCACGCTGGACGTCACCGCGCAAAACGGCAGCATCACGCAAACCGGCGACACGCGCGTCATGATTGCCGGCGAGTCGACGTTGAACGCGACAGAACAAATCATGCTCTTCAACGGGGCGAATGATTTTGGCGGTCCGGTCAGCGCCAGCGCGAAAGACATTCAGTTGCGCGACAAGAACAACATCGTTCTGGACAATGTGACCGCGGGCACAGACGGTCTGATCGTGCAGACCGACGGCGGCGCCATCACGCAAACCGAAGAGGGCATGGTGAGCGTCGAGGGCGAGACGCATCTGCTGGCCCGCAACAACACGGATCCCGCCGACATTCTGCTCGGCAACGAAGCCAACGATTTCATTGGCGCGGTGCATGCCGATGGCGCGAATGTTGAGCTCGCGGACGCGAACCACATTTTGCTTGGCCGCGTCGACGCGGCCGGCACGCTCGACGTGAGCGCGCACAGCGGCGACATCACGCAGACCGACGACGGCATCACCGTGCAGGGCGAGACCACGCTTTCCGCGTTTGGCGACATCACGCTCGACAACACCATTAACGATTTTGTCGCCGGACCTGTTCATGCCGACGGCGCGAACATCGCGCTCACGGATGCGAACAACATTTTGCTCGGCCGTGTCGACGCAGAGGGTACGCTCGACGTGACCGCGCTGGACGGCGACATCACGCAGACCGATGACGGCGTGGTTGCGGTCGGCGAGGCCACGTTGATGGCGGAAGGCAACAACGTCACGCTCGACAGCGAAAATAACGATTTCCAAAACACTGTGAACGCGTACGCCGACAACGTCACGCTCACCGACGGCGCGGACGGCATCAGCATCGGCCGCATCAAAAAATTGGCGGACACGGACGACGCGGCGGACAAGGTCATCATCACCGCGCGCAACGGCGGCATCAGCGACGCGCAAAACGACACCGTGAGCCACGACGCCGACGGCTTCGCCACGCAGGCCGGCGACCGCATTGTCAACATCATCTCCACCGAATTGCTGCTCGACGCGGACGCGGACATTGGCGCTGCCGGCAATCCGCTCGACATCGAGGCCGGCACGCTGGCCGCGCGTTCAAAAGAGGGCAGTGTGTGGCTCTTTGAAACCGACGCCCTGACCCTTGGCACGGTGAACGGCGTGAGCGGAATTTTCGCCGCGCAAAACGCCAAGCTCGAAACGCTCAACGGCGCGCTCACGGTCGACCAGGCGGTCAGCGCGACCAGCGGCGACATCCTCCTCGCGGTCAACGGCGCGGGTTCGGATGTCACGCTCAACGCCGCGGTCGACGCGACCAGCGGCAACGTCACGATTCTCGCGGCCAACAGCGTCGCGCAAAACACGGCGATCACCGCCGGGCAGACGATTGACGTGGAGGCCAAAGCCGGCTCGATCACCATGATTGACGGCGCCTCCGCAACCGCGGACGGCAATATTCGTTACCTCGCCGCGCAGGACGCCGCCATCACCGGACTCAACGGCGCGAACGTCCGCGTCGAGGCAACCGCCGGCTCCATCACCGACGCGGGCGACACGCTCGCGGACGTGACCGCGCAGACCGCGCAATTCGTGGCCGGCGGATTCGTCGGCGGCGCGGGCAACACCGAAAGTGATGACAACCCGCAGGCGCTTGACACCGCAGTCGCGACGCTCGCGGCGCAGGCCGGTGAAAGCATTTACGTGAGCAACGCGGGCGGTGCGCTGGAGCTTGGCGACGTGGCGGCGATTGACGTCAACCGCGTCGCGCTCGACAGCACCCTCACGCCAATCGAAGGCGACGACGTGTCCGGCGCGACTGCCGGCCAGAATGTGAAGGTCGTGAACAACGGCGGCGCGTTCACCGTGTCGGCGCCCGTGACCGCCACGCAGGGCGACATCCTGCTGTGGTCGCAGACCGACGCGCTGAACGTGAACGCGGATCTGACCGCGGGCGACCTGGTGACCCTGGCCGGAAATGGTGTCGCGCTCGACGCGGACATCACGGCGGGCGGCGACGTCACGATCGACGGCGGCGCCGGCAGCGTCACCTACAACACCGGATACGGCATCGACGCCGGCAGCATTCGCATGACCGCTGACGGCGACATCGCGCTCGACGCGATCACCGCGCGCGACCTGGTGAACATCATTGCCGGCGGCAGCATCACCGACGCCAACGCGGACGAGACCGCGAACATCACCGCCAGCCGCGTGCGCCTCGACGCCGGCGGCGCCATTGGCTCCGCCTCGAACACCGAGAGCGACACCAATCCGCTCGCGCTGGACATCGCGGCCGACAATATCGAAGCCCATGCGGTTGGCAGCATTTACCTGCAATCGCAGGCTGGCGTGACCATCGGCGGCGTGGGCGAGACGACCACCTCTTACGCGCGTTTTGACAGCGGCACAACCGTCACGCACGACGCGGATTTGACGGGCATCACGTCCGACACCGGCGTGGTGAAGCTCAAGACCGGCGACGCGTTGAACGTCAACGAGGCCGTCAGCGCCGGCACCGACGCGCTGCTCCTGACGACCGCGGGCGACATCACGCTCGACGCGGCGTTGAACGCGGGCGGCAAGGCGACGCTCATCGCGGCGGGCCGCGTCAATCAAAACGCCAACATCACGGCAGGCGGCGACGTCTATCTCGACGGCGGCGACGGCATCACGGCCAATGGCACGCTTCAAAGCGGCGGCAATGTTGGTTACCGTTCCGCGGGCGACATCGCGGTGGATCGCATCACGGCGGACGGACTGGTGAATCTTGTCGCGGGCGGCAACATCACGGACGCGAATCACGACCTCAGCGCGAACATCATTGCGGACCGCATCCGCCTCGAAGCCGACGGTTCAGTTGGTTCGGCGTCGGACGCGCTCGACGTGGAATCCCGCGCCATCGAGGTGCAGGCCGGCGGCGAGGCGCACTTGCGTTCCGACGGCGACATTGTGATCGGCGGAGTAGGGGAGGGCACCACCTCCTACGCGCGTTTTGACAGCGGCACGACGACAATGACGGATCCCGACTTGTCGGGCTTCACAACCGGCGGCGACGCCTCGCTCACATCGGCAAACGGCGACATCCGCCAGACGCAGGACAGCGACCATGTGGACATCGGCGGCGCGTCGTGGCTGCAGGCGCCCAATGGCGACATCGCGCTCGAAAATCCGCTCAATGATTTCCGCGGCCGCGTTGACGCGCTGGCCCGCAACATTGCGCTGCGCGACCGCAACGATCTGCTGGTCGGCCAGGTCAACGCGACGCGCGGCGGCCACGTCCGCCTCACCGCGGGCGGCAGCATTCTGGGCTTGAACGCGATGCCCAACGTGATCGCCGGAACCGCTGAATTTTACGCGGGCCACGACATTGGCTCGCCTCTTTACATCGACGTCGGCATGATCCACGAAGCCCGCGCGGGGAACGACATTCATCTCGTTCAGGTCGCCGGCGACATGCGCATTTTGGGGCAGGTTTACGCGGGCCGCGACGTCAGGCTCGACGTGTGGCACGGCGGCATTGTGGACGCGGACGGCGATGGTTACGTCCCGCCGATTTTTGTGAATCGCAATAACGCGGACATTTATTCCGGCCGCCGGATGACGCTGATTGCGGATTTTGTCGGCACGTGGTTCGAGCCGGTTGAGTTGCTTTCCAAGGGCCCGCTTTCGCTCGACACGCACCGCGCGCCCGCGACGCCAAACGGCGCATATCCGTGGGTCGTGATCAACGGCCATGTCGGCGGCGGCGCGCAAAATATTTGGGCCGGCCGTTACGGTTCGCACATGCGCGGCGTGGTGATTTACAACGGGCAGATTGTTCTGGGTCCGTGGTGGACGGTGCAACAATTTCAGCTCGCTCAGCGGTCGCTCTTTGACCGCAACCAACCGAGTTTGCTCGACACCGGCATCGCGAAGCTGCCGTGGTTTTTGCAACCCGATTTGACTCTGCTTTCGCCATCGCCTGTGCGCGACGATTTGCGTCCGCCGCAGGAGATGCGCGTGACCGGCGGGGAGGACATTATTCCTGACAATTCGCCGCGCGTGAAAACGATCGGCATTCCCGTGACCATGTTGGACAAAACACTTTAAAACAAGGAGCATGACATGTTGCGAATTATTGCCATCATGACGGCGTGCGCCGCGCTCGCCGCGCCGTTGCAGGCGCAGATGCGGACGCAAACCGTGGCGCTTGAAAAAGGCTGGAACGCCGTCTGGCTGGAAGTCCAGCCGGAATTCACCGCGCCGCTGGACATTTTTGGAGAGCTGCCGGTCGACATTGTGGCCGGTTACGTGACGCCCGTGTCCGAGTCGCAGTTTGTGAAGAACAAGGCCGTCAACCTCCAGTCGCTTTCCGGCTGGAACGTCTGGTACGCGCCGCATCGCGCCGACGCGCCGCTCTCCCGTTTGCAACAGCTCAACGCGAACACCGGTTATCTTGTGCACGCGCTTGAACCCGCGACGCTGACTGTTCGCGGCGAGGCCACGGGCGCGCGGATTCGCTGGACGCCCAACCGTTTCAACCTGGTTGGCTTTTCGGTGGCGGAGCGCGGCGGCCCGACGTTCAGGCAATTTTTCCAGGGTTCCGCGGCGCACAATCACAACAAAATTTACCGCCTCGCGAACGGCGTCTGGCGGCAGGTGTTGAATCCCGACAGCGAGGCCTTTCGTTCGGGCGAGGCGTTTTGGATGTATTGCAACGGAAGCTCAGACTATCAGGGGCCGCTGCTGGTCAAGGCCAACTCGCCGCTTGGACTCGCGCTGAACGGATCAAGCAAAAGCAATTTGGAGTTTCGCAACATGTCGCCGCATCCGCTTGCCTTCACGCTGGAGCAGGTCGCGGCGGAGGGCAACGCGGCGCTGCCGCTGGCCGCGGTCATCAAGTCCGTGGTGACGAACACTGTGGGGCTGGTCGACACGCCCGTTGATTTGCCGGACCATCAGGCGTTTCCAGGCTTCAACGCGGGCGAGGGCATGACGTTGCCGGTGACGCTGCGGGTGGCCGAGATGCAACCCGGCAGTTACGCGGGCTTGCTCAAGGTGACGACGGATCTCGGGGCGGAAGTCTGGGTGCCGGTGCAGGCGGTGCGGGAATGAACACGGAGGCTTTTATGAAAAATCATGTGATGTTGAATTTGGCGTGCCTGTTTTTCACGTGTACGCTGTTTGCCGATGTGAACCCGTACACCGGCCTGTGGGTGGGGACGGTCGGATTGCGGACGGTGAACGAAGTGTCGATTCCGCTGGATGAGAACAACGTGCCGCGCGCGCCGGATCCGGTGAAGCCGACGGTCACGAGTGACCGCGCGGACATTCGCCTGCTCCTGCATGTCAATGCGGCGGGGCAGGTGAGTTTGCTGAAGGATGTGGCGATCGTCAACCGCAACGCGTCGGGCAGCGCCTCGGCGACCGTGGCGGACATTGCCTCCGCCGGATCAAACGAGTCCAACCTTTCGCTCGTCACGGATCCCTCGCTGTACGCCGAGTATCCGATGCAGCGGGCAACGCGTTATTCGAGCGTGGTGTTTGATTTTGGCGACGCCGGCGCCACGCATGTGCTGGACACGCTGGTGGGCCGGCTGGCCGAGCTCGCGGTGAACACGGTCACCGGCAAGACCGCCTCCGCGATCGACACCGCGGGGGAGCGCAATCAAATCGTGGAGGAGACTGTCGCCACCGTGCAGAGCTGGCAGGCCAACGTGGTGGGGGCGGACAATGTCGCGGCGTCCTATCAAAATTTTCTCGACCAGGTGAAGAGCGCCGTGCCGACTATCGCGGCGTCCGCCTCGGTGTCGTCCGGCGCGGCAAGGACGTGGTTCACCACCGCGACCAACCTTTACCGCGCGTCGACGTATGGCGACGCGCGCGCGATGAATTTTGTCCGCGCGGTGCAGGCCGCGGGCACGGCGAATGATAACAAAAACGCGTGGAAGGCCGCGGGGCATTACGCCGACATCGGCAACAGCGTCAACCGCCTGCTGGCGGGCGGGGAAACCGGCACGGCGCTGGCCGCCGCGGCGTGGCACGCCGCGAGCAATGCCACGGCCACGGCGGCGACCTTGCGGGCGTTGCCGTCCTCCGCGGCGCTGGTGACGGACGCGCTGATTTTGAAGTGGGCGGAGAAGGACACGCGCGCCGAGGACGCGGTGATGGAGATGTTTGGCCGCGTGGTCGAGGCGGCCGCGACGGCGCGCGCGGCGGGGGAGATTGCGCAGGCGATTCAACCGCTCGCCGTGGCCGCTGGGAACGCGGCGCTGGCGGCGGCGCTCGCGAAGTATCCGGACGTTGCCGCGCCGACCGCGGATTACACGGCGTTTGTGACGTCGGCGGATTACGCAGGGGTGCCTGAGAAAGCGGCGCGCGCGGCGGTGGCCGCGGCGCTGACGGAGCGCGTGCAGAACCCGCTCACGTACCAGGCGTCGTTGGCCGCGGTGGCCAAGGCCGCGGCGATGAACGCGCTGCAGCCGGTGTACGCCGCGGCGGCGCGGGCGAAGCAGAACGAGTTGCCGCTGCAGGGAATTTTCGGGCTGGGACATGGCGATCCGCGTTATGCGGTGGATCTTCCGGCGGGCACGGCGTTGGGCGCCGCGGGATTGACGGGAAAAGTTTTCCTCCCCGCCAGCCATTCGACAAACCCCTTCCGCCACCGCCGGCATCCGGACCACACGACGGGGTTTGACATCACGCGCAACATCCGCATTGATTTCGACGCGCCGTCGGAGGCCAACGTCATTCCCTCCGTGACGCGCGGGGTGAGCATGGTGACCGGCATGTACCGCGAGGAGATTTTCGGCCTGCACAAGGCGCTCGGCCCGAATCAGGACATCGGGCTTCGAACCGAGGGGCGATTTGAATTGAACAGGGTCAGCACGATCAGCTCGCTGAACGGAAAATAAGAGAATTTTGGGAGAATGACAATGAAAAAGATTTCCGCCTTTTTGTGGCTGTTGACGGCGAGCATATTTGGTGCGTCCGCCGGAGAGCTGCCGTTCACGGCCAAGATTTATCCGTACAAGGATGCGGCGACGGGGGACAACTCGGCGCGGTTCACGGTGAAGAACGACTCGTCGGAGCCGATCACGGGGATCCTTGTGACGCGCAACAACGGCAAGACGTTTAAGTACGCCTCGGCCTCGATCTCGGGATTGAACGGCCAGATCATCGCGCCTGATTTCAAGAGCAGCAGCGCGGACGCGTCGGGCATCGGCTATGTGCGTGAGTATTGGATGACACCGCTCATCGGATCCATGATTCCGCCGTCGTTGATAATGAGTGCGGTGGCGGGGGTGGTGCCGAACGGACGCAGCGTGAACCGCACGGGCTACTTCGCGGACATCGTGAACGCGGGGGATTATTATTCGGCGCGCATGCACGGTTTCCTGAAGGTGCCGGAGGCGGGGACGTACCGGTTCAAGCTGTCGGCCGACGACAGCGCCTACGTCACGCTCATGCGGAAGTCCGGCGGCACGGTCGCGACGCATGTCCTGTTCGACGAGGTGTGGGGCGAGAACCAGGGCGCGTGGCATGAGAGTTCTACGCGGCTGACGTTGCAACAGGACGAGGTGGTGTACCTGCACGCATTCCACGTGGAGGCGGGTGGCAGCGATTATTTGCGGCTGCAATGGCTGCGGGAGCGAGCCGTGCCGTCGACGCTGGACACGCCCGCCGAGCGCGACACGATCATCATGACGCTGATGCAGTGGCACATGTTCAACGGCATGTTCGGCCTCGTCTGGCCGCTCGGCAACCAGTATGTCAGCGACATTCTGCAGTTTGCCAATGACCAGGTCTCATGGAAGGGGCGGTGGTATACGCCGCAGACCATTGCGGCCGTCTTGAACGACATCTACGTTTATGTTGCGGATCCCGCGGGGTACGGCACGTACGCGGCGATCCCGTCGGGCCTGTTCTCGACGCGCGCGCCCGCGGCTGGCTCGACGTGGGCGTCGACGATGTGGCCGGACGTGAACGACGCGCCGATCACCGACAACGGCGGGCCGAACAAGAGCATCCGCATCACCAGCATCGCGGGCTTGAACGCGGGCAACGAGATCGTTTTTTCCGGCGCGCTGGAGGAGGGCATTGACGCCAAGGACAAAAATTATGCGCCGCAGGGCACGCTGTGGAACCTGGACTTCGCGGACGCGAAGACGACGATCCAGGTCTTTGGCGCGTACGGCAACACGAGCACCATCACACTCGGCAGCACCGCGGAGATCGTGAAGGAAAAGGATTACATCTTCAAGTCCGACGCGCGGCCGCTCAAACTGGTCGTCCAATGTGTCGGCGAGGACGGCGGGCTCAACACGCAGGCCGCGCGTTTCCGCGTGAAGATCACGGATCCGACGCGCGAGTCGGAGACCGACAAGAATCTGGAGGTCATCCGGGTCTTCGACAACATCGCGTCGAACAACGCCGACAACCTTGAGGCGGTCTTTGAATACGACCAGTGCCGGGCCGGCATGCAGGTGACATTTGAGGCGGTGCCGGAGAGCTATTTCGGCGAGGACGGCAAGTTTGTTTACGACACCGTTTCCGAGCATCAGGAGGCTGACAAGATGCGCGGTGTGGAGCGTTTCAGCGCGTCGGGGCTGAGCGTCAACAACACGCCGCAGACCGGCGACACGACGCGCTATTCGTTTGAAATGCGGCAGGACACCAAAATTGAGTTTCGCGTGCGCCACGAGTACGCCTTGGATGTGGCGAGTGACTTTGGGGCGACGGCCAGCCGTTTGACCACGCCGGCGGGTGTGCCGTGGTCCGGGCCGCTGACGTCCGCGGCGTCCGGTTCGCCCGACCCCGCGGCTGGCGCCGGCAACAGCGTGCGGCATTGGGTCGAGGCCAATTCGCAGGTGGTGGCGCAGGTCGACGCGGAGGTGCAGGACCTCGCGCACAGCGCGCAGTTGCTCTATGTCCGTTATGTGCCTTACGATTATCTGGCCACGGGCGCGGCGATCGGCGACGTCCCTTACGCCCGGAGCGTGGTGTCGACCAATGCGCTCGCGGAGCCGCGGCTGACCGGCGTGCGGCATCAGATTGATTTCAAGATGAACCATCCGGGTTCGATCAAATACCGCTGGAAAATCCAGTTCGGCGTTTACGCGCAGTCCGCCGAGTCGACGCTGTGCAAGGTGTTGCAATACAAAAACAGCCAGTGGGCCGAGGTTGACCCGGTCGGCGCGGTGTGCTGGTTTGACCAGGGTACGACAGTGCGTGTCCTCGCCGCGGCGAACAAGACCACGGCGGACTCCAAGGCGCTCTCCGGCTGGATGCTCGGCGATGGGTATTACTTCCCCGTCGAGGGGACGATCAACACCGACACCGGCGAGGTGGACAACCTCGCCATCACGCGCGACGCGTACAACAATCCCGTGGCGCAATGGCTGTCGTCGGACGGCGCGGCAAAGCCCTTCCGCGGGATGGAGATTCTCAACCTCCTCCGCCCGGTGGCGGTCACGTGGAGTTATGGCAAGCAGGTCTTTTACGATCCGCAGTTGAAGCTTGGCGAATACATGTTCCAGGGCCGCATCACGCCCATTGAGCAAAACTTCCCCGCTGTGGCGGCGCGTCTCTTCGCCGAGCCGACGTCCGTGGATCCGCCCGACGCCGCGATTTGGGATCCCAACGCGAAGGTGCTTTTCCCGGTCAAGCCGGGTTTGGTCAAGGCCGTTTATGGCGCCGCGGACACGGGGTTTGAGGTGCACATCACCGCAAGCTGGCCGAACAAGCCGCATTATGGCCACATCGCGGGATCGCCCGCCGTGCAGCTCACGCCCGACGCGGCCGGCAGTTTCCAATTCGTCGGCAAGGCATATGCGGAGAACACGGTCAGCGTCGTCATCCAGGACAACAGCCTCTTCACCGCCACAGGCAACGGATGGTCGCTCCTGCGCTTCAAGGAAATCAAAAAAGTCGGACGCGCCGATCCCAAGGAGTATGTCGCGTTGCGCACCGTCCGCACGCAGACGTTGCAGGCGTCGCTGAACGTGAACAAACCCGCCACCGCCGTCATTGGCCGGACGATCACGGATCCGCTCGACCTCGCCGGGTTTGGCACGGGGTTCCTTGTCTACCAGCAGGGCGTGCGCTACAACCCTGGAATTTACAACAGCGAGCGCCTCGCGGGTTTGCGCAGCACGCAACTGTACGACGCGGAAAAACTCAAGGCTCTCAAGCCCGAGCGCATCATCGTGAACCCCGCGTTGTTGCCCGGGCCGGTCATCCCCGTCAACGAATATCCCACGGGCGTGGACGATACGCACCGCATTACCGTCGTCTGGTACGACGACCCGATCATGACCGACGGCCTGCTCTGGCCGCACGCCGCGCGGCGTTACAACCTGCGCTGGCCGACCGGCCCGGTGGAAGGGCTCGGTCGCATTGTCATCGCGAGTGAATGGGGCAGCGAAAGCCTTGGCGCCGACGGCTTTGACCAGACCATTGCCTTTGCGACCAACAGCGTCGCCGTGGCGAAGACGTTTGATCCGTCGCGCTTCACGGAGCTCAAGGTGTATTCGCAGTCCGCCGCGGCCGCCGCGGGTTACAATCCCAACGAGGAGCACGCCCTGCTCGCGCCGTCGCTGCGTTACGCCGCCGTCTCGCCGCGGCCGACCGCGGTGTATGCGTTGCGCGCGGGCGACCTGAACAACTATGGCGGCGTCATGACGTCGCCGCCCTATGTGCTCGTGCAGTTTTACGACAACGTTTTGAAGAACTACGCCATGCGCGTGTTCTCCATTGCGAAGGAGGACACGCAGCAGCCAGGGCATTACTTCGCCGTGCAGTCGGTGCTCACGACCAACTCCGTGGGCGTCAGTTCCGCAACATCGGCCCAGCTCTTTGGCGAGCCCCACAAGACGATGGAGGCGGGCGAGCCGGTGATCGCGTTTTATCCGATCGGCGTGGTCGAGGGCGCGGTGCCATGCCCCGAGTCGACCGGCGTCAACCTCAAGGGGCAGGCCACGTTTTGGAAGGATCACAAATCAACGCGCTGGTCGGTTTCCGGCGGCACGGACGCGTGGTTTTCGGTGAAGGCCTTCTATCCGCTCCAGCCTGATTTCTGGTGGCCGCCGCAGCTCACCGGCGCGACGCTGATGAACGGCGTTGTCGTGGAGCCGCAGGTCAGCGCGAGCGTGGCCTTTTTGCCGCCGAACCTCGCCGCCGACAAACTGCTGCCCACGCGCATCCTTTACAAGTCCGATTGGCCGCGCATCGCGCCCGTGCTGAAGGCGGGCGAGACCATGACGTATTCCGGCGGCGAATACCGCGCCGATCATCCGGCCATCGTCGTGCCGACCGCGGACGGTTCCGGCACGGAGACGATCCAGACGCCCGGGCTTCCCGCCATCGTGGCCTTTGCCGTGGGCGAGGTCATCTTCGACGCGCTCAACCCGAGGAACGAAACCGCCAAACTCATGACCGACTGGACCGTGCGCGTCGCGCAGGTGATGGATTCGCACTCCGTGAATCTATCCGCGCAGAACTACCCCCCGGAGTTGCAGCCCGCCAACGGCAAGATACGCCAGTACCAGGGCAAGTACATTTTCAAGGACCTTCCCGCGTCGCTGCAAAAACGCGTGCGCTACGACCCCATCACGCAGAAGCTCGAGCTGCGCGGCATGCTCAACAACAAAACCACGGACGACGCCTCGCTCACCGCCTCGCCCGCCGCGGTTTACACGCTCGAGCCGAACATTCTCACCAGCCGGGACGTCGCGGACTTGTACGCGATTTCCGAGGACGCCGCATGGCGCTCCGCCGTGGACACGTTGCGCGCGCTGTCACTCAATCCCTCCGGCCTCGCGAATGTCGGGGGATATGCGGTCGGTTTGCAGCCAAAAGTGTTGCGCGACGAATACGGCATCGCCCTGACGGAGATGATCGAAGGCGTCAACCATGAAAAGACCGATCCGAATGTCGCCGAAAACGCGCGCGCGTTCGGTACCGGACTCGCCGCGATCCCCAACGGCAAGTTCCTTGACCCGCGCTCCGATTATCCCGATGTGAGCTGGGTGACCATCGCCGAAAACAACGACACCTCGATGGGCGGCTCGCCCGTCGCGTTGCACGTGATCAAGGTCGACCGCCGCGAGCGTTTCCGCGGCGCGATCAGCGTCGTCCACTCGGACAACGTCTTCGACGAAAACGTCGTGCTGCGCCACACCGGCGACTTCGGCGCAAACGGCGACGATCTCGTTTACGAATGGTGGTACCGCCCGGACGACGGCGCGCTCAACGTGCCGCCGCCGTATGTTGCCTCCGCCTCCTCCGCGGGCGACTGGAAACTCTTCCCCGACCTCTCCGGCAAGAACGGCCTCGCGCGCAATGAAATCCTGCTTAAAGGCGATCCCAACGCGCCGGAGACGCTGCTCGCCGACTCCTGGTGGTTCGTGCGCTACCGCCACAAGAACGATGTCGTGAGCGGCACCGACTGGGCTGTCCGGCAGTCCGACAATTCGCCCAAGGTGAACTTTGAATGGGCAGGCGCGGGCAACAGCGATCCCTTCCACGATTACGACCTCGACGGTTATCCCGATTACAAGGCGCAGCTCTCCATGGGCTGGATCAAGCGTGTGCTCGACGCTGTGAATCCCTATGAGGCCCGCATTTCGGACTTCACGGGAACAGCGCCCGCCACCGCCTCCTCCATGCTCCAGCAGCTCGGCCCGCGTTACGAGGGCGCGGTCGCGCTCAACCCCGACAAGGAGGTCATCGAAAACGTCGGCCTCATCGAGCTCTACCAAACCATCCTCAACCGCGCCGCCGACCTGAGCATCAACCTCTCCTCGCCGGTCTCCACCGCGGCCATCGCCAACGCCCTCCAGCTCGCCTCCACGCGCCTCTCCGACTTCTACATGCTTCTCGGCAACGAGGCCTACGTCGACGCCAACGACCCGACCATCGGCTACGGCTCCTCCTCCGTCGAATACGGCGCCGCCGCGCCCGTGGTCCACGCCTTCCAAAACCAGACGTCGTCGCTGCTCGAGGAGGAGCTCGACCTGCTCCGCGGTCAGGACGACAACATGGCGCGTCCCGTCTACAACCGCCTCTTCTGGAACTTCACTAAGGCCGAGGGCGAGGCCGCCTACGCGATGAACTACAACATCAGCGACGTCAACATGGACGGCTTCATCGACGAGTACGACGCCATGATCCTCTACCCTCAGGGCCACGGCGACGCCTGGGGCCACTACCTCACCGCGCTCACGCAGCAGTACAACCTCCTGCGCCACCCCTTCTTCAACTGGGTCTCGCGCTCCGAGTTCTACAACCTCATGAACGTCGTGATGAAGGTCGACTTCCTCGACGAGCGCAAGTTCGCCCAGGTCGCCGCGCAAAAGGCCAAGGCCGGCGCCGAGATCGTCGCCAGCACCTACCGCCAGTATTACACCGAGGACGAGACCGCCCAATGGCAGGGCTACACCGACGTCAACGCCGACCGCGCGTGGGGCGTCCAGGACTGGGCCCGCCGCGCCGGCCAGGGCGCCTACTTCGACTGGGTCACCGCCAACGCGCTGCTGCCCGCCGAGCATCCGAACAAGAACCTGACCGGCGTCCAAAAAGTCGACCGCCAGGAAAACGCCGACATCCGCCTTATCTCCGCCAACCTCAACGCGATTCAAAATTCGCTCGACGACGCTGACAGCGGCTTCAATCCTCTCGGCATATCCTCGAAGGCCGTGCCCTTTGACATCAATCCGTACAGCTGGGAGGACGGCCTCTTCGGTCGCACCCACTTCGAGCAGGTTTACGACCGCGCCATCGTCGCGATCAACAACGCGAAGGCCGCGTGGGACGCCGCCAACGCCGCGCAAAACCGCCTCCGCGCCGTCGCCAACACCGAGCAGCAGTTCCGCAACGACATCTACCAGCAGGACATCACCTACCGCAACGAGCTCATCGAAATCTTCGGCCGCCCCTATCCCGGCACCGTCGGCTCCGGCAAGTTCTATCCCGACGGCTACATCGGCCCCGACCTCGCGTATTACATGTACGTCGCGGCCAACAGCACCGCGTACGACTACTTCCCGAAGCCACTCTCGAGCGCCGTTGAATTTGACAGCAACGGCAAGCTCTCGGGCGGTACGCTTTACGAGGCGCTGAAGAGTTGCAATCTGCTCAACAAAGACGGCTACACCTACAAGCTCGACACCGCAGAATATCTCAACCAGGTTTCCATGCTCTTCGGCGGCATCAAGGGCGACTCTGAGATCACCGCGCTCGCCCTTTCCATCAACGGGCTTTACGACCTCTCGGCCTCCGACTTCACCGTTACCAACCCCCTTGAGTACATCGACTTCGAGCTGCCTGTCACGGCCTCCACTTACTCGCTCGTCGCGCCCTCCAGCTGGGGCGACCGGCCGGCGGTCGGCGAGTTGCAGCAGATCATCGCCGAAATGCTCCAGCAGCAGATCGACATCTCCTCCACCTTCGGCGCCTACCAGGACATGTTCATCGACATCGTGCGCGCGATCAACCTCCTCGAAATCCAGCGCCAGATCGACGACCGCATTGCCAAGCGCAACCAGGACCTCTTCATCTCCAAGTCCGTCATCAACTCCATCCTGCTCGCCGCCAAAACGCTTGCGGAGATCATGGAGGAATCCGGTGACCAGGTCACATGGATGACCTCCGGCATCTCCGAGTCGCTCCCGGCCACCACGCCCACCCTCGGCCTCGCCAACTCCCTCGGCGACGTGCTGGCGCCCGCGCGCGGCGCGTTGAAAGTCACCGGCGCCAGCGTCTCCGCCGGACTCGGCCTCGCGGGCATCGCCGCCAAAATCATCGAGGTCACCAACGAGCTGATCTGGGAGATCACCGAGGGCGCCGTCGAGCTGGTCAACGCCGACGACGAACGCCTCAAGAGCTACATCGAGGGCATCGCCGGCATCGACGACATGCTCGACGAGGAGGGCGACATGCGCGCCGCCATTTTTTCCAAGTCCGAGCTCCTCCGCTCGCTGGTCGAGCGCTATCGCTCCACCCTCTCCCGCGGCGCGATGCTCATGGATGAACGCGAGGCCTTCAACCGCCGCGTCGCCGCCATGGTTCAGCAAAACCGCTACCAGGACATGACCTTCCGCGTCGAGCGCAACCACGCGCTCCAGAACTACCACCGCCTGCTCGACATCGCCGCGCGCTACACCTACCTCGCCGCCAAGACCTACGACTATGAGACCAACCTCATGGACGACGACCCCGGCTCGCCCTCCGTGCTCTTTGAGCAAATCGCCAAGGAACGCACCCTTGGTTACATCGCGGACGGACAGCCGCAAATCGGCGCCGGCCTCGCGGGCGTCCTCGCGCAACTGGCCACCAACTACGACGTCATGAAGCACCGCCTCGGTCTCACCAACCCGCAGATCGAAACCGGCAAGCTCTCCCTCCGCACCGAGAACTTCCGCATCTTCCCCAGCGGCTACACCAACGCGACCGGTGCCTCCACGGCCAACTGGACCGGTGACAACAACGCGGACGACAACTGGCGTCAGACGCTGCAGAAGGCGCGCGTCAAGGACCTCTGGCAGGTGCCGGAATTCCGCTATCTCGCGCGGCCCTTTGGCAGCGGCGTGGATGCGCACGGCGCCGCCGTCGCCGAGCCCGGCATCGTCCTGCGGTTCGCGACCCAGATCAAGTCCGGCAACAACGTCTTCGGCAAGGCGCTCGCCGGCGGCGACCACGCTTGGGATCCGTCGGTCTACGCCACGCGCATCCGCTCCGTCGGCGTCTGGTTCTCCGGCTATCTCGCCGAGGACGTGCTGGCCGACCTCTCCGCCACGCCGCGCGTCTATCTCATTCCCACCGGCGCGGATGTGATGAGCGTGCCGAACGCGGTCTCGCCAAACCAAACGCGCGTCTGGAACGTGCTCGACCAGGTGATCCCGATTCCAATCCCCGGCATCGAATCCAAGCTACCCTATTCCAACTTCGTGCCGCTGCTCGACTCGCTCGACGGCCGCATCGGCCAGCAGCGCCGCTTCTCCAGCTTCCGCGCCTATCATGACTCCGGGACCGAGGCGGTGAACATCAGCGAGCTGGTCAGTGATTCGCGCCTCGTGGGCCGCTCGGTTTGGAACACGGGATGGATTCTCATCATTCCCGGCCGTGCGCTCAACGCCGATCCCGACGAGGGCGTCAACCGCTTCATCGAGCACGTCAAGGACATCAAGCTGGTCTTCGAAACCTACGGATTCAGCGGCAACTGAGAAGGATTACGACCATGAAAACAAACCCTTTCAATTCGAACGCGACGCAGATGTTTCTGTCTGCTCTCGCCCTTCTTTTTGTCGCCGCCGCTCCCGCTCGCGCCGCCACCGCGGGCATCACGGAGCCTGCGACGACCTTCTACGGCAAGGTGCTCGGCACGGGCGACATTCAACCTTTTCTTATCACCGAAGGTGCGCTCACCTGGACCATCCGGCGCGCGGACGGCGTGGACGTGACACTCCACGCCTCGCTCCACGCCTACAACAAGGGCACTTTTTCCTACCGGCTCGATGTCCCGCATTCGGCGCTCTCGCTCGGCCTCGCCGCCGGCGCCGCGAACGTCCCGCTCGCGCTTTCCGAACAGACTCACCGCCATGCGAGCGTCACGCTCGACAACGAGTCCGTGACCCTGCTCGGGCCCGCCGGCGAAGTCTTCACCACCGCCCAGCTCCTGCGTTCCGCCACCTACCGCCTTGATCTTGGTGTCGCTCGTCATGCGCTGGACACGGACGGCGACGGCCTGCCTGACTGGTGGGAAGATCACTACGGCTTGGACAAGCAGGTCAACGACGCCAACCGCATTTTGGGCAACAGCGGCCTGACCGCCGCGCAGGCCTACGCGTTGGGGCTCGATCCCCGCGCCGACCACACGGTTCCGGTTCTGCTGACGCCCGAGACTGTGGTCTACGCGGGTGGTGACACCGCGCTGATTTTGAATGCGGTTGATCTCGACACCGCGCCGTCCAACCTCGTGTACACCGTCACCTCGCTGCCGTTCGGCATCACGGCGCTGCTCGCGTCCGACGGCGTCTTGGATCCTCTTGAGACAGGTTCGACCTTTACCCACGCCGACGTTCTTGCGGCGCGGGTGATCTATCGCCACGACCGCGAAGTTTCGGATCCCGGTCTGATCGGCCTCGCGCTCTCCGACGGCCAGCATGAGCCGGTGACCGGACAGGTCCGGCTCTTGCTCTACGAGCCGGCAATCAACGAAGTGTCGTTGCGCAGTGATTTGTATCAGCTCGCCAACGCGGGCTTTGTCGTTGCCGAGGGCGACACCATCAACGCGGCGGGCGCGGCGGTCTCCTACGCTCTGGCCGGCGTCACGCTCGCGGGTGGCGACGCCGCGGACGTGATCGCCGACGTGGCGGAGGCGGACACCGCGGACCGCACATGGACCGGCGGCGCCGGCGCGGATCGTTTCGTCATCACGGACTTCAACGCGCGGATCATCACGATCACGGACTTCTCCGTGGCAGAGGGCGACATGCTCGACATCACCGTTTTTGCCCCGGCTTCGGGAACGCTCTCCGAACACCTGACGCTTTCCGGTGGCAACACCCTGGTCTTTGCCACCGGCGCGCGTGTGGTGCTCAACGGCCTGAGCGACATTGATCTCTACGCGCTGGTCGCGTGCGGAGCGGTGCTGACCGATTTGCCGCTCACGCCGCGCGTCTCGGTTGTGGCGACGCTTCCGGCGGCCTCGCGCAACGGGCCCGTGGCAGGTGAGTTCACACTGACACGCGAGGGTGACATTTCGCGCGCGCTCACCGTGAACGTCACGGTGGCGGGCTCCGCGAAAAACGGCACGGACTACCAAGGCATTCCGGACAGCGCGGTGACGTTCCCCGCGGGTGTGGCGACGTTGCAAATTGCGGTCACGCCTTACACGGCGGGTGGAAACATCGCCGTGGCCGCGTCGATGACCGTGCGGGCGGGGGACGGTTACATTGTCGGTTCCGCGAAGACCGCCAGTGTCACCATCGCGCCGCGCGTGACCGAGGTCGCGGTCGAGGCCATCGTGCCGGTCACCGCGCGTGAAACCTCGGAGTCGGGGTACTTCCTCGTCTGGCGCGACAACGCGGGCGCGACGCTCGCGGTGCAAAACACGCTCGGCGGTAGCGCGGTGCGCGGCGCCGATTACCAAACGATCAACTTCGACACGGGACTTGCGATTAACCCGTCGCTGATCACCTTTGGCGCGAACGAGACGGAGAAGTTGATTGAGGTGGCGGTCGCGCCTTCCGCGAATCTCTCCGGCGGCGCGAAGACCGTGTCGCTGGCGCCTGTGGCGTCTACGCGTTACCACGTCGCGCCCAACGCGGCCTCCGCGGAGGTGGTGCTCATTGAGCGCTTCGACACCTTCCAGGACTGGCTCGCGCGCAACACGTCGCAAATGCAGCTCATGTCCGCCGAGCCGCGCGACTTGACGAAGCTTTATAAATTTTACGCCTTTGGTGCCGATGTGCAGGGCGTCGACGGTTCGGGTTTCCCGCATCCGTTCATTTTGCCCGACGGCATGACCGTGCGCGTGAAGCGACCCGTCGGTCTGACGGACGTCAAGTATGGCATCCGCGGCTTCAAGGATTTGCGCGACACGGTCGGGACCAAAGTGGAAGTCAAAGAGGTAGATGCGCCGGACGGCCAACCCACCGGCCCGGAATGGCGTTACTACCGCTTCACGGATTCCAACGCCCCCGCGGGCTTCATCAGCGTGGATCTCCACTGATTAAAAATCCACAGATGACACAGAATTCACAGATTAGGGACGAGCAGACTTACGCCATCATTGGCGCGGCAATGACCGTCCACACCACACTCGGAAACGGTTTTTTGGAACCGGTTTATCAGGAGGCGTTGGAAATTGAGTTTCAACATGCCGGCATTTCGCATGTCCGTGAGTTGCAACTTCCGATCGTCTATCGCGGGAAAACATTGCAAACTTTTTACCGGGTGGATTTTCTGTGTTTCGGCTCGGTGATTGTCGAACTCAAGGCCCTTGTGTCAATCGGGGGTGCCGAAGAGTCGCAAGTGCTCAACTATCTTAAGGCTTCCGGTCACCACAAGGCCCTGTTGCTCAATTTTGGAACTCCTAGTCTTACCCACCGCCGCTTTGTCTTATGAAATTTTTTTTCAACACAATCTCAATCTGTGTCATCTGTGCAATCTGTGGATGTTCCAAGCAAACACCCCAAATGTCATCCGTGGACTCCCCGATCCTCGTCACCGTAAACGGCCGGGCGATCACGCAGGCGGATTTTAACGCGGAGGCGGCGCGGCGGGTCGGGGCGACGGCGGACACGATTCTCTCCAATCTAGTCGAGCGGCAGGTGATGCTGATCCGTGCGGAGGAGTCGGGGATCGCGGATTCGCCGGCGTTCAAACGGGAGACGGAGAACCGCTTGATTTCGGAGTGGCTGGCCACGACGTTTCAAAAGGAGCGCGACGCGGTCACGGTCACCGAGGCGGAACTGGAGGCCGCGTATGCGCAACGCAAGGAGCAACTTTTCATGCGGCAGCCGCTGACGCGCTTTGCCGTTCTTTACCGCAAGGGACGCGACATTGACGAGTTGAAAACCGCGCTTGGCGAGGCGGTGGCGTTGTTTGAGACGGATCGCGAGGCGGCGACGAACAACGGACGGTTGCTGGGTTTTGGAAAAATCGCCGCGGATTATTCGGAGGACACGGTGAGCCGTTACCGCGGCGGCGACATCGGGTGGGTGGGGGATGACGCGGCGTCGCGCGTCCCAAGCGAGGTGCTGGCCGCGGGGAAGGGGCTTGGCGTTGGCGAGTGGACGGTGCCGTTTGCGGCGGGGGACGGCGTGTGGGTGGTGATGAAGACGGCTGAACGCGAGGCGTCGCAGATCGCGTTCAAGGAGGCGTCGTCCGCGCTGCGCCGGCGGCTGCTGGCGGAGAAGCATGCGTCGGTGGAGGCGCGATTCAAGGATGATTTGATGAGGGGGGTGAAACTGGAGCACAAGGCCAGGCCCGCGCATACCGGTCCGACGAAAAAGCCGGAGGCTGTCCCGTCGTTTACATTGTCCGCGACCGCGGAGTGAATTCATTTTTTAAGGAGCCTGATCATGAAGATTTCATCAGCCAAATGTTTTGCCGTTGCCGTGTTGTGCATGGCGGGAGCCGCGCGTGCGCAGTCGATCAACGACATCGCGCCGGTGATGTTGTATGCGAATGCGACAGCCAGCGTCAACGTGACGCTTTCAGGGTGGAGCAACACCAATGTCACGGTCGCCGTGTCGATGCGGCCGTCGCGGCTGGCGTCCGCCTCCGTGTCGCCCGCGGACAGCACGGCCATGGCGCGCACGTTGCAAATGACCGCGGGCGGGGTCGCGGGAACGCCTGAAATGTTGCTGGTGCGCGCATTTGTGACAGGCGACACGACAACGGAGGTGGTGCGCAACACGACGGTCACGGTGCGCGCGCTTCCGACGGTGAGCCTGGCGCGGGGCACGGGTTACCACGGCGGCCACATCGACGCGGGCACGTCGGCGGTCGTCAACGCGACGCCTGGCGGATCGGCCGACACGTATGTGAACGCATGGGTGGACAACACGGCGTTGATCACCAATGTCTCGCGGGCCGGCAACACCTTCACGCTGACAGCGCCCGACATCGCGGCGACGGGAACGACGAAGTTTTTCGTGGTGTACAAGGATTCAGGCCTTGGCGGCGTGGTGACGAACAGCCTGGACATCGCGGTCGCGGCGGTTCCAAAGATTTCCAACCTTTCCAACTTTGCGTTTGACGAGGACACGGTTGGCACAAAAAATTTCACGGTCACGCACGGCGGCCCGGCGGCGTTGACATACACGGCGGTGTTCAATCCCACTTACATCATCCAGTCGTGGCAGGTGACGGGGACGCTTCCCAACATGACGCTCAGGCTGACGCCATTCGCCAACGCATACGGCAATGTGTCCATGAAGCTGACGGTTTCGGATGGGACGCATTCCGTCGAGCAGACCATCACCGTGACCGTCAACCCGGTGCCCGACCCGCCGGTGATCTCCAACTTTCCGGCGGAGGTCATCATGTCCAACAAGGACACGTGGACCAATGTGTTCACCAGCGTCACAATCACCGACGTTGATGATTTTCCGCCCGGTGACCCGTTGAAGGAGAAGCTGGACGTGCGCGTCGCGGACGCGGACATGTCGGTCGTGTTCGGCGGGGTCGAGGTGTCGCAGGCCGACGCGCCGGCGTCGCGCGCGACGGATTTGCAGACCGCGTGGCTGCGCGGTGTGACGCTTAAGGCGCGGGACGGGCTCTTTGGCATCATCGGCACGACCAACACGTTTTACGCGGCGGTCACCGCGACGGGCGCGGACGGCAAGGTTTGCACGACCAGCCTGCCCGTGCGAATCTGGTTCAAGAACACGCCGCCGGAGTTTGACATCCGCCTGAAGAGCGGCGTGACCGAGGTGATGGAGGGCGCGCAGCTCAAGCCCTTCATGCTGGGCTCCCTCACGGATCCGGACGTGGGGCAGGAGCACACGCTGACCGCGCGCCTGGCGCCGGAGTCGCTCCGGTTCGGGACCGTCAACGCGGAGAACCTGCTCATCATCGGCACGGGGAACCAGACGACGCTGAACACGGCGCTGATCAACGACCTGGTGTTCACCGCGCATGACGGCGTGATGACCAACGCCGTGGAAACCGTGTCGTTCATCTTCGAGCTGAACGACGGCTTTGACACGACGACCGTGACGAACCGGCTCACGCTGCGCCAGCTGCAGCGGCCGCCGGAGATCACGCTCGGCACGGGCGCGCCGGTGTCGTTCGCCATCCTGTCGGACACCGCCGCGCCGACGCGCGTGTTCCCGCAAACCACGGTCACGGAGCCGGACGAAGGCGGCAACCAGTTCGTCAGCGCGCGGATCACGATCTCGCCGCCTTACGTCAGATTGGCGGCGGGCGACATCGACGTTGCGACCCTCCAGCATCCGACCAATCTCACGGCGAAGCTGCGCATGGTGTCGGTTGTTCCCGACGCCGCGGCGCTGGCCCCCGTGCCCATCGGGCAGACGGCCTCCGCCACGATCACCCTTGTCGCGACGGACAAAATCGGCAAGACCAGCACGACGCGCACGGTGACGGTCGAGATCGAAAAACGCAACGCGGCGCCAGTCATCACCGTGCCTGGCGACCAGCCCGTGCTCTTCTCGCCGGCCGAGGTCATACGGCCCTTTGCAAATGTCGGCCTTTTCAACGACGACCAGCAGTCGCTCACGCTCTCCTTCACGATGGACGCGGCCAAGGGAACGTTTGGCAACACCGCGGGGCTCGCCGCGTACGGCAACGGCTTCACCATCACGGCGCCATCGGCCGAGGCCATCCTCGCGGTCGTCACCAACGTGACCTTCACGCTTTCCGCCACATACCCCTTCCCGGTCGACGATCCCGGCGGCACGACCTTCACGCTCACGGCGAAGGATGAGTTTTTGGCGACCGGCACGGCGCGGCTCATGATCCAGGTCCAGGATCCGCCGCGCAACTGGCTGGTCACCAACCCGATTGACGACGGCCTGCCCGGCTCGTTCTCGCACGCGCTCGCGCACTTCGGCAACAACGATGTCATCACCTTCGCCCTGCCGCAATACCCCGCCACCGTGCGCCTCGCGAACGCGGCGGAAGTCATCGCCGACAAGGCGCTCACCATTAAGGGTCCGGGCGCGGATTTGCTGACGCTCTCCGGCGACACCAACGGCGACGGAGTGCCGGACCGCCGGTTCCTGACCATTGCCGCGCCCGTCACCGTGGAGGGCGTCGCCATTGCGGACTGCACGGGGAATTTCGGCGGCGCCTTTTCCGTCGAGGCAAACGGTCACCTGACGCTTCGCCAGGTCACGGTGCGCAACTGCGTCGCCACGGATTGCGGCGGCGCAGTGGACGTCGTGTATGGCCGCCTCACTGTCGAGGCCTGCATGTTCCTTGACAATGCCGTGACGGACAGCGCCGCGTACGGCGGCGGCGCGATCTCCCTCTTCACCGACCAGTACATCAGCTTTTACAACACGGTCTTTGCCCGCAACCGCCAGCTCTGCCTCAACGGCGCGGGCGGCGGCGCGATCAACGCCGAGTTCCCTGGCGAAACCGACGGCTTCCTGGACATCGACGTGGTTCACTGCACCTTCACCGGCAACGTGGACAACACCCGGGATCCCGAAGTGCAGGCCACCTCCATCTTTGCCAACGGCGGCAGTGTTTTCTATCTTGAGAACAACATCTTCGCCGATGATCCCGACAACCGCACGCTCAACACCGCCGCCGTTGCTGAAATTTGGTCCTATGGCGGCAATATTTGCGACGATGATTCCTCTGTGTTTCACCACCAAATGGGGGGGATTCATAAAACGCTGCTCGACCAGCCCACCGACCAGCTCGAATTTGACGCGCGGCTCAATGCCGATTTTGTGCCCGCGAATGTCGCGTCCGTTCGCGCCGCCGACATCACGGATCTCGCCGGACGCATCCGCGGCACGAGCACGCTTTCCGGCGCGCTCGACCCCGCGGCCGCCGCTTTCCCCGCCGTCACTGAAATTCAACTCGTGAAAAACGCGGCTGACTGCTTCATCGAAATCTACGCGCCACGCGGCGCCAAGAGCGCCGTCAACCTTCAGGACATGACGCTCCTCGTGAACGGCACCGCTGTCCACACCTTTGGCCATGGCACCATCGCCAATCCCGCCAACTCCACGGTGTTTACCGCCGGGGCGTCCGCCGCCGCGATTCCCGCCACTTACACCTTTGCCTCCGGTCACGGCGTGGTCGTCGCCTTCCCCACGGCGGCCGACGGCGTCGCCGCATTTCAATTGCCGCTCACGCCGGACAATCCGACGCCCGTCGTGCGCGCCTCCATCGTGTCGAACGCAACGGATTTCGCCAAGCTCATTTCCAGCACGGGCCGCGGCTCGGTCGCCATTGTCCCCGCCAACACCACGACGCCGATCGTCCACCACACCTTCCTTACTGTTTACAACGATCCCGCCTCAGCGCAGGGAATCACCGTGCTGAACACCGGCAAGCAATCCATCGCCACCGTGCCGCAGGCGCGCGGCTTCGCCTTCCTGCCGCACACGTATGACAACACCATACTTTTGGAATCACCCGGCGCGACCGGCAACGGCACGCCCTTTGGCGAGGAGAATGCGCCGCCCGACGCACGCGATGATTTTGCCATCACCACCGAGGACGACGCCGTGTTGATTGACGTCCTCGCGAATGACAGCGATCCCGACGGCGACCCGCTCACCATCGTGCGTCACGACCTCGTCTCCGCGCTCGGCGCCGCTGTTGTTTACGACGCCGTGACCGGTTCGCTTTGTTACGATCCCACCGTCACGGCCGCGCTCCAGTTGCTTCCTGCCGGACGCGAGCTCGTCGACTCCTTCACCTACGACGTGTGGGACGGACGCGACATTCCGCTCGGTCCCGATGCGAGCGTGTCGGGCAGCGGACCGTATGACATCACGTGCTCGCTGGCCATTGAACACGGACTCTCCACCAACGATTTTGTTTGGATCGACGGACGCAAGCTCAAGGTCGTCGCGGTGCCGGATGCCAAAAGTTTTCAAGTTCGCTCCGACGACGCCGTCGATGCCGACACTTTCAAGACTGGCATCGCGTCGACCCGCAATCCTGACGTTGTCGGCACGGCGACTGTCACGATCAACCTCGAGGGCTTGAACGACAATCCCGTCGGCGTTGACGACCTGCTGGTGACGTCGCTCACCGAACGCGAGGCCGTGCGCCTTCTTGCGCAGCCCAACCTTTCCGCCGGCGCGATCTTCAACGAGGAACCGCGTCATCCTGTTCCTGGCGTCGGTCTGCTCGCCAACGACACCGATGTCGACGAGGGCGACACCAACGAGGCCTTCCGCATCACCGGCGTGCTCTCCGGCGCCGACGTCCACGCCATCACCGCCATCGCGCCGGCCAGCGACGGCGTGGCCACGCTCGTCACCTCGCCCGCGCACGGGCTCGCAACCGGCGCGACCATCACGCTGGTTGGCATTCAAAATCCCGCCCGCCTCAACGGCAGCCGTGCCGTCACCGTGATCGACGCCGACACCTTCACCCTCTCCGGCGCGCCCGGCGTGATCCTTCCCGGCCGGGCCTTCTGGATTCCCTCCGACGCCGCGCTGACCGCGACCACCACCGCCGGCGCCGCCGTCACGCTCGTCACGCGCGCCAACCGGCTTGAGGATGGCATCGTCTACAACGCCGCCGTCTCCAGCCAGCTCCAGGCCCTTGCCTCCGGCGAGAGCCAGGTCGACGAATTTTGGTATGTCCTTGTCGACGCGCACGACGCGCCCGGCATCGCCCGCGTCACGCTCACGGTCAACGGCGTCAACAACCCGCCCATCGTGAAAGACGACCCGCCGTGCCTCAATGATCTCGTCGACAAATTCGGCGGCGACGCGTTTGAAATTCTCACCAACCGCCTCGCGGTGCTCACTGTTCTGATCCCGCCCGCATCCGGCCGCGTCGATTGCGCCGACCTCATCGTCGCGGACAAAAACAAGACGCCGCTCACCTCCGCCGATCTTCTTTTGCTCACGAACTTTTTCTCCACCGATGAAAACACGTCGCTCGTGATCCACGGCGCGGAGCTCATTGAAAACGACACGGACATCGATGACAGCGATCTGTCCAACAGCCGCCACTTCGTTTCCTCGGTTCAGGCGGTCTCGCTCCTTGGCGCCGCGATCAGCGTCGATCCGGCGGGCGCGAACGTCACTTACAATCCCGCCGTCTCCGCCAAGTTGCGCGCGCTCGGCATCGGTGAAACCGCGTTCGACATCTTCACCGTTTACATCTCCGACGGCCACGACGCTGTTTCTTCGCGCGTCGCCGTGCTGGTGCGCGGCGTCAACAACAAGCCCGTGGCCTCGCCCCTTTATGTGATGAATCCCGACGCGCACAGTACCGTCACCTTCGCGCCCAACGTCACGGACGCGGACGCGCACGACATTTTCCAATCCGTCACCGTCGACGTGCCGGACCCCTCGCTCGCCACCAACCGGATTCCCTACAGCGTCACCGACCACTCGCTTTTCCTCGCGCTTGACGACACCTTCCGCGTCCCGGTCAACTCCGCCGCCGTCTCCCTCGGCGTGCTGGTCAACGACGTCAACTTCCACAACACCGGCATGTCGCTTCTTTCCGTCACGCCCTCCCTGCACAACGGCAGCGTTTCGGCCAACGCCGCGCGCACGGCGTTGCTCTACACGCCACCCGCCAACTTCGCCGGCACCGACATCTTCACCTACGCCGTCACCAACTCCATCGGCGTCTTGCGCAAGGCCAACGTCCGCGTGCTTGTTGTGGAGCATGATTACAACGGCCCGCTCCATGCCTGTGACGACGAATACGCCGTGGCCCGTCACATGAGCCTTGCCATGCCCGTCACCTTCAACGACGCCATGCTGCCCAACTCCGCCGCCGGCATCCTTGTCGATCCCGCGTACAACGCCGACTGGCCCGCCGGCCTCACCCTCGTGGACAACGTCTTCCATTACACGGCCGGCACCGCGCTCAATGACGTCACCTTCACCTACCGCGCGCTCGGCGGTGGCGGAGCCTCCGCCATTGCCACGGTTCGCGTCAAAATCATCGACCGCGTCACCGGCATTCAGCCCGACTGGTTCACCGCCGCGCCTGGCGCCGCGCCAATCCGCCTCGACCTCCTCGCCAACGACATCCTCCTCGGTGACGCCACCGACGGCATGCTCATCACCTCCGTCAACACCAACGCCACCGCCGGCGCCGTGGTCATCGACGCGGATCAACGCAGCGTCACCTACGCCGCACCCGCCGGATTCATCGGCATTGACACCTTCATCTATTCCGCCATCGACCGTTACGGCGCGGTCGGCACTGCCACGGTCAGCGTCACGGTGGGCGTGCCTTTTGCCACGCCCGATTCCATCACCGTCGCCACCAACACCGTCACCCTCATCGACGTGCTTGCCAACGACTCGACGCGTCCCTACGCGCCGCCCGCGTCACTCATGCTCACCGGTGTTACGCTCCGCAATGGCGAAACCGCCAACGGCGTCGCCTCGGTCAACGACAACAAAGTCAGCTTCGCCGCCGGCACGACACTCAACGCTTCCGCCATCTGGCGCTACACCGCGGTCGTCCCCAACTCCTCCGTCGTCGTCACTGGCGAGGTCACGGTCGTTACTTCGCACGGCGAAAACCTCTACGCGAATCCCGACAACCTCACCGTCCGCGCCAACTCCGCCAACATCGACATCGACGTCCTCGCCAACGACGCCTCCTGCCGCTCCGTCCACTACGCGCTCACCATCCAAGACTTCCAAACCGTCTCCCAGGAAGGCGGCGCCGTCACCCGCTCCGGCTCCCTTCTGCGTTACACGCCGAAGACCGGCTTCACCGGCATCGACACCTTCAGCTACGTCGTCTCCGACGGCGTCGGCGTCAAGACCGGCCTCGTGACCCTGCGCGTCATTTCCGGCGACCTCATCGCCAACAACGACGCCTTCATCATCGGCTACGAATGGGATGGCGTCGCCGGCAAGGCCAAGGCGTATTCCCTGCCCGTCCTTCGCAACGACGCCGTCTTCCCCGGCGGCGCCGTCGCCCTCCACATCACCCCCAACTTCGGCATCGGCGACAACGCCCCGCGCTTTGGTTCCGAGCTCCAGGTCTCCGACGACAAGCAGTCCATCCTCTTCCGTCCCGGCCAGTATCCCGACAACTTCGGCCAGTACGTCGAAACCTTCACCTACGAAGTCGAGGACGCCTTTGGCCGCAAGCAGGCCGCCGCCGTCGCCGTCACCGTCCGCCTGCGCGTTTCCGACATTGAAATCGAAACCCAGAACGACGCCTTCAACGTCGAGCGAAACTCCGCCAACAACATCCTCGACGTCGCCGCCAACGACCTCGTCGAACCCAAGACCCCGCTTCCCGCCATGGGCCTCCACGTCACCACCTCCGCGCAATACGGCAACCTCACCGTCTCCGGCACGACCCTCGTCTACACGCCGCCCGCCAACTTCGTCGGCGTCGACACCGCCCGCTACACCATCACCGACGGCCTCGGCGGCAGCGGCGAAGCCAACCTGATCATCTACGTCGGCGCCCTGCCCGCGACACCCGACACCTTCACCGCCTTGCGCGGCGGCTCGTATCTCTTCGACGTCCTCGCCAACGACCCCATCACCTCCGGTTACCTCGCCGCCTATCTCCCCGCGCTCAACGCCGTCTCCGGCGCCACGCATGGCGCGGCCATTTCACTTGAAGGCGGCAAAATCCGTTACATCCCGAACGCCTCCCACGCCGGCGCCTATCCTTACACCGAGACCTTCACCTACCAGCTCAAGGACACCACCGGCCGCATCACCACCAGCTCCGTCTCCGTCACGGTTTACGACCTCGCCTCCAGCCAGGCCTCCAGCCTCGTCTACGTCATCAACCCCTCCGGCACCGGCTCCACGCCCGCCACCGGCGCACGGCAAATCTGGAACGACTTCCACTTCACCGCCGACCAGATCGCCAACAACCAGGCTGACGGCAACGCCGACCCTGACAACGACGGCCTCACCAACGACGCCGAATACGTCTTTGGCGGCGACCCCAACCAACCCGATCCCGGCATCGGTTACATCTTCATCGACTGCATCCCCGGCGACCTTGTCAACATCACCTACACTCGCCGCGACAACGACCCCGATCTCGCCTTCCACCTCTACGTCAGCGACGACCTCGCCAACTGGACTCTTGCCGACCCCGACCTTGTCAGCACCCAGCTCCATCCCCTTGACGCCGACCTCATCCTCGCCACCCACACCACCGAACGCACCACCACCCGGCGCTTCTACAAGGTCGTCGTCGATCTCCCCTAAACTCCAAAACGAAAAAAGCGTCCCGTGGCAGAGGGTGACCTCTGCCACGGGACACTTTTGATATTTGTCCGTTTGGCGGTTTTACTTTTTCTTCGGACAGCAGGAGGACGGACGATATGATACAACTCCAGAAAACGCGGAAAGACGCGGAATCGTTGGGGTTTTGAGGCGCAACGATCGGCGGGGGCGATATGATACAACCTGCAACGATCCGGCGGGGGGATGTCACGGGTTTGATACAAAACA
>JAVBOU010000201.1:0-39239 GCA_031550185.1 Kiritimatiellia bacterium | reverse complement strand
CTGCCCCGCCACGAAAGGCTTTTGATATTTCTTCCGCTCAGGTTTTGTTGCGCAGATGGGGGAAGAGGATGACATCGCGGATGGAGTCGCAACCGGCGAGGAGCATCACCAACCGGTCGAGGCCGACGCCCATGCCGCCGGCGGGAGGCATGCCGTGTTCGAGGGCGAGGATAAAGTCTTCGTCCATTTTTTCGGGATCCTCGAGGGATTGCTCGTGGAGGCGTTCGCGCTGGGCAAAGGGGTCGTTGAGCTCGTTGTAGGCAGGGGCGACTTCGCGACCGGCGATGACGAGCTCGAAAACGTCGACGAGGTTGGGATCGTCGTCGCAGGCTTTGGCGAGCGGCACGAGTTGTTTGGGCAGGCGCGTGACGAAGGTGGGGTTGACGAGGCGCTTCTCAATGAGTTTTTCGTAGACCTCGTGGGTGACGAGGATGTCGTCCCATTTGGGGTCGGTGTGGACGCCGGCGTCCTTGAGGCGGCGGCGTTTTTCGTCGAGCGAAAGCTCCATCCAGTCGGCGCCCATGCGTTCGCGGATGAGGTCGTGGTAGGTGGCAACGCGGTAGGGAGGCATGAGGTTGACCTCCTGGGTGGAGCCGTCGTTCATGAGGCAGTTGATTTTTTCGACGCCAAAGACGTGGGTCGCGAGGTGGGGGATGAGGCCCTCGATGATGTCCTTCATGGAGTTGAGGTCGCCGAAGGCTTCGTAAATTTCGAGCGCGGTAAATTCGGGCGAGTGGGTGCGGTCGAGACCTTCGTTGCGGAAGTTGCGGTTGATTTCGAAAATTTTGTCGAAGCCGCCGACAAGCAGGCGCTTGAGGTAAAGTTCGGGCGCGATGCGCATGTACATGTCGGCGTCGAGCGCGTTGTAATGGGTGACAAAGGGCTTGGCCGCGGCGCCGCCGGCCTGGACGTGCATCATGGGCGTTTCGACTTCCTGGAAGCCGCGGCTGGTGAGGTAGTTGCGGATTTCGCGCATCATGGCAATGCGCTGGTCGAAGACGCGGCGGTGGTCGGGGTTGATGAGCAGGTCGAGGTAACGCTTGCGGTAACACTCGTCCTCGTCCTTGAGGCCGTGCCATTTTTCGGGCAGCGGTTGGAGGCATTTGCTGAGGAGGCGCCAGTCGCTGACGTCGACGGAGGGTTCGCCGGTGCGGGTGGTGAAGAGCTTGCCGGTGACGCCGATCCAGTCGCCGAGGTCAAGAAGCTTGAAATTGGCGAAGGCCTCGGGCGTGAGGTGGTCGGCCTTGATGAAAATCTGGAAGCGACCGGAACCGTCGCGCAAGTCGGCGAAAACAGCCTTGCCCATGCCGCGGACAGTCATGATGCGGCCGGCGACGGTGACCTCGCGGCCTTCCTCAAACGCGGCGCGGATGTCGGCGAGTCGGCCGGTGCGCGCAAAGCGTTGGCCAAAGGGGTGATGGCCGGCGCTGGCGAGTTTTTCCATGTTCGCGACGCGCTGCTCGCGGTAGTTGGTGGCGCCGGATGTTTCGGGGGTTGCTTCGCTCATGTGGGATCCTGTTGGGTGGAGTGGAGGGCGCAGCCGATGCAGTGGCGGCAGTCGAGCTCAAGGGGGCGCGGCGCTTCGAAACCCTGGCGGCGCGCCTGGTAATTTTGCCACGCGTTGATCGCGGCAAGCAGCACGCCGAGGGTGATGAAACCGCCCGCGGGAAGAATGGTGAGGATCAATCCGCCGCCGTTGTATGCGGTGAGGCGCAAGTCGCCCCAGACCGTGACCGTGCCGCTACCCATGAGCTCGCGCACGATGCTGATGACGGAGAGGGAGAGCGTGAAGCCCAGCCCCATGCCAAGGCCGTCGGCAAGGCTGTACAGCACGGGGTTTTTCGCGGCGAAAGCCTCCGCGCGGCCGAGGATGATGCAGTTGACGACGATCAGCGGAATGAAGATGCCAAGGTTTTCCGCGAGCGCGGGCGTGTATGCGCGCATCAGCATTTCGACAACGGAGACGAACGACGCGATGAGCACAATGTAACACGGAATGCGCACGCTGCCGGGAATGAAGTTGCGGAACATCGAGATCACGGTGTTCGAACAGACCAGCACAAACACACACGCCACCCCCATGCCAAGGGCGTTTTCCAGCGATGTCGTCACCGCCAGCGTCGGACACATCCCGAGGACGAGCCGAAACGTCGGATTCTCCTTCCAGAGACCGCGCACAATTTCTGCAAAAAAACGCATATCAAACTCCCGCGAAAAAGAAGTCATAAAGTTTAGCAAAACGCCCGCCGGAATGTACAGCGCGACGTTTGCGCGCATTTGGGCCGTTCAGACGACAGATGACTGTTCTAATCTGAACTCACTTTGGAATTTTTGCATCGTGCGTATTTTGAGATATAAAGTTGCGACTTAGAGTGCAATTTTATATTATTACGTCGTTTGAAATTCGCAAAAGGAATTGACGAATGAATGTCCGGTTGCTCACCACCACTAACTTTGATTTAGCCGCCATGGCATGTGACGGAAAATGCCAAGAGAGCTGGCTTCGGCGGTCTAAAATCGTCGAAACCTTGAATGCTGTTCGCTACATAGCAAGAAAATGTTTGGAGAAATGAAAATGCCGGACTATTTTGTATGTACCTATGGAAATTTTGATGGCCGCAAAGAGATCATCGAAGAATCATGGAACAAAAATTTTTACCAACTTCACATTGCCGCCCGTTATCCGTCGGCGTTGGGTAAAATAAAACAAAATGATGTCATTCTGTTAAAAGATGGGGCATGGATTATTGCACATGGCGTTGCAAAGGGTGCGGTGAGTCACGATGGGCCGAATTCTTGGAAACACCAGCTTCATGTCGAAAAATGGACAAAGTGCGAACCTGCTATTCACGCGTATGGCATTGCTTGGAACACACTTTGTGGTGGTGCAATGTCACTGGTTAAACAGGTAGAGGAGGAATGGGCAAAGGCAAAGTTGACTGATACGCCTAAATCCTTAGAAGGAGACGATGGCTATCAAGTTACTTGTCAAAACATTCCTCTGAAAGAATTGCTAGCAAAACACCTGACGATTCCGGATTATCAACGCGGTTATTGCTGGCGTACCTCAAATGTACTTGATTTGATTGAGGGCATCCATTTATGGCAGCAGGACAACAAAAATGACGAATACCATCTCGGTTCGGTGATCCTCAAAAAGTCTCCCTCAAAAGACGGTTTCGATATTATTGACGGACAACAACGATTGACGACATTAGCTATATGGGCAAAATTGAAAAATAGTATGCAAGAAAATATCCCACTTTTGACTCAAAAGTTGCAAAACAATAACCAAACCGAACACGCGATACAATCCATTTTACGGGCAAGGGATGTGATTGTCGCCAGCAGTAATAAAATTTGTTTCGATAGAATTATTATTTCGGTGATAATTTTGAGAAAAAATCTGCCGGAAGACCTTGCTTACACATTTTTTAGCAACAGCAACTCGACCGGAAAGCGGCTTTCCGATTACGATCTATTAAAGACCCACCATCTGCGCTACGTTAAAGAAGAGGCCGTCGCGCAGAAAATGTCAACTCGATGGCATAATCTCGAAAAATCCGGAACACAAGACGAACTATTGCACCAAATGCTTTACCGGCTACGAAATTGGCGCAGTAGAATGAATTTTCGCTTAAATGCAGCCAATACTCCGGAGCGTGATTTGTTTAACCATTACGCTGTAAGTCTTAAGCCACTTGCGGGATTTCCCGCGTTTCCAACACGCCGTTTTCGCTTTGATTCGATTCTCGCCGGCGGCAGAGAATTTTTTGATTATACGGAGTATTATCGAAAAGAATTTGCCGAGTTCAACCAGGAAGAAGTGATCACGAAACTCCATGAAGCCCTGAGTTGGCACAGTAATGGGGTTATCCATGCAGGCATCAATGCCGCTGCTTTTCTTTTTTATTGCAAATTTGGCGTGCTTTATTTGAGCGATGCGGTTTATGCCCTTGCATATCGTCTTTCTGAATTGCGAAACGAAACCCGTGTCATGAGCCGTTATCTTTCGGAGCGCATTTTTCAGGAATGTGTTGGCATTCTTGACCGCGTGACATTTGAGGGAGAATTTTTTGCAGCGATGTTGGATAATAAACAAACATACCTCATTCGCAATGAGAAAAAAACGGCCAGAAACTATTGGAATGCCTTGGGGCATTTTCTTGAAAACCTCGAAAAAAGCAAATCTCTTTCCATACCACAAGAGAGGTATCGGAGTAAATCCATTCTGAAAATCTCGCCAAACAAGGATACAAACACACCATGAGCATGTCATTGAATTCCGCAGTTACTCCGGCAAAATTGGGCGACACGAAGATAAAATTTAACATTCCAATTTATCAGCGACTTTTTGTTTGGGGAGAAGCGCAAATAGAACAACTCCTGAGTGACCTTAAAAAGGCGCATGAAACAAATCCTTCAACTCCATATTACATTGGGGTTATCACTGTCGTGGCCAACAAGGGCGGTACGGATCAGGGCGATTCGGATCAGGAAGAAAAATGGGATATTGTCGACGGACAACAACGATTGACATTTTTGACGCTTTTTGGCGCGTATATGTGCTGCTGTGTTCAGTCTGAATCTTGTGAATGGGAAAAATTTATTTTTTCAGACGATAAGACGAAATTACGCATCAACTATTTTGGACGTCCGGAGGATGAGGAAGACTTGTTGCAAATTCGACAAGGCAAATTTTCCGAAGTCAAAAATCCGAATTTCCTTAAATTCATAGCCTGCATGGAACGACAAGGAGCAAATGCGGAGTTCGCGATGTATGTTTATAACTACGCATCGTTTTTAATTTCGGAGCTTCCCGAAAGTTACAATTCGACAGATCTGAATCGTTTTTTTGAAAAAATGAATGCGGCAGGTCAGCAGTTAACACCAGTGGAACAAATTAAGGGAAAATATTTTCCCCACAAATCTGCCATTTTTGATGCCTGCTTAAATTTTGAGCACGCTTATCAGGGTACTAATTCTAGTTGTACCAAAGATTCAGATACGAAAGGCGTAGATGTAAGTCTCGCAGATATTCTTAAAAAAAAGACTAGCGTTGCAAAAGAGCCGGAGTCAACAATTGATGTGGAACGCTACTCCAATCGCTTAGTTTTACGTCCTGCCATTTTCTTACTGCATGTGTTGAAGATAACATTAAGGAAAGATAAAGATGTGTTAACCGATGAAAACAAAATACTAGAAACTTTCAGCAAATATGCTGATTTTGAAAAAGGGGAATTTATCAAAAATATGACTACATACCGAAAATGGATGGATGCTAATATCATTTATCTAAAACGCTCTGATAGTGATAATCTTGAATATGCGTTTCGAGAAGAAGACACAAAAGATTCTTCTGAGGATACTTCTGAACTACTTAAAAAGTACCAATCAATGTTGTATGTATCCTCTTCGTCTTGGCAGGAGTGGGTGTTAACAGCCTATCAATCTGGTTCCCTTTCTCTTGGCAGCCTAAAACAACAGGATGCCAAAAGACACCCATGGCCGCCTAACGCACCAGCGATGACATATCAAAATATTCAACGTTATTGGTTTTTGAAGTTGGATTATATTTTATGGGAATTGGTAAAATCAGGCGGTATTAAAGAAGAGTTATATCATTTAAATAAAGACGAAATTACGGCGATTAAAAATTACTTGTTTCGAACAAATAGATCCATTGAGCATCTGCATCCACAGACGTCAACAAACGCATGGGAAGATGACACCACATTGCATAGTTTTGGCAATTTGGCAATGATTTCGAGTTCCTTTAATTCCGCACAGAGCAATGACTCTGTCGGCGTAAAGTTTGCCAGAGTGTCGGATACGCAAGTCAAGCAAAGTAAATTGGAAAGCATAAAGATGCTGTTAATGTTTAGACTGGCTGGGGGCAAAGAAGCTGGTTGGACTAAAGAAATCGCAAAAGAACATCAAAAAGCAATGTTTGAACTGTTGTCAGCCGCGCATCAACATCATCAAGTCGAAAACAGTTAAATCGACAGCAATCTCCAAAAAACATGAAGGTGAATGAGTGATTAGGACCTTCTACTCCTCTCACCCTTGGCCAAGGCGTTACCCTGGATTGGAATGATCCACTCCGTTGGGCGCAGGATCTGTTGTCTCGTCAAAACATGCCTTTCATGACGTGGCAGAGGTCATGCTCTGCCACGAGGTGTTTTCGGTTTGCTTTTTGGGTGAAATTGGCGTATTGTTTCGCACACCTTTGCCATGAAAAATTTTATTTCTCCAGGGATGTTGCTGGCCGGTGACGAGGCCGATGTTCGCGCAAGTATTGAACGGTTTGCGGCGCAGCCGGTGGACTATGTCTGGCCGGTGGCGGAGGGGGATGTGTTTTCGAACCGGCAGACGACGATTGCGCAGCCGTCGCGGAAGGTGTCGGGCAGGGGGACGTTCACGGGGAAGGCGACGCGGACGCTGCAGTTTCTGCCGTATGAGAAACCGGGATGGTGGATCCGGCGGAAGGATTTGAAGGAGCAGCTGATGGTGGAGGTGTCGCCGCGGAACATCTGGACGACGCAGCGGAATATTGTGTTGCGCGCGGGTTCGCCGCACAACTATCTACGCATGGTGGAGCATATTGTGGCGCTGCGGCGGGGGATGGGAATTGACAATGTGATCATTGAGACGGACTCGGGGGATCCGCCGTTGTTTGACCGGAGTTCGCTGGACATGGTAGAGGCGCTGGAGGAGGCGGGCATCGCGGAGTTGCCGGCGCCGGCGCCGCTGGTGACGGTGCGGGAGCCGGTGACGATCGCGGGGACGCGCGGGGATTTTGTGACGCTGACGCCGGCGAAGCGGGCGGAGACGAAGCTGTTCATGGATGTGGCGATTGATTTTGCGTCGGTGATTGGGAAGCAGCGGATTCAGTTTGAGGTGACGCCGGGGAGTTTCAAGCATGGCGCGTTTGCGCGGACGAATGCGTCGCAGATGCAGATGCTGTACACGAACACGGTCGGGAAGCTGTTCGCGGACGTGCGCAATTTGGGTTACACGCGCGAGAATATTTTGATTCACGGGAAGAATGAGTATGTGAATGCGCCGCGGTTTGAGGAGGACGCGCCGGGGAAGTCGCTGGAGGCGGTGTGGCACCGCGCGGTGCTGGATTTGCTGGCGGCGATTGCGTTGATCGATGCGGGGCGTTTTGTGGGGCATGTCTACTCGTATCGCGCGGGGCACGCGCTGGACTGCCGGTTGATGACGCTGTTGTATTTGAATGATCTGCTGGTGCCGCACATTTGGTAGCGGCGGCCGAGGAGTTGGCATGAGAATGTTGCGTGTGTGCGGGGTCGTGGCGCTGACGGCGGTGTTGGCGCGCGGAGAGGCCGCTGTGGCGGAGCGCGAGGCGTGGGAGGGGATGATCCTGACGAACAACTGGATGGAGGCGGTGTATTCGGACGTGGCGCTGATGGCGGAGGTGCTGATGCTGGTGAAGGGGCAGTATGTGGAGGAGAAGGATGCGCGGGAGTTGATGTACGGCGCGATCCACGGGATGGTGGAGGGCTTGGATCCGTACAGCGCGTTTTTGGAGGCAGAGGATTTTGGCGCGCTGCTGGAGGAGATGGAGGGGGTGTTCAACGGCGTGGGAATTTCGGTGGTGCTGGAGGAGGGCGACGTGGTGGTGGTGGCGCCGATGGAGGGCGGGCCGGCGGAGCGGGCGGGGATTTTGCCGGGGGATGTGATTGTGACGGTGGACGGGATGCCGACGCGGGGGATGCTGATGAAGGAGGCGCTGAAGGCGTTTCACGGGCCAACGGGGACGGAGGTGCGGGTGGGGGTTGAACGCGCGGAGGAGGAGCCGTTTGAGGTGGTGCTGACGCGCGAGGACATCAAGGTGAAGAGCGTGAAGCGGCGGATGCTGGAGGAGGGCGTGGGGTATGTGCGGATTGTGCAGTTCACGGCGCAGACGGGCGAGGAGTTTGCGAAGGCGATGGAGGAGTTGCGGGGCAAAGGCGCGGAGGCGCTGGTGGTGGATGTGCGCGATAATCCCGGCGGGGTGATTGACGCGGCGGTGAATGTGGCGGATTGGTTTTTGGCCGCGGGCGCGGACGTGGTGTCGACGCGCGGGCGAAGCGCGGAGCCGACGGTGCTGAAGACAAAGGGGCGCGCGCGCCGGGTGAGTTGGCCGGCGGTGATTGTGGTGAACGGCGCCAGCGCCAGCGCGTCGGAGATTTTGGCGGGTGCGCTGCAGGATCACAAGCGCGCAGTGGTGGTGGGCGAGCAGACGTTTGGCAAGGCGTCGGTGCAGCAGATCGCGCGGCTTCGGTTGCGGCCGGAGTGCGGCGTGCGGTTGACCGTGGCGCGGTATTTTACGCCAAAGGGCCGGATGATTCAGGGCGAGGGGATTGCGCCGGATGTGACGGTGCAGGTGGAGCCGGAGGCATGGCGCGACGTGGTGCGGCAACGTCAACGCGGACGCGACGACGAAACGCGGGACGAGGCGTTGGCGCGCGCGACGGAGATCGTGAGGTCGGCGCGGATTTTGCTGGAGGGCGTGAAGTGACGCCCACAACGATTCTACCGAGTGACGCCCACGAATTGCCGACCGTTGTCGATCGTTGTCGTTGTAGTCGTCGTAGTCGCCTCACCCTTGGCATCGAGAGCTCCTGCGATGAAACCGCCGCGGCGATCGTGCGCAACGGCACGGAGGTTCTGAGCTCGGTGGTGCGGACGCAGGTGGAGGTGCATGCGCTGTATGGCGGCGTCGTGCCGGAGATCGCGTCGCGCTGCCACGTGGAGGCGATTGGCGGCGTGGTGCGCGAGGCGTTGGAACGTGCGCAAATTGGATGGGGCGACATCGATGAAATCGCGTCGACATACGGACCTGGCCTGGCGAGTTCGCTGGTGGTGGGATTGTCCGCGGCGAAGGGCTTGGCGTTGGCGCTGGGTAAGCCGTTGATTGGCGTGAACCACATTGAGGCGCATTTGTTTTCGGTGTTTTTGGGAAAGCCGCGCGGCGCGTTTGAAGGCGCGTTTCCGCTGCTGGGACTTGTGGTCTCCGGCGGACACACGTGCTGGGTGGAAATGCCGGAGCCGCATGTGTACAAGGTGGTCGGCCAGACGCTGGACGACGCGGCGGGCGAGGCGTTTGACAAGGCGGCGAAATTGCTCGGGCTGGGTTATCCGGGCGGACCGGTGATGGAAAAAATCGCCCGCGAGGCCAAGCCGGGATGGAGGGATATTGTTTTTCCGCGCGGACGGATTCAGGCCGGCAACCGCCTGCTCGGCGGGTTGGATCCGGCGTTGTGCGTGAGTTTCAGCGGATTGAAAACCGCGCTGATGTATCGCTTGAAAGAGCGCGGCAACGAGGACACGGCGTCGCTCGCCGCGGCGTATCAGGAGGCGATTGTCGGCGTGCTGGCCGAACGTTGCGAAGTGGCGTTGAAGCGCAAGGCGTGGAAGGGGCTGGTGGTCGGCGGCGGCGTGTCGCTGAACAGCCGTTTGCGCGTGGCACTGCAGGAGGTCTGCCACAAGGCGGGGGTGGCGTTGCACACGGCGGAGCCGAAATATTGCGGCGACAACGCGGCGATGATCGCGGGACTTGCGGGCGTTGGCGGAGGCGTGCGGAATGGACTGGATCTGGATGTCGTGCCTGGATTGAAGATCATCTAAGATGTGCATGGGGAAGACAACGAATAATTTTCAGCCATCCGCCTTTCGGGATCAACCATGCTGGCAAAGTTGGCGGTGGCAACTGGGGCATTGTGTAGGCGCGGACGACATGGCGTTGACCGAAGGTGAACGTGCGGCGGTGGAACGTTTTGGCATGAAGGTGACGCCGTATTATTATTGCCTCGGCATGGTGCACGAGGGCGTGCGTCGGCAGTGGTGGCCGGATGAACGCGAGGTCGCGGGCGGCGTCATGGGCGAGGATCCATTTGGTGAGGAGGCGTGCGAACGCGAGGCCGGCGTAAGGGGCTTGGTGCAACGCTTTGAGGACCGCGTGCTCGTACGTGTGTCGGATCAATGCGGCGTGGTCTGCCGACATTGCACGCGCAAGGGGCCGCTCGGACGCAAGGCGTGCGGCGTGGTGGATGACTTGGACGGCGCAGTGCGTTACGTTCGCGAAAGGCCGAAGGTGCGCGAGGTGTTGCTGTCGGGCGGCGATGCGTTGATGCTCGCGGACGGCGTGATCGAGCGCATGGTGGAGACATTTGCGGGCCTCGCGCAAGTGGACGCGGTGCGCATTGGGACGCGTCTGCCGGTGGTGTTGCCGATGCGCATCACGCGGGGTTTGGTGCGGCGTTTGCGTCGAACCGGAAAGGTGTGGCTGAACACGCAGTTCAATCATCCCGCGGAGGTGACGGACGAGAGCGCGGAGGCATGCCGGCGATTGGTCGAGGCCGGGATTCCGGTGTCGAGCCAGGGCGTGCTGTTGAAGGGCGTGAACGACGACGAAGAGGTGTTGGTCGCGCTCTTTTCGAGGTTGCAACGGATTCGGGTGAGGCCGTATTATATGTTTGTCTGCGATCAGGTCGCGGGCACGGAGCATTTCCATGTGAGCGTGCAACGCGCGCGCGAACTCGAGGAAGCGGTGGCCGCGCGTCTCGGCGGACTCGCGGTGCCGCGATTCGTGGCCGATCGCGCGGGCGCGAAAAGCAAGACGCCTGTGGGAGATTTGACATGATGAAAAAACGTGTTTTGTTTAAGCTTTTTTGCATATTCTGCGCATTGCTTGGCGCGGCATTCAGCGTGCATGCGATGGTTGAAATGAAGGTCAAGCCAGGGCCGGATGAGGGCGGAGTGTTAAAGGAATCGATTCGCAATGAAGTCGAAGCAGCGCTTGACCGCGGCGTGGCGTGGTTGCAAAAACAGCAAACTGAGGATGGAAGTTTTGGCGGAACCAACCGTTTGATTTTTACCGTGATGGCAACGGCTCTGTTTGATCAACGGGGTTTGGATGAGGCGGAGGAGCAGGGAAAAAAGTGGTTCCAACAATTTGATAAAAAAGAATTTGTCGTGGCAACCACGAGCGGCCTCATGGCATTGAATCCCTTATTGTATCACTTTGATGCGCGGCAGATTGGCTGGCGTGACGAGCTGGCGTTGAGCCGTTTGTCAAAACAGATTGTCGCGCGCGGCGTTGGGTTTTGGAAGGCCAGTGATGTTGGATTGCGCATTGAAAACGGCAAATGGAAAATTGGCACGCTGGACGACAAAGACGCTCCAACAGATGATATGTTTGCTTATTGGACGCCACACGATGTTCATCTGCGTGCCGAAAATTACAAGGCAAACACGGACTCCGACGACGCGACGCCAGATGAACAAGCGTCTCGAAAATCGGTCATTACTGATTTTGAAGCGACGGTGTTTGTGTTGATGCAGTTGATGGAGTTGTAATTCAAAAATTTGTCATGCGTATTTTAATCCAGGCGTGTTGCGGACCGTGCGTGAGTGTGGCAACGGAGAGGCTGCTGGAGGGCGGTCATGAGGTGGCGTTGTTTTTTAGCAACGCAAACTTGTGGCCGGAAATGGAGTGGACGCGAAGACTGGAAGGCGTGAAGAGGGTGGGGGAGCATTTCGGCGTTGAGGTGCTGGAGGAGGCATGGGATGGCGCGGCATGGAGGCGCGAAGTGGGGCAGGGAATGGAAGCGGAACGCGAAGGCGGAGCGAGATGCGAGCGGTGTTTTGCGTGGCGGTTGGAGCGGACGTGGAAACGCGCGCAGGCGCTGGTGTTTGACGGATTTACGACGTCGCTGACCGTGGGGCCGCGGAAGCGTTCGGAGGTGATTTTTGAAATTGGGCGACAGATCGGCGGCGCGCATTTTGTGGCGGAGGATTTTAAGAAGCGCGGCGGATTTCAGCAGAGCGTGGAGCTGGCCAGGCAATTGGGATTGTACCGACAGGCGTATTGCGGGTGCGCGTTTTCACAGTTAACAGTTAACAAAGAACAGTTGAAAAGTTTTCAGTCTAGTCATCAGCCTTTTCGAGAGGGTTGCCATGAGTGACAACTCCGAGACAGAAGTCAGCGGCACCGTGGAGGCGGTGGTCTATCACCAGGAGGAAACGGGATACACGGTGTGCAGCGTGAAGTCGGCGGACGGCGTGGGCGAGGCGTTCACGCTGGTGGGAAATTGCTCGACAATTTGGGAGGGCGAGGAGGTGGTGGCCAAGGGCACGTGGGGCCGGCATCCGCAACACGGACGGCAATTTCAAGCGAAGGAAATCCGTTGCATTGCGCCCACGTCGGCGGAGGGGATTTGCCGCTTTTTGAGTAGCGGGATGATCAAGGGAATTGGCAAGGGATTGGCCAAGCGCGTGGTGGACAAATTTGGGATCGAGACGCTGCACGTGATCGAAAAAGAGTCGCAACGTTTGGAAGAGGTGGAGGGCATCGGAAGCCAGCGTCGCAAGGTGATTCGCGCGTCGTGGATGGAGCAGCGCGGCGTGCGCGACATCATGATTTTTTTGCAGTCGAACGGCATTGGCACGGCGCAGGCGGCGCGGATTTACCGGCAGTACGGCGGCGACGCGATCGCGGTCGTGAAGCGCAATCCGTATCGTTTGTGCGAGGAGGTTTGGGGGATCGGGTTCAAGACGGCGGACGAGATTGCGATGCGCGTGGGCGTCGAACGCGAGTCGCGGATTCGCGCGCGCGCGGGGTTGTCGTACGTGCTGGGCAAGGAGGAAGAAGAGGGCCATTGTTATTGCGACGAACAGGCGTTGCTGCTGATGGCGCAGGAGATGCTGGGCATTCCGATGGAGCGTTTGATGGAGGCGTTGAAGGAGGAGGTGGCGCGCGGCGCGCTCGTGAGCGAGGAGGGGCGGATTTATTTGAAGGCGTTGCACGTGGCGGAGTGCGGCGTGGCGGCGCGGATGAAGGTGCTGATGGACACGCCCGCGGGCTGGCCGCCGATCGCCAGCGTTCGCGCCGTGGAGTGGGCGGAAAAACGCATGGGCTTCCTGCTCGCGCCAGGCCAGCGCAACGCGTTGGAGATGGCGCTGACCAACAAGGTGTCGGTCATCACCGGCGGCCCGGGCGTGGGCAAGACGACGCTGATCCGCGCGCTGGTCGAAATTTTTGGCGCGCGCAAATTGAGCATCGCGCTGACCGCGCCAACCGGCCGTGCGGCGAAACGTTTGAGCGAATCGACCGGCACCGAGGCCGTGACAATTCACCGGCTTTTGAAATTCAAACCGCAAGGCGGCGGCTTCACCTTCAACGACACGAACCTGCTGCCGTTTGACGTGTACATTCTCGACGAAGCGTCGATGATTGACATTCTGCTCGCGCAAAGTTTTCTCAACGCGCTGCCTGCCACCGCGACCGTGGTTTGGGTCGGCGACACCGATCAGTTGCCAAGCGTCGGTCCGGGAAACGTCCTGGCCGACATTCTCAAATGCGGGCGCGTGGCGTCGACGCATCTGACCGCGATTTTTCGTCAGGACACATCGGGGCTTATCGTTCGCAACGCGCATCACATTCACGAAGGCGAGATGCTCGAGGCTGGCGGCGCGAGCGACTTTTTCATGATCGAAACGAGCGAACCCGACAAGGTGATCGAGCGTGTGGTCGACCTTGTCACCAAACGCATTCCGCAACGTTTCGGGTTTGATCCGATGCAGGACGTCCAGGTGCTTACGCCCATGCGGCGCGGCGCGCTCGGCACCGAACATTTAAACGCCGTGCTCCAGGCCGCGCTCAATCCGGACGGCGATTCCATCCAACGCGGCGGCGTGACTTTCCGCCAGGGCGATCGCGTCATGCAGGTGCGCAACAACTACGACAAGGAAGTGTACAACGGCGACATCGGTTTTCTGGAGCGCGTCGACGAAGAGCAACGCGAAGTGGTGATGCAGATCGACGGCCGCCGCGTCACTTACGATTTCGCGGAGCTTGACGAACTCACGCATGCCTATGCCTGTTCGATTCACAAATCGCAGGGCAGCGAATATCCGGCGGTTGTGCTTGTCATTTCCACGCATCACTTCAAGCTCCTCCAGCGCAACCTTCTTTACACCGGTCTCACGCGCGGGCGCAAACTCGTCTGTATCGTTGGCACCCACCGCGCCGTTTCCCTCGCGATTCAAAACAACGACGTCAAGGCGCGCCGCTCAGGCTTGAGCGAACGGTTGGCCAAGAGCGAATGAACATTTGGATGTCCCCGGCATTTGCAGTTGCGGAAAATCGGGAATTGTGCTTTACTGTGTGACTAACTGGTTAGTCTCTTGTACTGAGGTGACATGGCGGTAACAATTCAAGATGTGGCCAAGGCAGCGCGGGTTTCGGTTCCGGTGGTGAGCACGGTGCTCAACGGATCGAAGGGAAACACGCGCGTGAGCGAGGCGACGCGGAAGCGGGTGATGGAGACGGCGAAGCGGCTGAAGTACCGGCCGATGTTCGCGTCGCGGTCGCTCGCGCGGCGGCGCTCGGACACGCTGGGGGTCTTCGTGCCGCCGGGGCAGTGGCGGGGAATCGGGTTTGACTACGAGGGGAGCATTTTGCGCGGCGTGGAGGCGGCGTGCCGGGAGAAGGGGTTTGACGTTTTGGCGATCAACCTTCAGGGGAGCCACGGCGCGGAGCATTGCGCGCACAAGTTCGCGGAGGGGCGGATCGACGGGTTGCTGTTATTGCATGTGGTGGACAAGGCGGATTGGGTGAGCGAGCTGTGCGAGAAGCATCCGAACGTGGCGACCGTCAATTATCACGGTGCGTGCCGCAATCTGGACATCGTGAATTTTGATAATGAGGCGGCGGCGCAAATGGCTGTGCAGCACCTGGTGAAGCTGGGCCATCGCCGGATCGGGTATGCGGGGACGATGACTTTCGGGGAGGCGGGGCCAGGCGCGGTGGAGCGGTGCGACGGGTATTTGCGGACGCTCTCGGAGCTCGGCATGCCGTCGCGCCTGGAGTGGATTCTGGAGACGCCGAACGCGGCCTTCACCAAGGCGGCGAAGGCGTTGCCGTATGACCGGCGCTTTGGCTTCGCGACGGAACGGGTGCTGGCCTTGCGCGAGAAGGAGGGGCCGACGGCATGGGTGGGGTACAATGATTTTTCGATGATCGAGCTGATGCGGCGGCTCCACCGCGCGGGCGTGAAGGTGCCGGCGGAGTTGAGTTTGGTGGGGATCGACAACAGTTATTTGGCGACGCTGTTGGAGCCGGCGTTGACGTCGGTGTCGCAGCCCCTTTACGAAATGGGGATGCTGGCCGCGACGCGGCTGATCCAGCGGGCGACGCAGGGTTTTGAAAAGTGTCCGCACATGTTCCAGCGTTGCGCGCCGGAATTGCAGGTGCGGGGAAGCAGCGGTCCGTTTAAATCACAACGCGCGGTCGAGTGACACGCGCCAACCACAAGAAGGAGTCCAACACATGTTTGTTCGGAAATTCACAACAGCCCTGGCCGTCTCGCTCGCGATGTGTGCGGTGACGGGACGCGCGCAGACGAGCTCGGCCATCGCGCCGAAGTTCCTGGTCGATCCCACGAAGCCCGCGGAAGTCGAAAAACAAATCACCGCGCAGGGCAATGTCACGGTCAAGGCCGAAGGCGGCAAGCTCGTTTACACCGTCCAGCCCGGCAACAACGACTGGCCCGGCGCCGGCATCAAGTCCGTCGACGGCAAGCCCTGGGACCTTTCACCGTGGGGCCACATCGAGGCCAAAATCACCAACACCGGCAAGGAAAAATTCGGCATCGGCATGCGCGTCGACGACTCCGGCAGCTGGGAAAACAACAACGCCGAGCAGGCATGGCTCGACCCCGGCAAAAGCGCCACCATCAAGGTCATCTTCGGCTACCAGTACGGCTTCCAAAAAGGCAAGGACATCAACCGCAAATCCATCGGCCAAGTCCTCTTCTTCCTCCACGGCAAAGGCAACGGCGAGCGCACCTTCACCGTCGAAGACCTGATGGCCAACGGCCCCGCCGGCGAAAAGCCGCCCGCCGATCCCCGCTTCGCCCGCGAGATCGTCGCCAAAAACGCCAACATCTTCGGCAAAGGCGCCCGCTTCGACGCCGCCAAACAGCTCGCCCCCAAAAACGCCACCACCGAGCTCAGCGCCGACAAATCCAAAATCAACTGCACCTTCCAGGACAACGGCGTCGTCCAGTTCAAGCCCTTCGAATACAACTGGTCCTTAAAGAATGGCAACGCCCTCGCCATCACAGTGAAGAACACCGGCAAGACTGCCGTGACACCTAAACTCCAAGCCGCCAGCGGCAACGACCGCACCGACCTCACGCCGACCGACAAACCCCTCAACCCCGGTCAAACCACCACCCTCATCGCCTCCTTCATCCCCCAAAAACCCTGGGTTGCCGAAGTCAAAGGCGGCGGTCACAACGGCATTGCCAACGGCACCGGCACCAAGTTCGACAACGTCAACGCCAACGCCATCTTCCTCTCCGCCGACAACGGCGCCCAGCTCGAGGTCTCCTCCCTCGCCCTCATCGCCAACGTCCCCGAACTCCCCAAATGGCTCGGCAAGCAACCCCCCGTTCCCCAGGCCGAACTCAAAGACTGGAAGCAAACCCTCAACGAAAACTTCGACAAGCCCCTTGAGCCCAAACTTTGGAACATCTACACCGACAACTACTGGGACAAGCGCACCCACTTTTCCAAGGACAATAACTTCGTCAAAGGCGGCGAGCTCATCCTCCGCTACACCAAGACCCGCGGCAAGCAAAACGACACCGAAGACAAAGAGACCGACTACGCCTCCGGCCACGCCGACACCTACGGAAAATGGACCCAGCGCTACGGCTACTTCGAAGCCCGCATGAAACTCCCCGAAGCCAACGGCCTCTGGCCCGCCTTCTGGATGATGCCCGACCGCGGCATCGCCAAAGGCCCCGAACAGTGGAAACGCGCCAGCACCGACAACGGCGGCATGGAGCTCGACATCATGGAGCACCTCTCCGGTTGGGGCCGCTACCGCTTCAACCAGGCCTTCCACTGGGACGGCTACGGCGACAAGCACAAGGCCGTCGGCTCCACTTGGGCCTACATTGAGGCCGACAAAGACGACTACATCACCATCGGCATGCTCTGGCTCCCCGGCCTCATCGTCTACTACAGCAACGGCCAGGAACTCGGCCGCTTCGAAAACGAGCGCGTCTGCGACCAGCAGTCCAACCTCATCTTCTACATGGTCTCCGGCGGCTGGGCCAACACCCCGCTCGACGACGAAGAACTCGCCGACCCCAAAATCTCCAAAGACTTCGCCATCGACTACGTCCGCGTCTGGCAGCGCAACGACCTCGCCACCCCCGAAGACGGACCCAAACCCAACGACGGCCGCCCCAAGATGCACTCCCAAAGCGCCGACGGAAACTAACACCCAAACCCCTCCGCGTGGCAGAGCTCCACCTCTGCCACGCGCCACGGGCAAAACTTTTTGGAAAACAAGCATCTCCCGAACGAGTGAACCGAATGATCACATGGAGGTTTTTCACATGAAAAAAACCATACTTTTACTGACCTCAGTTCTCCTGTCAACGTCCGCGCTACACGCTGCCAACTATTATTGGCGTGGCGGAGTCGACGACGATGATATGGAAAGCGCACAAAACTGGACACCCAATGGCGTCCCGCAAAATAACAACTACAGCGATGTCATTTATTTCAATGAGGATGCGACCACCAAAATGCCTGTTAAAACTTTTAGCGGCACGCGCAGATATGCCGGTATCCAGTTTGACGAATCATTCGGCTGGGAAATACAAGGTTCAGGCAGTTATGAGATCGGTTCCCGCCTGAAATCAACCGGCGTTGGCACCAACACAATCAATCCCAGGGTCGTGTCTTTTGCAGTCGGGCAATGGGATGTCGGTGCCGACAACGTCCTCGTCCTTGCGGGCGGTGTCGGCTGGGACAGCAATTCTTCGCAAGTCACCGTGAACGGACCCGGCACGCTTCTCGTCACCGCCGGCGCGAGCGGCTACAACACCGCCAAACCTGCCATTATCAAAGGCAACTTAATCCTTAGCGGTGCGCTCAACAACACTGCTAATTATTGGGTTTGCACCACAGGCTCATTAGCCACCGCCGCAAATGGCAGCTTCGCCAATGAACTCACGCTGGATCAAGAGGGATGCGTGATCGTCAACGGTCAGACCAATGGTGTGGGCAAGGTTTTTCTCGGGGCTCCAGCCAACGCCTCAGTCGGCGGCAGAGAAGGCGGCGTGATTGATCTTGGCACCGGTGCCCTTAGTGTGAACATGCTCACCATCAAGGGCGGCACCATCACAGCCCAGTCGCAAGGTCAGCTCCGCATCAACACCGGTGCTTATCAACTCCCCAACAGCGTCCTTTTCCTTGCATCTGAACAACCAGGCGCCATTAATGCCAACGTTCTGCTTCAAGCCGCCGCCACTGATTGCATCCTCATCTCCTCTAACCAAACCGCCGCCATTAACGGTAGCATTTCCGAAGCCACCGGTGTTGCAACAAAAGGCATCACCAAACTCGGTTCCGGGATCCTCGCGATCAACGGCGACACCTACTTTTCGCGTGACATCAACGTGCGCGATGGCCGCCTCATCATCAATGGCACCGACTACGGCAAGGCCGCGTCTTATTCCATCAATACCACAAACGCCGTTTTCGGCGGCGCGTATACCACCGCCCGCAAACTCAACGTCCGCGCCAACGCCGCCCTTTCTCCTGGGTACAACGGCGCCGGCACCCTGTGGGTTTCCAACAACGTCGAATTTGCCGCTAACACCGCCATCAACTACACCGTGACAACCGCCGCGCCATTGCTCAAAATTTCCAAAGGCACGTTGACCATTAACGCTCCCGTCAACATCGCGGTCATGCTCGAACGTGGATTCACACCCGCGGTTTATCCCATCATCGACGCGACCGGCTCCACCGGCGACTTCGACCTTTCAAACTTCAACCTTACCGTCAGCGGAACAGGACGCGCCTCATTGTCCATGACCGGACGCATCGTGCGTCTCGCCGTGAGCAATCCCGCCACCCTTCTCTTCCTGAAATGAGGTCACTTCCTACACTTAACCCTAAACACAACGGTGCAACAAAACGTGATCGGCATGCAGTCGCAGACTCCATGTTCGCCGTCGTACAACATCCGTCCGCATGATTCGGCGGAAAACATCCTGGAAACAACTATGAACACAAAAATCGCGCACACCCTGCAACACTACGCGGTATGTGGCTTAGGTCTCCTCCTTGCCACAGTGCCATTGCTGGCCGTTGAAAGTCAATGGATCGGCGCCGGCGGCTCCTCCTGGTCATCCTCGGGCAACTGGACCGCCGGCACACCGGGCGCGTCGGACACCGCTGTTTTTAACGCGGACGGTGTGTCAGCCGTGCAAAACATCTTCTTGGATCAAAATGCGTCCGTCAGCGGCGTCGCCGTGAATGCGAACGCGTCGGGTGGTGTTGGCATCGCCAGCGATGCGGAAATTCGTTCGCTGACCATCGGCACCCGCGGCTTGCGGCTTGAGGATGGAGCGGGATCACTCGCGTTCGGCGATGGACTGAATCTACTTTTGAATGGAATCCAAACGTGGACAAACGGGAGCGCTTCTGCCGTGTCTGTCGCCGGAACGATTGGCAACACAAAAGCCTCCACATTGACGGTGCGAGGTCCGGGTGCGTTTGTTTTTGACGGCGAGATCAAGGACGGCAGTGCGGCGACGACCCTTGTCATCGAAAACAATGCGGATGTGACGCTGACAGCGTCCAATTCATATACGGGAACGCTGACCGCGCGTGCCGCAACGGTACGCATTGAGCATGACCGGGCGTTTTCAACGTCGCAGCTTACTTTGGATGGAGCGGCACACATTTGTATTGAAGATTTTCCAAAGCAACTTGCCAATAAAGTCCGTGTTCAAGGAACTGCTTCGAATGCTCGCTTTCTGGGAGATGCGCCTTTGACGCTTTCCGGGGCTCCTGCTTTTACCGTCGCATCGTACGCGAATGCGCAGATGATTTTTGCGATGACTTCGCCGCTTGAAATTTCCGGCGTGTTTTCATTGAATGATGGCGGGAGCGGATACAACAATGGCAAACGCGGTTTTTGCCTGGGGAGCGGCGCCAATGTAACAATCTCCGGCGACATTCAAGACAACAATGCGGGAAACACGTTGGACTCGAAAGAAGGCGCTGGATTTACGTTTATCGGCGGGGGCGCCAATCTGACGATTGCCGGCAACAACAATTTTGGCCTGCTTGGATCAACCAGCTTGGGTTCCGGTGCAAATGCCTACAACACCATAACCGTAGGCGGAACAAACGACATCATCACACCGTTTGGGGTGAACAAGGTTGACGCCGGACACACGCGCACTGTTTTCATCAAAGCGGAACGTCCCGGTCTGACGCTCGCCAATGGGTTCCAACACAACGGTTCAGGACATGGGACGGCATTCGGGTTTGATGGCGAGCACGCACTGACGATTGCCGGACTGTATGAGAACGCCTGTGCCAGCACGTATACTGCGTCTTTTTTGAATATCGCACAGGCTCCATTGACGTTCTCTGGACGCTTTCAAACACGTGGCAACAAGCTTGCTATTCTTGGCTCGGGCGACACGATTTTCGCACCGTCCAGCGTCATCACCAACACCACGGCCAACAGCACAGTGAGTTTCATCAAGCAAGGTTCCGGTTCGCTCACGCTTGCCGGGTACACCACGCACACCAACACCTTCTCGCTGGAGGGTGGAACGGTGGTGCTGGATTACTCTGCGGCCAATACCAACAAACTCGCCGCAGGCACGACGGCAAACGCGTTGGTTTTGGGCGGAGTCGATCTTCAGCTGAAAGGCGGCGACTACCGTCAGACCCTCGGCGAAGGCGGCGGAACCACGCTGAATGCCGGTGCCTCAAGTATCCGTCGCGTCTCCGGTTCGTCCACCATCAACCTCGGCGCCATCACGCGCGACTCCAGCAACGGCGCCACGCTGGATGTCCAGCCTGGAATCGTTCACACCTCGTCAGCGAATGCGGCCGGCATTTTGCACGGTTACGGATATGTCACCGTTGACGGACGCGATTTCGCAATAAACGACAACGACACGATTGCCGCGCTCGTGAATTATGGCGACTACGCAACGGCAAATGCCAACATCAACGCTCTGGTTTCCGGTAGCGTAAACAGTGCAGGCAAAACAGTGGGTACGTTGAAAATCATCTCAACCTCCGATGATGACACCCTCATAAACAGCAGTTACCTCACAATTGACCGAAGCGGCATTCTCTTCACGGGTGACCACAATTACGAAATTACGGGCGGATTCCTTCGCGGGCGAAACAGCTATTTCGCGGATTTGATCATCCACCACTACGGTGCCAAAACATTGACGATCAGCTCGCAAATTGTGAGTCACAACAACAACCGGTTGACAAAAGCCGGCCCCGGAACGTTGCGCCTGACAAATCCCGCCAATTCATACTCGCAGGGAACATATGTCACCGGCGGCACGCTTTGCATCTCCACCAACAGCAATCTCGGTGCCATCTCAAGTCCGCTCACACTCAACGGCGGCACGCTTCAAACGACCGCCGGCATCGTCATGCTGCGCAAAGTGTCGCTGGGATACAACGGCGGCACGATCCAGGTCGACACCGACACGCTTGAAATCACCGATGTCATCAGCGGAAGTTACGGAACATTCGCCAAAACAGGTGCCGGCACCTTAAAACTTTCCACCGCGAACACATACAGCATGCCGACATTTATCCGCGAAGGAACACTCGAAATTGGGCATGAAAATGCGCTTGGCTCAATCGTCACTAGCAACCGTTCCGGCGCTTCCGTCTACGTGCAAGACGGCGCCACGCTTGATGTGGCGGGATTCCCGATTGCAATCGGCAACTTCACGCTGGAGAACGGCCTCGTCACCGATAGCGAAGAAGAGGGAAGTTTGGCATCGTACAGCTTCGTTGTGAAAAACGGAACCATTGATGCCGTATTGACAGACTCTGCGGTAAACCTAGGTACCACCCCACATAACAGCGTCAACCTTTACAAGCGTGCGGAAGGCAGCGTTTTCCTCAACAGCGCCAACACCTACACCGGCAACACTTTTGTCGAAGAAGGCACGCTTTACGTCAACGGCTCCATCGCCGGTGCCGCACATGTTTATCGCAACGGCACGCTGGCCGGAAGCGGATCGATCGCACGCACGGTGCTTGTCGACGCAGGAACCCTCTTCCCCGTCGCGAGCAACACCACGCCCGCAACGCTCTCGCTTGGACGTAGCGTGATGTTGTACAACGGCGCGGTTTTCAAGGTGCTGGCAACTCCAGCCGGTTGCAGTGAAATCGTGCTGACCAATCCGGACGCGCGCGTGCGCCTCTACAATGCCGAGCTGGCCCTTGTGTTTACATCTGGCGTCCCCGTGGAAGCGGAATTCACCTTGATCAACAATACCGGAACGCACGCCGTTGAAGGTAGGTTTAACAATTTACCGGAAGGCGCGAAACTCACCGTTGGCGGCCGTCGATTTGTCATCACATATTGCGGTGGCGACGGCAACGACGTCGTCCTCAACGGAATACGGACGTCGACCCTGTTCCTCGTCCGATAACTCATGTCGTGGCGTGGCACGACCTCTGCCACGCCACGGCCTCTCAACACACATTGAACCCCGGCACACCTGACATGACACGACGCGACAGATTTTTCCGGGCGCTCCGGCGTGAAGGTTCCGGAGAAGTTCCGCTCCAGTTGGACTTGTGTCCCGATCAACTGGCGCGATTTGTCAGCCGTCATCATCTCTCCGCGCCGCACGAGTTGCCCGAAAGCGGCGTTTGTGACATCAGTCCGCGGTTCACCGGCGACCGCGAACGCTTCGCCGCGTATCACGACCTCACCACCGCCAACCTTCACATCGGCGCCTTTGGAATCGGCTACCTCTACGGCAAGTCACTCCACTTCAGCGAAAAGGTACACCCCATGCGCGGTCTTTCCACGCCGGACGAATTTCACTGTTATCCATATCCCGATGCCGACGCGGATTTCGACTGGGACGCCTTTGCGAAAGATGTCGCCATGGCAAAGGCGGCGGACTGCATCGCCATTGGCAAGCTGACGCAAACGCTCTTCGAAACCGCCTGGCAAATGCGCGGCATGGAGGCGTTGCTTGTCGATCTCGCGCTGGACGAACCCGTTGCCGCCATTCTGCTCGACCGGTTGACCGCGGTGCGCCTGCGCATGGCGGAGCGCATGACCGTCGCCGGCGTCGACGTGTTGTGGGTGGGCGACGACGTGGCCACGCAGCGCGGCATGATGTTCGCCGCGGATCAATGGCGGCAATGGTTCGCGCCGCGCATACGCGCCATCATCGAGGCCGCGCGTGCAATGCGGCCCGGACTTCCGGTCGCGTATCACGGCTGCGGCAACATGACGGACATCCTGCCGGATTTGCTCGAACTCGGCGTCGACCTGCTGCATCCCGTGCAACCGGAGTGCATGGACGTCTTCGAGCTCAAGCGGCGTTATGGCGACCGCCTTTCCTTCTGGGGCGGCGTCGGCACGCAACGCCTTTTGCCGCGCGGAACACCCGGCGAAATCCGCGCCGCGACGGCGGAACTTCTCACCCGCCTTGGCAAAGGCGGCGGCTTCATCATCGCGCCTGCGCATGTCGTCGAGCCCGAGGTGCCGGACGCCAATATCGACGCGTTGATCGACGCGGTTAAAACACACAACACACACGCGACACAACACTGACCCCTGGCCGTGGCGTGGCACGACCTCTGCCATGCCACCATCATTACCTTACATCACCGGAGAATCCATCATGAAAAAAATGCTCACAGTAATCGCCGTCGTCCTCGCGGTCTCGGGCGCACGCGCCCAATGGACGCCGCTTACCACCGGTTATTGGAACGTGCTCCTTCACCTGGGCGCGGATTTCAACAACGACTATCTGTACTCCAATGGCAACGACATCGCCACCGACCAGCTCGCCGCGTTCGACGGTCAGGCCAACCAGATGCCTTACGCGGGGCTCGTCTATGACAACCTCCAGGGGCCGACCTCCGGCGTGTTCAACAGCTTCACGTGGACCGTGCTCACGAACACCGCGGCCAGCAACCTGTGGACGCCCGTACCCGACCGCAACGCCTACATTAAGTTCTGGCACGCCTACCTTTGGGTGCCGGCGCAAACCGCCGCCGTGATTCATCACACAAACGATGACGATCTGCGCGTGTGGGACAACGGCGCGCCCGTTGTCACCGCCGGCTACACGGGAACCGAAACCGCCAAGTCGCTCGCCCTTGTGCCCGGGCTCCATCGCATCACCATCAAACTGCGCGAAGGCTCGGGTGGTGACAACATGCGCGTCAAGATGACCGCGCCGGACGGCTCGGCGCTTCCCGGCGTGCGTTTCGCCGCGTCCGCGATCGGGTTCATCGACACGTTGGTCGCGACGGAAATCACGGACACCTCGGTCACGGTCGCGGTGGACTTCATCGCGATCATGCCTCCGCCCGCCTCCTTTGTGGCCGTGTGCGACACCGGGGACCACGGCGACTCGCTGCAAGCCTGGGTGAGTGCAGGCGCCCAAATACAGAACTACGCGGCGGCGCCCGCCTCTGTTTCTTTCGGCAACCTGACGCCTGGCACGCCTTACGTCGTGCGCGTCTTCGCCACCAATGAGACCACGTGGTGCGCGTCCGACGCGCTGGAGTTTTCGTCGTACGGCGTGGAGCCGGTCGTGTTCACGCTCGACGCCGACGACATCGACGGCCTCACCGCCACGGCGGTTGGCAACATGTTTTTCACCGGCTCCGGTGCCGCCACCGCCGACGCGTATCTCTGCTGGGGCACGTCCGACGGCGGCGCCGACACCAACGCCTGGCAACACGTGGAACGCATCCCCGCGCTCTCCGCCGGCACATTCCGCGTGCCGCTCACCGGCCTCACGTACAGCACGCAATACCATTACCGTTTCATGGCCGCGAACGCCAACGCCGAAGCCTGGTCGCCTGAGGCCGTCGTATTTACTACGCGCGGCACACCCGTTTTCGGTGCCGTCTCCGCGGACACCGCCACACCCGCCCAGCTCATATTGAACGCCCGCATTGTTGAAGCCGGCCCCGCGCCCGCGACCGTCACCTGCTATTTCGGCACATCGCCCGGCGCACTTGCCGAAGCCGCCGCGTGGCAGAACGTCGGCAATGACACGAACCTCGCACACACCGTCACCGGCCTGCAGGTTGGCGCGACCTTTTATTACGCGTTCAAAATTTATTGCGAACTCGACGCCACGCAAAACTGGACCGTGTGGAGCGCCACCAACACCGTCGTTACCAGCGGCACTTCCACATGGACCGGCGAAGGCGCCGATACGGACTGGCACACGCCTGAAAACTGGGATCACGGCGTGCCAGGCCCCGCCGCCACCGCCATCCTCGGCTCGGCCGCCACAGGCGTTACCCTTTCCGCCAGCGCCGCCGTTGGCGAGCTTCTTTTGAGCGGCGCCGACACCGCGCTTGACACTGGCGCCTTCACACTCGCCGCCGCCACCATGCGCGTCAACACAGCCTCCCGCCTCGTTGTCTCCGGCAATCTCGCCGTTTCCGAAAACCTCCATGTGGGTTACGAAACCAACGGCAACTCAATCACCCTCGACCCCGGCGCCACCCTCGTAGTCGGCGTTAATTTGTATGTCGGCGCAGCTATCGGGCAACCCTCGCTCGCCAACAACAACACCCTTGTCATCCGCTCCGGCGCCCACGCCGATGTCGCCGGTTTGCTCTATGTCGGCTGGTCAAACGACACCGCCAACTCCAACCTCGTCGACGTCGAGCTCAACGGTGTCCTCGCGGTAGGCGGCACCTCCATCGTCAGCCAGCGCACCCGCGACTGCTCCGCCTACGGCAATGAGCTCCGCGTCCGCGGCCTCCTCCTTGCCAACGGCATCCAGCTCGGCTCCAACAACGGCTGGGGCGGCGGCACCGGCAACCTCGTCGTTGACGGCGGCGTCGTCACCAACACCGCCGCCACCCTGGTCAGCTACATGGGCGGCTCCGGCCACGACCTCGTCATCAGGAACAACGCCCGCTTCGTCCAGACCGCCGGCAACTTTTCCATCGGCAGCCGCACACCCAACTGCCGCGTCTTCGTCCTCGACGACGCCGAATGCCACATCGCCGGCACCCTCAAGCTTGGCGACTATGGCGACAGCGCGATCGGCGGCAACATCCTCGTCGTCAGCAACGCCGTCATGAACGTCGATGGTGGCGTCAACGTCGGCAACAAAAGTTCGGCGTCCGGCAACTCGATCACCGTGTGGCAGGACGCCGGACGCATCGGCAAGCTTCATGTCACCGGCACCATCTCGCTCGGAATCACCTCGCGCGACAACACGCTGCTCGTGCGAGGCGGCACGCTTTCCGCAGGTGCCCTCAACACTTCCACCGGCAGCGCCACCTCAAACGACTCCACCAACAACACCGTGCGCGTTTTCGGCAACACCGCGCGCCTCAACCTCAACAGCATGAACCTGCGCAACCGCTCGTCACTCCTCTTCTCGATGGACAAAGCGCCCGGCTTCCCCGCCATTGCAATCACGGGGAACGCCGCCGTCGCCGCCGACACCCGCGTGACCCTCGACGCCACCTCCGGCTTCACCGGCACCACCCTTCTCCTGAACAGCGGCACCGGCAACATCAGCGCCGTCCCTGTGGAAAACTTCGACGTCAACGTCGGCAGCCGCGAATACGAACTCACTCACACTGACACCATTATCAAGCTCCGCGTTTGGAAAAACGACACCCTCTTCCTCCTCAAATAACCACTGGCACGGCGCGCAACGCCCTGTGCGCCGTGCCTCGTTAACACTCAACGAAAAACGAACATGAAAAACCAATCCACATTCTCCGTCGTCATACTCGCGGTTGTATCCGTGTTTTTTGGCGAGGCGGCGCACGCCGGCGACATCCTCTGGACCGGCGCCGCAGGCACCGACTGGAACACCCCCGAAAATTGGGACAACGGCGTTCCCGGCCCGGATGACCGCGCGCTCTTTGCTTCCAATGCCAGCGTCACCGCCGTGCAGGACAACGCCATCGCCCAACTCGCCGCCACATCCGGGGTTTTCAACTTCGACTTCGCCGCAGCGCTCAATGTCACCAACACCTTCATCCTCGACGGTGGTGCCAGCCTCAACCTCAACGCCGAACTCCTCGCTGTCACAAATCCCGTCACAAGCGCCGTCCTGACTCTCGGCAGCAGCCAAAACGCCAACACCATCCATGTCAACAACGGCGCGACACTCTGCGCCAACATGATCCGCATTGGCGACAAGGGCACGTCTTCCAGCAACGTCCTCAACATCAGTCAAGGCGCGACACTTCTGGTTAATGGCGCGTCCACTGCCGTGAAATCGTTTCGCATCGGTCATGTCAAGGGAAGTCGAAACAATGAATTCATGTGCGAGGGAACCGTAGCGCATCGCGGCGCTTTTGAGCTGGGCCCCGATGACAACGCCAACTCGCGGTTTACGCTTCGACGCAACGCCTTTTTCCGCAACGAGGGGAATTTCGTGGTCGGAGGATACAACTCCAACTACCTCTCCGTACTCATCGCCGATGGTGCCACGCTTTCAATCGCCGGGCCTTTTCAGATCAATGGCGCACACGCCAATTCGACCATTGTCATCAGCAACGCCACACTCGCGGCCAGCAACAACGCCAACGACGCCTTCGCTTCCAATGCGAGCGGTGTCAATCAAATCCGCATCTATCAGGATGCCGGATCCTCGACACGCGTTGACATCGGCGGCAATTTCAAGCTCACCGGCACCTCCACGCCCTGCTACTTTTATGGCGGCACCTTGACGACCAGCCATGCGTTTCTGCTCGCCAACGGCGGCGCCGGCAACACGCTTTACATGCTTGGACCGGACGCCCGCGCCATTTGCGGCGGGGATTGCAATATTGGCTCCTACAACGGAACAGGCCACGGACTTGTCATGAGCAATGGTTTTCTCATGGCCAACAACATGCAAATTGGCTGGAATTCCGATGTGCAAACACTCACCAGAAGCCCCAATCATCCGATTATCGCCGGCCCGGCGGTGGTCATCGTCAGAAACACGCTCAAACTTGGCGGCAAAGACGGCATCCACGGCAACACGCTGACTCTCGACCGCGCCTCCATCACCGTCACCAACGCCTTCACCATCGGCGCCACCGCCTCGTCAAACAATACGCTGCGCATCAGCGGTCAGACCGCCAGCATCACGGGCAAAACGCTCACCGCTCAAAACAATTCCGTCTTGCATTACACCCTTCCCATTGGCGGCTTCAACAACATCCCCGTGCGGATTGCCTCCACGACCAACTTCGACGCCTCCACGACGTTCGTCATCGACGCCGGCGACTTCCAAAAATCCAGCGGACACGGCTGGGTCACATTGCTTCAAGCCGGCGCCATCACCGCGCCGCTGACGCCCGAAAACTTCACGCTCAAACTTCACGGCAACCAATCCATGACGCCAGAAGTCGACATTTCGTCAACCGCCATCCGCGTCAAAATCCCCTCCTTCAACCGCACCCTCCTGCTCCTCAAATAACCCCTTTCGTGGCGTGGCAACGGCGCTGCCACGCCACAGGATAAACAATGCGCCACACATGGAGATGAGTTATGTCTCAGACAATCAACTTGCCGATCGCCGCCGCTCTTTGCCTGCTGGCGGCATTTGCCCACGGCGGCGTGATCGACGAAGCCGCCTTTCAACGTAAAATGCGGGTGACGTTCAGCGGGTGCGGCGTCACTGAAAACGATCCGTCACTGGATAACTTTCCCGCGCTGGTCACGCTCGATCCCGCCCGGCTGACAGGATTCAACTACACGGACTTCACGTCGCCGGAAGACGGTGCGGATCTGCGCTTTGCCGACGCCTCCGGCAATGAGCTGAATTACGAAATCGACACGTGGAACACCAACGGCGTCTCGCTCGTTTGGGTGCAGGTTCCCGCAATGCGCAGCGACGCCGTGGTGACCGCCTACTGGGGCGGCGACGACACCACCGCGCCCGCCTACAGAACCAATGGCGCGACATGGTTCAACGGTTACATCGCCGTGTGGCACTTCAACGGCTCGGCCCTCCCGGTGACAGATTCAACATCCAACAAAAATAACTTTACGAACCTGATTGGCAATGTGACGCTCGGCACGAGTCCGGCAGGCGGTGTCGGCAAAGTCGCGGCTTTCGCCGGCGGACGCTCCTGCCTCATGGCGGGCAATGCGTCCAGCTTGAGCAACATGCAAAAATTGACGATTGAGCTCTTGGCGTACGACGCGGTCGGCGGCGACAGTGATGCGTATGGCATCCTTTCGAAACGCCAGGCCAATGCAAACCAGACCGCTTACTCGCTTTTTAAGAATACGGGCAGCATGCATCTGGACATCGGAACAACCTCGAATAACCGCACAACGCTCGCAACAGCGCCCACAAAACAGACATGGCATCATCTCGCGACCGTTTTTGATGGCAGTCAAAATCTGGCAAGCCGGGTACTGTATTATGTGAATGCCACCCCTCTGACATTCACCGTGGCGGCTGGCACACCCGCAACCGTTCCCGCCTCCACATCGCCGCTCTATCTCGGAATACTCGACTTAAGCGGCACGGAAGCCCGTGGCTGGAACGGGTATATGGACGAGGTGCGCCTTTCAAATGTCGCACGCTCTGCCGCATGGATCGCGGCGTCACGGAAGACAATGACAACCCCGGAAACATTCGCGAGTTACAGCCCGGTGGAAATGGTGGACTTGAACACACCGATCGTGGCATCCTTGGAATCGCTGGTCGAAGACGAGACCGTGACCGTGTATGGCTCGCTGATTCGCGACGGCTCAAGCGCGGCAACCGTGACGCTTTATTTTGGCGCTTCTGACGGCGGTAAAGACACACAGGCATGGGATGATTCGCGCGCGTGTGTCGTCGGCAGCGACGGTGCAATGGCCAACGTCTTCGCCCTTCCGGACGACCTTGCATACGGACAACGGTATTTCTACCGGCATTATGCGGCCAACGCCTCCACCAACGCCTGGGCGGCGCAGTCCTTCGCTTTCACAACCCCCGGTGTCGCGACACTTGGCGAGCCGAGCGCACAACAAACAGGCCGCAGTGTGACGTTCAGCGTCCCGTTCGTTTCGATGGGCAAGGCACCGGCGGACGTCACATGTTGGCTGGGTGAATCGCCCGCGCTGCTGACGACACAAGTCGGCGAATGGACGTCGCTCTCCGCCCCGCAAACCCTTTCATGCACAGATGACAACCTGCCGATCGGTCACACGATTTATTACGCCTTCAAGGCGGTGAACACCATGCCCGACGCGACAGCCAATCTCTGCACCATCTGGACCGCAACGAATGCCATTGCCGTTTCCGGTGAATCCACATGGACCGCGGGTGGCGGCGCGGACACCGACTGGCACACGGCGGCCAACTGGGATAACGGCATCCCCGGCGCCGCGGCGCGCGCAAACTTTTACGCCGCGGACAAGCTCATCACCGCCACGTCCGGCCTTGTCGTTTCCCAGGCCATGGTGAATGCCACCGGCACGACAACCTTCAACCTCGGCGCAAACACGCTCCGCGTCGCGGATCGCCTTGACATCGGCGGCAACGCCCTTTCCGGTTATTCCGCCGCAGGAAACTCCAGCCTGCGACTTGCCGCCGGAATGATCGACCTCGGCACAACAGGCAGTTTGCACCTCGGGCAAACAACCGGCAAAAACAGCTTCCTCATCGACAGCGGCGCGACCGCAAACCTCGACATGCTCACCATCGGATCTAAAGAATGGATGAACACCAACCTCGTGAGCGTCGCAGGCTGTCTGCGCTCGAAAACGCTTGTGGTGGGCGCCGGCAACAAGACTAAATACAATTCGTTCATCGTCAATGGCGGCTCGGTCACAAATACGGGCAGCCTCTGGATTGGCGGCGGTAACATCCCGGGACTTGGTTCCGTAGCCGAAACGCAAGACAACAGCGTCATCCTTGACAACGCCAGCCTGGTCAATCAGGGCGATGTGAACATGGGATACGCGTATGGCGGACATCGCAACAGATTCCTTGTCACCCACGGCTCCCGGGTCACCGTGGGCGCCACGCTCACCGTGGGCGCTCAAATGGCCCAGTATGTTTACGCCATTGTCAGCAACTCCACGCTCACCGCCGGGAACCTTCGCGTTGACGCCGCCTCCGGTGCCAGTTACGAGCGCTTCGTCGTGCACCAGGACGAGGGCAAAACCAGCACCGTCAACGTCACCGGAAAACTCCAAATCGGAAGCGGCGGTAATGACTGCGCGGTCATCGTCAATCATGGACGTTTGACGGTGGCTGGGGATATGGAGACAGGAACATGGTCCGGCAGTAAATCCGGCCTGATCATCTCCAACGGGACCTTCAGCGCCCGCAACATTTATCTCAACATGTGCGCCACCGTCACGGCCATACCGCAGGCCAACTTCATGAGCGTATGCGGCGACAGCGCATCCGTGACCTCCGCCACTCTCCGCGTCGGCACCCATCATGGACCCAGCAATTCCCTCAACCTTGAAGGCGGACGCCTCGCGCTCACCGGCGCGCTGGACTTCGGTTACAACACTTCGCCCAGCAACCGCCTTTCCGTCGCCGGCGCAACCTCGCTTCTGACCGCTGCCAGCATGACTGCCAAAAACACCACCACGCTCACCTTTGACATCCCCAACGAAGGCTTTGTCAATCCAGCTCCGGTTGCCATTTCCGGCACGGCCAGTTTGGATAACACAACATCCGTCATCATCAACGTGCGGGATTTCCTTGGCGACGCCGTGCTGATAACAGCCGCCACAATCAATGTGCTTCCTGAGAAAAACTTTGCGATCAACCTCAAACCGGGCCGTCATGCCAATCTCTACCAAACCGGAACCGAACTCAAAATCAAAGTCATTCATGACGCCTCCTTCTTTATGCTGCGCTGACAGCGCATGGCAGACAGACGGTTGAACACAACCGCATCACAGTCGATCCCTGAATGTGGCGTGGCAGGACTCCTGCCACGCCACATGTTTCATTTCGGCATGTTGTTTTGGCGCCCATCACAACGTCACCTGTTGATGAAGCAACTCAAACCGTGGTATAGTAACTTTTCAATTTTTTTGCGAGGTGCTTCAAATGACGGAAAAAGAAAAATCACACGCTGGCATGTTGTACCAGCCCGGTGACGCCGAGCTGGTCGCGGATCGCGCCGTTACCGTGCAAAAACTTTATGAGTTTAACCAGCTTCATCCGCTGGATCGCGCCGCGCGGCAGAAGGCGATTGCCGGTTTGCTGGGCAAGGTCGGGGCCAACTGCGTCGTGGAGCAGCCGCTCTTTTGCACGTATGGATACAACACCACGGTGGGCGATAATTTTTTCCTGAACGTCAACTGCAAGCTCATGGACAGCGGGAAAATCACCATCGGCAACAGCGTGTTTGTCGCGCCCAACGTCTGCATCATCACCGAGGAACACGCGATGGATGTGCCGCAGCGCCTTGCCGGGCTGGAATACACGCATCCTGTCACCATCGGCGACAACGTCTGGATCTGCGCCGGCGCCATCATATTGCCGGGCGTGACCATCGGTGCGAACAGCGTCATTGGCGCGGGTAGCGTGGTCACCAAAGACATCCCGCCGAACAGCCTTGCCGTCGGTAATCCCTGCAAGGTGATTCGCTCGCTGTGAAGCGTCCAAGGGGCGAATCTCAACACGAAGACCGTGATTCCATATCAAGTGAAAATATGACCGACAATCCACCTGTAATGTGGTTTGGCATGTAAATTGTCGATGGGAGCATTTGTTAATTCCGAAGCAAATTCCCCGCCTTGATTTTTTTGTGAACTTTGTCTATACAAATAGGTGGTCATAAATTTTACCACGTGGCAGGGCAGGGCAGGGCTTCTGCCACGCCACGGGTACCCCAACCCAAGTCAAAACCATGATACCGCTTGCTTTGCTCAATGTGTTTTTTCTCGCCTCAAAAATGACGTTTCCGGTGCCGCCGGGCGCGACGGTTGTGGATGGCTGGGGCGTGCCGGTTGAGGTAAAGGTCGAGGATGCCAAGGCCGATGTGGTAACGCTCGCGCCGGGCCACTATACGGTCGTGCCAGAGGGGGAGGGGACGCGGCCGATGTTTGCGGTGGTGCAGCAGCCGGACATGGCGGCGGAGAGTCCGTTTGGCGTGATGACGCATTATGCGCAAACGTGGGGGCCGGATTCGATTCCGGTCTTTGCCGCGGCGGGAATCAAATACGTGCGTGATGAAATTTTTTGGGATTCGGTCGAAGCAGAGCGCGGCCAGTATGGGATGCCGGAGAAGTTTACGCGCTACATGAATGATCTGGTGGCGAACGACATGGAGCCGCTGATTGTGTTGTCGTTTGGCAACAAACATTATGACGTGACGCCGGGGATTCCGGTGTGGGCCGCGGCTCCGTACACGCAGGAGGGGTTTGAGGGATACGCGAATTACGCGAAGTACATCCTCACGCATTGGGGCGACCGCATCAAGCACGTGGAGGTGTGGAACGAATACAACGGCAATTTCGCGCGTGGTCCGGCGAACGGCAATCCGCTGGTTTACCGCGAGATGTTGAAGCACGCCTATCGCGCGGTGAAGTCGGTGCGGCCCGATGTGAAGGTGTATTCGTGCTCGACCATCGGCATTCCGCTGGATTGGATTGAGACGGTTTTTCAGGACGGCGGGATTGATCATTGCGACGGCGTGTCGGTGCATCCTTACGGCTACACGACGCCGCCGGAGATGTTGATTGGCAATCTTGAAAAGTTGCGCGAGTTGATCCGGCGTTACAACAATAATACGGACAAACCGATTTGGGTCACGGAGCAGGGATGGTATTTGACGACGGACGCGAAGGCGCGCAAGGGCAACCGCGAGGCGATTACTGAGGCGACGCAGGCGCGTTATCTGGCGCGCGCGTGGACGATCTTTTTGGCGAACGGCGTGGAGCGCATTTTCTGGTACGTGGGCCGCAACGACAACATTTTTCCGAACATGGGCCTCATGACGTCGGACAAGGATGCGCGCGGCAAATACGCGCCAAAACCCGCGTATGTGGCCTACGCGGCGCTCATCGCGCAGCTCCGTGAGCACTCGTTTGTTGAGAAGGAAAAGAGCGATGTCAACGTTTACAAATTTGCGCGTGGCGACGAGGAGTTGCGCGTGATTTGGGACGAACACCGCGGCAACAAGACAATTTCCTTTGCCGCGAAATCGGCGGTCGAAGTGACGGATCTCTATGGCCGCACGCGCGTGTTGCATCCGTTCAATGGCCGCGTGCATCTCTTTGTTTCGGACTCGCCGCTTTATTTTCGTGGCAAGGTCGAAGGTCTGCCACGAACGGAGGAGAAATGGATGAAGGTGGAGGTGGCCAACAAGGTGGCGCGCGGTTCGATTATGCCGTTGCAAATTGCGTTGCGCGAGGGTTGCACGCTGGAGGCAACGGAGCCGTTTTTGGATCCCGACGGGTTTGAGCAGGTCCGTCCTTTTGCGGTGACGAATGCGCAGGGCGAAACCATTTTTGTTGGCGTGCCGCGCGCGGAAATTGTCGAGCCGGTGGTGGTCAGCCGTTATCCGCTGGCGGTCGATGCGACGCGCGTGGATGTCGTGGTGGAGAACAACACGACGGAAGCGGTCACGGTGAGTGAGGTGACGTATGGGGACGGTGTCAATGCGGTGACGGTGACACCCGGCGTTGCGGTGAAGCCCGGTGAAACGACGCGCGTGGCCATTCGCGTCGAACCGCTCACGCCGTATGAAATCCGCACCGCGCAGATGGTGGTGAAGCTCGACGGCGGCAACGAAATCCTTACGCAGGGCAAGGTGGCATGGTGTCCGGTATTGCCACGCACGCCGGACTTGAAACGTGGCATCTCCGCGTTCGAGGGCTTGCCGAAGATGAATGTCGACACGTGGGAGTATCAGCGGCTGGAGGCGGATTGCGACGGGCCGGAAGACCTCGGCGGTTACTTTCAATTTTGTCAAGACGCGGATAATTTTTATTTTTGCGCGTCGATCTCGGACAACGTGCATCACCAGCGGGATTCGGGTAACAACACGTGGCGCGGCGACAATTTGCAACTGGGCATTGCGACGTCGATGCCGTGGCTGGGCGGCGAATGGTTCGGGATGTCGCGCAAGGAGTTTGGTGTGTCGCTCACGCCGGACGGGCCGGAGGTTTACGAGGGCGGTCGCAAGGTTCCCGGCGCGGTGGTTTATATTGTCCGCGACGAGGAATCAAAGCATACGGATTATGTGTTTTCGCTGCCCTGGCCGGCAATGGGTCTCAGCGGCGCGGAAGATTTTTCAATGGGGCTTTATGTGAATGACAACGACGGCAAGGGCCGCAAAGGCTTTAAGCATTGGGCGAGCATGAAGGAGATCAGCGAGTTCCAGCCGTTTCGCTTGCAAGAGTGAGAAGAAGGAAGGGGAAAACGCGCTCCTGCGGAACGTGGATTGCTTGTCGTGGCAGAGCATGACCTCTGCCACGCAAGGAACAGGGCAACGCATGTACTTTTGCACCCAGCGGGGCAGATGTTTTTGGAATTTCCTCACGCCGCGCGCGCCAATGTTTTCCTCGCGCGGCGAAAATCGTTTTGCTATACTCAGTGCCTCATGAATTATCAAATTTTAGGCAAAACCGGGTTGCGCGTGTCGCGTCTGGGTTTCGGCGCCATGCGGTTGCCGATGTTGGGCCGCGGCGAGCAGGAACGGGTGAACCGCGAACTGGCGATACCGCTGTTGCAACGCGCGGTGGAACTCGGCGTGACGTACTTCGACACCGCGGTGTTTTACTGCAACCAGGACAGCCAGCGCGCCCTTGGCGAGGCGATGCGCAACGGCCTGCGCGAGAAGATTGTGCTCTCGACGAAAAACCACTATTGCGGCACCGACGAAAAGGCGTGGTGGACGAATCTGGAGCAGAGCCTCGAGCGGTTGCAAACCTCGTGGATCGACATTTACAATCACCACGGCGTGAACGCGAAAAGCTTCAACGAGTTCGTGTTGCCGCACATGCGCAAGTGGATGGAGAAGGCGCGCGACCAAAAGTTGATCCGCCACATTTGCCTCTCGTTTCACGACAACGCCGACGGATTGCGCGAGATCATCCGCAGCGGTTATCCCGAAGTCATCACGATCCAGTACAACCTGCTCGACCGCCAGCTTGAGGACGTCATCGCGGAGGCGCATGAGCGCGGTATTGGCGTCGTGGTCATGGGGCCGGTCGGCGGCGGACGCCTCGGCGATCAGAGCCAGACGCTTCAGGACATGGTTCCCGGCGTCCGGCGCGTGCCGGAGTTGGCCATGCGTTTTGTACTCGCCAATCCGAATGTGGACGTCGCGCTCTCCGGCATGGCCAGCATGGACATGCTTGAGGAAAACGTCGCCACATGCGGCGATGCCACCACGTTGTCCGACGAGGACCGGAAGTTGATCGACGAACAGTTCGCGCGACTGAAAAAAATGGCCGACCTTTATTGCACTGGTTGCAACTATTGCATGCCGTGCCCGAAGGACGTGCAGATCCCGAAAATTTTCGAGGCGTTCAACCGCGGCCGCGTCTATGGTTTGTGGAAGAGCGCGAAGGAGGCGTACAACGGCATCGGCGCGAGCGACTGGAACAAGGGCGCCAAGGCCGGTGCCTGCGTCGAATGCGGCGTGTGCGAAACAAAATGCCCGCAGCACATCCCCATCATCGCGCAACTGCGCGAAGCCAAAACAGCGCTTGAGGAAACATGATTGACTGGCCGTCCATCTTGAACTTCCCCGCGTTGCTTGCGGCCGGCACCTCCGAATGGAGGACCTCCGTCGACCTCAACAACGGCACTTTGCTCGGCATCATCACCTGCGTTCTCGGCGTCGCCATTGGCTACTACCTGCGCGGCCTCGTCGGTCGCTGGCAGGCCGAAGCCATCGAAAAACAAGCCCAGGCCAAGCTCGACAACGCCGACGCCGAGGCCCGCTCCAAACTCAAGGAGGGCGAGATTCAGGCCCGCGCCGAAGTCCTCAAGGCGCGCGAGGAATTTGAAAACACCACCAAGGCCCGCCGCAAGGATTTGCAGGACTTCGAGGCCCGCCTCATCACCCGCGAGGAAAACCTCGACAAAAAATCCGTCATGCTCGACAAGAAGGAGGAGCAGGTCAAGTCCCTCGCCGCCGACATCGACGCCAAGGCCGACGTCGTCAAACAGCGCCGCGTCGAAGCCGATGAGCGCGCCGCCTCCCTCCAGCAGCGCTTCCAAAAACTCGCCGGCATGACCGCCGACGAAGCCCGCCGCGAAATCCTCCGCCAGGCCGAAAGCGACGCTCGCGAGGACATCGCCGGCCTGCTCCGCCGCCTCCAAAAAGACGCCCGCGACCAGGGCGAACGCGAGGCCCAGCGCATCGTCTCCCAGGCCGTCCAGCGCTATTCCGCCTCCCACGCCAGCGAAAACATGACCTGCTCCGTCACCCTCGAAAGCGAGGAAATCAAGGGTCGCATCATTGGCCGCGAAGGCCGCAACATCCGCTCCCTCGAACAAGTCACCGGCGTCAACATGCTCATCGACGACACGCCCGAAGTTGTCGTCATCTCCTCCTTCGACCCCATCCGCCGCGAAATCGCCCGCCTCACCCTTGAGGAGCTCATCGCCGACGGCCGCATCCATCCCGCCCGCATCGAGGAAGTCTACGCCAAGCACTACGACGGCATGCAGGAACACATCCACGCCATCGGCGAGGAAGCCCTCTACAAGCACCGCATCCAGGACGCCGCCCCCGAAGTCGTCACCGCCATCGGCCGCCTCCAATACCGCACCAGCTACACCCAGAACGCCCTTCAGCACGCCCACGAAGTCGCCTCCCTCATGGGCATCCTCGCCGCTGAAATGCACCTCGACGTTCCTCTCGCCAAACGCATCGGCCTCTTCCACGACATCGGCAAAGCCCTCGACCACTCCTTTGAAGGTCCCCACGCCCTCATCGGCGCCGACCTCCTCCGCCGCAACGGCGAGCTCCCCATCGTCGTCAACGCCGTCGCCGCCCACCACCAGGAAGCCGAGGCCGAATCCGTCTACGCCGTCCTCTGCTCCGCCGCCGACGCCATCTCCAGCGCCCGCCCCGGTGCCCGCGTCGAATCCACCGCCATCTACATCCAGCGCCTCGAGCGCCTCGAATCCATCGCCAACCTCTTCCCCGGCGTCTCCAAATCCTTCGCCCTCCACGCCGGCCGCGAAATCCGCGTCATCGTCGAGCCCGCACAGGTCGACGACACCGAAGCTCAGCTTCTCGCCCGCAACATCTCCAAAAAAATCGAGCAGGAACTCCAATATCCCGGACAAATCCGCGTCATCGTCATCCGCGAAAAACGCTGCGTGGAGTACGCACGATGAAAATCCTCATGGTTGGTGACATCGTCGGCGCGCCCGGCCGCCGCATCTTCGCCAAAGTCGCCGACCGCCTCCGTTGCGCCGGCCAGGCCCACTTCATCATTGCCAACGCCGAAAACGCCGCAGCCGGCAACGGCATCACCCTCACCCTCGCCCGCGAACTCCTCGACGCCGGCGCCGACCTCCTCACCATGGGCGACCACACCTGGGGCCAAAAATCGTTCGAGACCGACATTGCCGCCGAAAAGCGCATCCTCCGCCCCGCCAACTTCTCCCCCGATCTTCCCGGCTCCGGCATGATCACCCTCCAGGGTTCCATCGGCTCCGTCACCATCCTCAACCTCCAGGGCCGCGTCTTCATGCAACCCGCCGACTGTCCCTTCCGCGCCGCCGACGCCCTGCTCAAAAAAGCCCCCGGCGGCGTCCCCATTGTCCTCGACTTCCACGCCGAGGCCACCTCCGAAAAAATCGCCATGGGCCACTATCTCGACGGTCGTGTCGCCGCTGTTGCCGGCACCCACACCCACGTCCAGACCAACGACGCGCGCATCCTTCCCCGCGGCACCGGCTTCGTCACCGACCTCGGCATGACCGGCGCCTCTGAGAGCATCATTGGCCGTAACATCTCCGACGTCCTCAAAAAATTCACCCTCGGCCTTCCCGTCCGCCTCGAAGTCGCCGACGGCGCCCCTCTTCTCGAAGGCGCCCTCTTCGACATTGATCCCCAAACCCTCAAATGCCGCTCCGTCACCCTCGTCCGCGAAGCGTGAGAAACAACAAAAGCTTGTCGTGGGGGGGGGGGGGGCCAGGCACCCCCCCCCCCCACAAAAGAAAGGAAGACAGAAAAAAAAACACAAA
>JAVBOU010000135.1:0-20604 GCA_031550185.1 Kiritimatiellia bacterium | reverse complement strand
CGCGTCCACACCCCCACCCCTCCCGTCTGTGCCCCCGCGCACACCCACCGCCTGCGCAAACGCACGCGCTAAAACAGGGGGGGGGGGATGAGCCGCTGCCACGCCACAGCCGCGACATTTGACATTGCCTCCACCGCCGAGGCCTGCCTCGCGCTGTACGCCGCCATTTTACAACCGCGACCGCGTTAAAAAAGTTGTGGCGTGGCAGGACTCCTGCCCCGCCACAAATCGTTTGCGTTGTTTAGCGTTTGATCGTCGGACGCTCAACGCCCTTGATGTACACTTCCACGCGGCGGTTTTCCGGGTTGCCCTTGATCAGGTCCGGCTTCACCTTCGGCTTTTCAAAACCCCAGCCCTCGCTCTTCAAGCGCTTGGTGTCGACGCCCTTTTTCACGAAGTAGGCTTCCACCGCCTTGGCGCGGCGCACAGAGAGATCCTTGTTGTAGCTCGCGCTCGATCCGGCACGGCGGTCCGTGTGCCCCTCGATCAACGCCGTGGCGGCCGGGTGATTCTGGAGAACTTCCACCACCTTGTCGAGATCGCCGAAATACTGCGGCTGGATCGTCGCCGTGTCATACGCGAAGAGCATGCCAAACTCGAACTTCAGCAAATCGTCCTTCGGATCCAGCGGATTCGTCTTGTCGATCAGCACCTCGTGTCCGTCCGACACGCCGCCGCCGTCGGTGTCCCACTTGAGCGGATCGGTGCCGTAAATTTTCACTTCCTCAGAATCCGTCAGCCCGTCGCCGTCGGTGTCGGGGTTGAGCGGATCAGTGCCATAAATCCGCACCTCGTCGTAATCGGTCAATCCGTCGTTGTCGGAGTCCGGATTTTTGGGATTGGTGCCGAGCGCGATTTCCTCGTCGTCAAAAAGCCCGTCGCCATCCGTGTCGACGCGCACGCCTTGCGGCGTTTCCACCGTCACGGGTTTCGCCTTCGCCGGTTCCGCGTCGCCGCCAAAGTGGTACACGAGCCCGACTTCAAAACCGCCGGCAAACTCCGTGTCATCGTTCACAAGACACTGCGCGATCGCGTCCGCGCGCAACGTCAGCTTCTCTGTCACGTGGCTCATCACGCCCACGCCCAAGCGCGGCACGAACGCCATGTGGTTGTCGCCGAAAATCCGCTCCGTGCTGCCATACACGCCCGCGCCCACCAGCAGGTACGGATCGAACCAGCGGTTGTATCGATCCAGATGCATCAACGCGTCCGTGTAAAGCCCGTACATCTGACCGCGGCCCGTCCATTCATACGAAAGACCTTCGGCCGACCAGTGCGGCTCGCCATGCTTCGCGTGCTTGTTGTACTGGATCGACGGCGCGACGAGGGCGCCGAACTCAAACGAAAACACCCGGTCGTAATCATACCCGAAATGCAGCGCGCCGTAGCCCGTGTTGCGCACGTTCATGTCGTGCTCAAACCACATGAACCCCGGCGTCATCCCCCAGTACCACTTGCCCAGGTCGCTCTCCGTGTTCATCCGGTTCATCTCCGTCATCCGGAATGTCGACTCCGCGCGCGCGCCCAGCGCGCATCCCAGTGCCAGTGCGGCCACCATCAGCTTCCTCATGTCATTCACCTTTTCTTTTCGTGTTTGTAAAATTGCGAAAACGACACCAGCATAACAAAACCCCGCCTGATCTCTCAAGTACTTTGCGAGGGCAAAACGCGACGGCAAATTCCAAAATCACATGAGCCAGCCCGAAAAGGTCGTAGCGTGCCAAACGCGATTCCCGTCACTCCTGGCAATACTTCATCAACTTCATCCCCTGCGAAACGACACTCCAAGGAAAACCGTAATGAAACTTTTTCAGCTGCTTCCTAAAACCTTGGTCCATTTAGCGTGCAATCCACCACCAACATTTTTCTTGCCCCTTCCCGTGGGTTTTGTGTATATTTACGCCCTTCTTGTTTTGGGGCTCAAACCGGTGCCTCGAAACCCCTTCAACCTCCTCATCAGGACGGAACACTCATGGATGCTTATGCCATCATAGAAACCGGCGGAAAACAGTACCGTGTCACGCAGGGCGCGACGCTTGAGGTCGAACTCCTCGGCGCCGAAGCCGGACAGGACGTCACCATTTCGGACGTTCTCGCCTGCTCGGACGGTCAATCCCTCCGCATCGGAAAACCCTTCGTCGACGGCGCGAAAGTCGTGCTCAACATCACTGAGCTCAAGCGCGGCGAAAAGGTCATCAACTTCAAAAAACGCCGCCGCAAGGGCTACTCCCGTCGCAAGGGACACCGCCAGGAACTCGCCGTCGTCACGGTCAAGTCCATCGCGTAACCCGGCAACCCCACCCGAAAGGAGAGACTCACCATGGCAGCTTCCAGTTCCGCCCGAAATGGCCGCGACAGCACCGGCAAACGCCTCGGCGTCAAACGCTACGCCGGCGAATGCGTCACCGCCGGATCCATCATCGTCCGCCAGCGCGGCACCCGCATCCACCCCGGCGCCAACGTCGGCCAGGGACGCGACTTCACCCTTTTCGCCCTTGTCGATGGCACGGTCAAGTTCATCAAGGACGGCCGCATCGCGACCATCGTCCCGTGCTGCGAAGAAAAGAAGGCGTGATTCCGCGCACCAGATTGAACCAACGCGGCGCCGGTCTCCGGGCCGCGTTGCTTTTTTGCAACGACAAAAATTCCTAAATCCTCATACCCATGAAGTCCCGCAAATTCATCGACCGCGTCACTGTTCAAATTCGTTCCGGCAAGGGCGGCGACGGCAGCAAAAGTTTCCGGCGCGAAAAGTACATCGACCGCGGCGGCCCCGACGGCGGCGATGGCGGACGCGGCGGCCACGTTGGTTTCATTGGCGACACCAACACCGACTCGCTCCAGCCGCTTTTTTTTGAAAATCTCATTTACGCGGCCGACGGTGAAAACGGCGCCAAGCAGGGCATGCACGGCGCGGATGGCAAGGATCTCATCCGCCGCGTTCCGTGCGGCACCCAGGTCTTCGACAACGCGACCGGCGCCCGTCTCGCCGACATCGTCGAACACGGCCAGACTTTCATCGCCGCGCGCGGCGGCAACGGCGGCCTTGGCAACGTACACTTCAAAACCTCCACGAACCAGGCGCCCGAAAAAATCACCCTCGGCAAACCCGGCGAAGAATTCGAGCTTCGCCTTGAGCTCAAATCCATCGCCGACGCCGGCCTTGTCGGCTTTCCCTCCGCCGGCAAATCCTCTCTCCTCGCCGCCATTTCTGACGCGCATCCCAAAATTGCCGCTTACCCTTTTACCACGCTCAATCCCATCATCGGCGCGGACACGTTTGCGGAGTTTTCGCAAATCCAAATCGCCGACATCCCCGGCATCATCCAGGGCGCACATGACGGCACCGGCCTGGGCATTGACTTCCTCCGCCACATCGCACGCGCGCAACTCCTCATCTTCGTCATCGACATGGCCGGCGTCGACGCCCGCGAACCCTGGACCGATTTTCGCACGTTGCGCGCCGAGCTCAAGGCATACAATCCCGACCTCCTCGACCTGCCCGCCATCGTCGTGGCCAACAAAATGGATCTCCCCGAATCCAAGGCCAACCTCTCCGCCTTCAAGCGCAAAATCCGCGGCGTCAAACCCATCCCTGTTTCCACCATCAACAAAGACGGCCTCGACGCGTTGAAAACCGCGCTCTTCGAGCTTCTCAAACCGCAAGCCAAACACGCGTTCAAGAAAGTCGACCCCGCGCCCGTGGCAGAGGTCGAGTCCTGCCACGACGACATCATCACGCCCGAACGCCTCAGTCGCGCGAGCTTCCTCGATTTGCCAAAGCCGAAAAAGACAAAGCAGGACAAGAAACGCAAATAGTTTCCGTGGCAGAGCATGACCTCTGCCACGCCAGACATTTGTGTTTTTCTCCTCGACACGTCGCGTCAAATCTGGTTAAGTTTTCTTTTCAACTTTCACCAACAACCCCGGGTGCCGTATGACAAAAGTCTTTGCCGCGTTAGTTTTATTTTCCAGTGTAATGGTCGCCGCCGCAGCGGAGGAGGCGCTGGCGGTGAAGTCGGCGCCAACGGATGCGAAGATTCATTTCGCGGGGCGCTTCGACACGCGCGACGCCAAAGGTCCGCGCATGGCGTGGCCGGGTTGCAGCGCGACGCTCCACTTCAACGGCACCGCCGCGCGCGTCAGCATCAAGGACAACGGCAAGAACCGCTACGAGATTTTCGTCGACGGAAAACGCGTGCAAACCATCAAACCCGACGCCGGCGAAACCACGGTGACGCTCGCGGAAAATCTTCCGAAAGGCGAGCACGCCATCCAGCTCGTGCGTTGCAACGAATCGTTCAACGGCGTGTCGCAAATCCTCGGCTGGGAAACCGACGGCCCGCTCGTTCAGGCGCCCGCGCCGAAGCGTTCCATCGAGCTCATCGGCGACTCCATCACCTGCGGTTACGGCAACGAGGCGCCCGCCAAGGAGGATCGTTTCAGCAACGACAATTCCAACGCCTCGCTCGCGTATGGCTTTGTCGCCGCGCATGAACTCGGCGCCGATTACTCCGCGGTCGCGTGGTCCGGAAAAAAACTCTGGCCGAACAATTCGATTGTCGATCTTTATCCCTTTGCGTTGCCGGACGAAAAAAATTCCACGTGGAATTTCGCCGCGCACCGCGCGCCCGACGCCGTGCTCGTCAACCTCGGCACCAACGATTTCAACGGCGCCACACCCGAGGAAGAAGGCTGGGTGAAGGCATACATCGAGTTCATTGCGCAAATTCGCACCAACTACCCCAAGGCCCGCATTTACCTCGCGATCGGCCCCATGATGCACGGCGAAAAGTTGAACATTTGCCGCGGTTACATTCAGCGCGCCATCACGGAATCCGGCGACAAAAATATTGCGTTCATCGCATTTCCCGTGCAGGACGGCAAGCTCGGTTATGGCGCCGATTGGCATCCCTCCGCGAAAACCCACGCGAAAATGGCCGACGTTTTCGTCGCCGCGTTGAAGAAAGATTTAGGCTGGTAAACATGCCCCTGCCCAAAAATTCCTTTACCTTCGTCCTCACCGACGAGCAAAAGCAACGCCTCCGCGCGCTCGCCGAAGAGTTGCAGTACAAGACCTGCGTCGTGCCGCACACCACGCTCGCGTTCGAAGGCCCCAACTGCCGCGTCAACCTTTACACCAGCGGCAAGTGTCTCGTGCAAGGCAAAGGTGCCGAGGACTTTGTCCTCTTTTTCCTCGAACCCAATGTGCTGCAAACTGCCGGGGTCGGCTATGAGGAGGTCCTCAACCCCGAGGCCTTTTCGCCGCACATGGGTTCCGACGAATCGGGCAAAGGCGACTTTTTCGGTGCGCTCGTGACCGCCGCCGCGTACGTGGACAAGGACCTCATTCACGCCATGCAGGAGCTTGGCATCAAGGATTGCAAACTCCTCACCGACAAGCAAATTCTTTTCCTCGGCTCCAAGCTTCGCGACCTTCTCGGCAAGGAACGTTACACCATCGTCGCCATCGGACCTGAGGCGTATAACCGCCTCTACGCCAAATATCGCAACGTCAACCAGCTCCTCGCCTGGGCCCACGCCCGTTGCATCGAAAACCTGCTTGAGACCGTCCCCGACTGTCCGCGCGCCGTGGCCGACCAGTTCGCCGCCGAGCACACCATCAAGCGCGCGCTCATGCAAAAAGGCAAGGCCATCAAACTCGAACAGCGTCACAAAGCCGAGTCCGATATGGCCGTCGCCGCGGCCTCCGTGCTCGCGCGCGAAAACTTTTTGCGTTCGCTTTACAAGCTTGGCGAGAGCGTCGGCGCCGTCCTTCCCAAAGGCGCCAACGACGTCATCAACCTCGGCATCGAGATCGTCCGCAAGCACGGCCCCGCCACCCTCGCGCGTATCGCAAAATGCCACTTCGGCACCACCGACCGCGTCCTTGCCGCCGCCGGCTTCTCCCGCAAAGACATGCCGCCCGACGCCCAAGTTCAATCCCGCGGCGCCTCGTCGCAACAAAACTTTAATCTCGGATAAACGAGCGCGTCGTCTGTCTTACATTAGCCTTATTGGCGCATGTGGCAATTTCAAATATAGACTTGTTCCAATACCCGACTTGGAGGGGAGCGTCCTCGCGAGCCGCACGAAGAAGCCCGGTTGATTTTCCGGATGGGTGCATATATTTTGCTGAAAATGTCCTGTTGCGGCTCGCGAGGACGCTCGCCCTCCATGTTCGATGTTGAACACGTTTACGACACGAACGCGCAATCCGATGCTCCGGTTTAATGAAAAGTGGCGATGAATCGCCGCACTCCATACACGCGTTGCTGAGGCGGTTCGCTTCTCAGAGATGCAAAATTGCTTTTGTTTTTTGTTCAGGCGCGCTATACTGGCGTTCTTTATGTGGCTGAATGTGGTTGCACAAATTTTTGAAATGTCCATGACAACGCGCGTCCGGGCATCGGCGGGCGCGGGTTGGTTTTTGGGCGTGGCAGAGCGAGAGGTTTGCCACGCCGCGGTTTTCAGTGTGGAGAACAGGAGTGACGCATGACTTCGAATGATGAGTATGTTTTGCAGGTGCTGGTCGAGCAGGGACTGGTGACGCAGGCGCAGATTGACAAGGCGGCGATGTCGCTCCGGCAGGAGGGCGAGACAACTGTGGACGTGTTGATCTCGATGAAGGTGGTGACAGAGGACCAAGTGCTGGGGTTGCTGGCGGGGCAGTTCGGCATGGAGTATGTGCATCTGTCGGCGAGCGAGGTGGACGAGCAGATCGCGGAGGCGATGGACCGGACGACGGCGAAGAAGTATCAGGTGGTGCCGTTAATGAAGCAGGAGGACGTGCTGACGATCGCGATGAGCGATCCGATGAACTATGACACGGTGGACAGTCTTTCGCACATGTTGAACTGCCGTGTCGAGGCGGTGATCGCGCCACGCCACGAGATCACGCTGGTGATGGACCGGTTGTATCCGGGTGAGTCGACGTATGACGGCATCCTCGCGGCGGCGGAGGGCGGGGAGGATGTGGACATCAAGATCGACGCGAGCGCGGACACGGAGGGCGACGCGGGGGACAAGGACGCGCCGGTGATCCGGCTGGTGAGCGCGCTGATCATTGAGGCGTGCAATTTGCGCGCGTCGGACATTCACCTGGAACCGATGGAGCGGAATTTCCGCGTGCGGTACCGCATCGACGGCGCGTTGCAACAGCGGGAGAGTCCGCCGAAGCGCTTGCAGGGCGCGATTTTGCAGCGCGTGAAAATCATGGCGGGCATGAAGATTTCGGAGAAGCGGGTGCCGCAGGACGGCCGCATTGAGATCAAGGTGAAGGGGCGGGATTTGGACTTGCGCGTGAGCTCGGTGCCGACGAATCACGGCGAGTCGATCGTGATGCGTATTTTGGACAAGCAGAGCATTTCGCTGGGGTTGCCGCAGCTCGGATTTTTGTCGGACGACCAGCAGCGGTTTGAGCAGTTCATTTCGATGCCGGACGGCGTGATTTTGGTGACGGGCCCGACGGGTTCGGGCAAGACGACGACGTTGTACGCGTGTCTGGGGCAGATCAACTTGCCGGACCGCAAACTGATCACCGTGGAAGATCCGGTGGAATATCAACTCACAGGCGTGAACCAAGTGCAGGTGAACAAGGACATCGGGATGACGTTCGCCGCGGCGCTGCGCTCGATTTTGCGTCAGGCGCCGAACATCGTGATGATCGGTGAAATTCGTGACGAGGAAACCGCGGACATCGCGATGGAAGCGGCGCTCACCGGTCACTTGGTGTTTTCCACGCTACACACGAACGACGCGCCGAGCGCGGTGACGCGTTTGCTCGACATCGGCGTGAAGCCGTTCCTCGTGGCGTCCGCGTTGCGTGCGGCCATGGCGCAACGCCTCGTGCGCAACATCTGTGAGAAGTGCAAGGAGGAGCACAAGATGACCGAACGCGAGGTCAAGATGCTCGGCCCCATCGCGAAGAACCTCGAGGCCGCGCAGGTTTACAAGGGCCGCGGCTGCCAGATTTGCCACCTCTCCGGCTACAAGGGCCGAAAGGGAATTTTTGAAATGTTCGCAGTGGATGACTCCATCCAGCGCATGATTTTTGAACACGCGTCCTCCACCTCCATTCGCGCCCGCGCCCGCGAACTCGGCATGAGGACGTTGCGCGAGGACGGCCTGCTCAAGGTCGCCTCCGGAATGACCACCATTGAAGAAGTCCTGCGCGCCACCATGGGAGATGCCGACTAATGAGCCACAAATTTGACATGACCGAACTCCTCCAAAGTTGCGTCGACGAAGGCGCCTCCGACCTTCACATCCGCGTGGGCCTCCCCCCCATGCTTCGCATCCACGGCGGCCTCGTTCCACTCGACATGCCCAACCTCGCCCCCGAGGACACCGAACAGCTCATGAAGAGCATCACCGCGCCCGAAAACCAGCAGCAACTCAACGAGGTCGGCGGCGCCGACTTCGGCATCAGCTTCGGCGAGCTCGCCCGCTTCCGTGTCAGTATCTTCAAGGAGCGCGGCAACTGCGGCGTCGTCCTCCGCCAAATCCCCTCCAAGCTCCTCACGCTCCAGCAAATCGGCCTCCCCGAACAAGTCAACGAGCTCCTCTTCCGTCCCCGCGGCCTCATCCTCGTTACCGGCCCCACCGGCTCCGGCAAGTCCACCACGCTCGCCTCCATGATCAACGTCATCAACGACAAGCGCGACTGCCACATCATCACCATTGAAGACCCGATCGAATATTATCACACCCACAAAAAGTGCATCGTCACCCAGCGCGAAATCGGCAACGACGTCCCCAACTTCGCCGAAGCCCTGCGTCGCGCCCTGCGTCAGGATCCCGACGTCGTGCTCGTCGGTGAAATGCGCGACCTCGAAACCATGCAGGCCGCCATCTCCGCCGCCGAAACCGGCCACCTCGTCTTCGCCACGCTCCACACCACCGGCGCCGCCGCCACCGTCGACCGCATCGTCGACGCCTTTCCCACCAACCAGCAGGAGCAGGTCCGCACGCAGCTCTCCGTCTCCCTTGTCGCCGTCATCTCGCAAATCCTCATGGCCCGCGCCGACAAACCCGGCCGCATCGCCGGCTTTGAGATCATGATCTCCACCCCGTCGATCCGCTCCCGCATCCGCGACAACAAAACCTTCATGATCACCTCCGACATCCAGACCGGCGCCAAGTTCGGCATGCAAACCCTCGACTCCCACCTCCTCGAGCTCTACCTCGAAAATCTCATCTCCTACGACGACCTCATCACCAAGTCCCAGGACGCCGACACCGTCGTCGAAAAACTCAAGGAAGCCCTCGCCGCCCAGGGAAAAATCAAGTAACCGCCCCCACCCCCGCACCATTTTTGGAGAACCCCAATGAGCCCCACACGCGACTCCCTCTGCGACCTTCTCATCAGCAACAGCGTCCTCGACTCCGCCCAGGCCGACGAATTCCTCGAAGAGTGCGAAAAATCCGGACGCACCTTCCGCGAGCTCATCCTCGACTCCGGCGAACTCTCCGAAGACGACCTCCTCGGCATGATGGCCGCCTACCAGGGCTGCGAAGTCATCGACCTCTCCGAATTTGAAATTCCCCAGGAAACCCTCAAATCCATCCCCGCCTCCGTCGCCCGGATGTACAACGTCATCCCCGTCGCCGCCTCTCCCGGCTCCGTCACCCTCGCCACCAGCCGCCTCCTCGAACCCTCCGCCATGGACGAGCTCATGTTCGTCCTCACCCGCGACGTCCAGCTCGCCATGGCCCGCGAGACCGACGTCTCCGCCCGCGTCACCCAGTTCTACGGCGACGACTCCGAAGCGGTCGCCGACATGCTCACCAATGTCGAATCCGCCCTCGAGCAGGACATCTCCCTCACCGCCGCCTCGGGTGACGACATCTCCGGCGTCGAAACCCAGGCCGCCGCCGCCCCTGTCATCCGCTTCGTCAACCTCGTCCTCTATCAGGCCGTCACCGACCGCGCCTCCGACATCCACTTCGAGCCCTTCGAAAAAGAATTCAAAATTCGCTACCGCGTCGACGGTGCCCTCTATGAGATGAAGCAACCCCCCGCCCGTCTCGCCAACGCCATCACCGCCCGCGTCAAAGTCATGTCCGGCCTCAACATCGCCGAGCGCCGCCTTCCCCAGGACGGACGCATCCCCCTCACCGTCGCCGGCCGCCACGTCGACCTGCGTGTCTCCACCCTCCCCACCCGCTTCGGCGAATCGGTCGTGCTCCGTGTCCTCGACCGCTCCGTCGTCGCCCTCGACATCGAAAACATCGGCCTCCCCGAAGACGTCCTCGACCAAATCCTCATCGACATCGAAAAACCCAACGGCATCATCATCGTCACCGGCCCCACCGGCTCCGGCAAAACCACTACTCTCTACTCCGCCCTTAAAAAAATCTCCACCATCGACCTCAAACTCCTCACAGCCGAAGAACCCGTTGAATACGACATCGACGGCATCGTCCAGGTCCCCATCAACCCCATCGCCGGCAACACCTTCCCCCTCGTCCTGCGCGCCTTCCTCCGCCAGGACCCCGACGTCATGATGATCGGCGAAATCCGCGACCTCGAAACCGCCGAAATCGCCGTCCAGGCCGCCCTCACCGGTCACCTCGTCTTCTCCACCCTCCATACCAACGACGCCGCCGGCGCCGTCACCCGTCTCATCGACATGGACGTCGCCCCCTACCTCATCTCCTCCACCCTCGAGGCCATTCTCGGCCAGCGCCTCACCCGCACCATCTGCCCCAACTGCAAAACCCCTTACACCCCCGACGACGACCTCCTCCGCCGCCTCCAGCTCACCCGTTCCGACGTCGGCGACCGCAACTTCTTCTACGGCCGCGGCTGCTCCTACTGCAACAACACCGGCTACAAAGGCCGCAAAGGCGTCTTCGAATATCTCCGCATCACCAACCCCATCCGCGAGCTCATCAACGCCCGCCAGCCCACCCTCATCATCAAGGAAAAAGCCCGCCAGCTCGGTATGCGCACCATGCGCGAAGACGGCGTCCGCAACGTCCTCGACGGCTACACTACCGTCGACGAAATTTTGCGCTACACATAAGTCCCCTACCCCGTCCTCCCGCTTCATTGTCGCTGTCGTCGTCGTAGTCGGTGTAGTCGCCCCTTCCCTATAATCCCCAAAAAGGACAATTTCCATGAAACATTACATATTTTTTTTGACGGCCGTCGCGCTGGCGTGTGTCAGCGGTTGCGCGCTGCCACGGGCGGCGGAACCGGGGCAGATGGATCAGAAGTCGATGATGCAGGCGCGGGACAAAGTCTTTCCGGCTCTGCTCTTCATCCACGTGGTGATGCGCAACATGGAGTCCGGCGAGAAGTCGGCGCGCGAGACCGCGGGAAGCGGTTTCACCATTTCCGAAGACGGATTTTTCGTGACCAACTGGCACGTGGTGGACAAGTCGCTCGAATTGCGCTGCCTGCTCACCGACGGCCGCAGCTTCCCGGCGGACGTGATCGGCACGGACAAGGACACCGACATCGCGTTGTGCAAACTGCGCCTGCCCGAAGGCGAGAAGGTTCCCTTCGCCGTGTTTGGCAATTCAACGGACATCACCGAGTGCGAACCGATCCTCGTCATGGGTGCGCCGTGGGGATTGAGCCGCTCGATTTCAACCGGCATCATCGCCTGCTCGGACCGCTACCTGGAAGAGGCGAGCGAGTACGCGCTGTGGTTTCAAACCGACGCCTCGATCAACCCCGGCAACTCGGGCGGGCCGATCGTGAACGCCGCCGGCGAGGTCGTGGCGATCACGGCGCGCGGAACCTCTTACGGCGGTGACCTGGGCTTCGGGATTCCGTCGGACGAGGCTAAAATCATCATCGCGCAGTTGAAGGAATTTGGCAAAGTGAATTGGAGCTGGACCGGCCTCGAGCTCCAGCCGTTGCGCGATTTCGCGAAGAACATCGCGTTCCCGTACACCAACGGCGTGATCGTCGCGGAGACCGATCCAGGCAGCCCCGCGCGCCTCGCGGGCGTGCTCGACCACGACCGCATCACCGCCGTCAACAGCCAGCCGGTCACCGGAATGACGATTGAAAACCTTCCGGAAATCCGCCGCATTCTCGGTTTGCTGCCCAAGGAGCAACCCGCGGCGCTGACCATCGCGCGCAACGACGAAACGCTGGTGCTCAACGTTACGCCGCGCGAAAAGGGCCAGGTGGAGGGCGACGAAATGGACTTCCCGCGCTGGGACTTCACCGCCAAGGTCATCAACAAATTTGACACGCCGGAGCTTCACTTCTATCGCGAAAAAGGCGTCTTCATTTTCGGCGTCAAGCATCCCGGCAACGCCTACCAGGCCAGCCTTCGCGAGCAGGACATCATCCAGCGCATCGGCAACCAGGAGATCGAAACACTCGACGACTTGAAGAAGGCGTACGACGAAGCCATGGCCGCCGTGTCGCAACAGCACCGCCTCGTCTTCACCATTCTGCGCGGCGGATTCCCGCGTCAGATCGTCCTCGATTTCGCACGCGATTACAGCCGCCGGTAAGCCTTACAAATCAAACGCCTTCAAGCACCGCCGGAAATCAGCCGGCAGCGGACTGTGCGCCCGCAACGTGCCGCCGTTCACCATCGGATGCGGCATCTCAATTTCAATCGCGTGCAACATCTGCCGCGGCACCTCCCGCATTCGCGGATCCGGCACCTGCTTCGGGCCATACTCATGGTCGCCCAAAATCGGGTGCCGCACGCTCATCAAATGTTTTCGAATTTGATGCGTTCGTCCCGTCTCGATTCGCAACCGCAGATACGTCGCGTCCTTTCCCGCGCGCAACACCGACAAATGCGTCACCGCGCGCATGCCCTCCAGCTCCTCATTGATCGTCGACGTCTCGCGCGTCAAGCGCCCCGACACCACCGCCACATACAGCTTCAACACGCTCCGCGTCTTGAACACCGCCACGGCCTCCGCGTGCGCCGCCGGCGTTTTGGCGATCATCATGCACCCCGACGTGTCACGGTCCAGACGGTGCACCGCCTTCAGCTCCGGATTTGCAAACTGCGCCTGCAACACCGCCTCCACGCCATCCTCGCCGACCGACACAATCCCCGCGGGCTTGTCCGTGAACAGATAAAACTCATCCTCGAAAAGCACCCGCAATTTCGGCGCCAGCCGCTCCTGATTTTTCGCCAGCGGCAACTGCACGCGATCGCCCGGCTTCAACGCGTGGTGCGCCATCCACACCCGCTGGCGGTTCACCCACACATTCTTCGAATCCACCAGCGCCTTGGCCCGCCGCCGCGAGAGCGACAGCTTCAGCGCCAAAAAATCCTGAAGCGGAAGCCCGTCCTCGCTCCGCGAAACCGTGAAAAACTGCAAACGTTCAGAAGGTTGTGTCATGCGCGTAATCTTGCCACATGCCGCGGCGTCATGCAATGGATTTTCAATGCACGCCGTGGCAGAGGTGCACCTCTGCCACAACGCGCATTGGTCTTCACACGCCTTCGTTGTAGTAAATAAAGAGGCCGCCCTTTGACGGCGCGACCAGATCAAGCCGCCCGCTCTTGCGAAGATCCGCCAGCGCGAAGTGAATCCCGCATCCGTGGCATTCGCCAATCGGACCGTAGTCGATGACCTGCTTTGCGAAGCCCTCGCCGGTCCACTTGAAATAGTAAATGCCGACGTCGTCCCACTCGCCCGGATCGTTGCCGCAATGCGCGCGATGGCGTTTGCCGGTCACGAGTTCGGGCTTGCCGTCGCCGTCGATGTCCGCCCAATGCAGGTCGTGATACTGCGAGCAAAACGGATCAACCGGATGATGCACCCACGCGCCGTTTTTGCGCTCGCTCCACCACAAGCCGTAGTTGTGGCCCGCGCCGGTGATGATTTCGTTTTGGCCGTCGCCGTTCACATCCGCGACCAGCATCGGATCGCTCGCGGACCAACCCCACGGCGCATCCTTGAAGTCGGCGTGATATGTCCATTTGCCGCGCTCGGCGTCGGCCGGCGCCTCGAGCCATCCGTGCGCGAGGACAATGTCCATGCGTCCGTTGCCCGCAATGTAGCCGCAACCCAGGCCGTGGCCCTGCACGCCTTCGTCGAATGTGTAAATGACCACCTTGCGGAACGCGCCGCGCTCGAGCTTGTAATACGCGACCTCTTTGGCGCCCGGCGTGTTCGGCACGATTTCGAGCTGGCCGTCGCCGTCGATGTCCCACGCGCGCGTGGTTTCGATGCTGCCGGTTTCGGCAATCACATGCTCCGGCCAGGGCTTTGATTCGCCGCGCGGATTCTCACGCCAGCGCAGGGTGTTGCCCCACCAGCCGCCGGTGACGAAGTCCAAAAATCCGTCGCCGTTCACATCCAGCGCGATCGTCGAAAAATCGTCGAAGTACTCGCCTTCCGGACGGACGTTGCCGATGAAATGCTTTTTTCGGAAGTCCGGCCCCTGATACCAGAACGCGCCGGAGACAATGTCCAGCACGCCGTCGTTGTTCACGTCAAAGACGCCGGCTGACTCGAAATTTTCGTCGGAAACCCAAACTTTCTTCCATTTCACAGGCATGACTATTTTCCCCTCCAAATGCGGATGAAGTCGCGGGCGAATTTCAAATCTTCAAGCGCGTCTTCCGCACTGCAGCACGCGACGTCGTGGCAACCCTGGAGCGCTGCCACGAAGTTGCGCGCCTGCTGCCACATCGCGCCAACCCACGGCATCTGCCACTCCTCGGCCCTGGGCGTGGCGCCGTTGCCGGGATCGCGGAAAATTTCGAGGCGGCCCGCGCGATTCGTCGTGAGCGGTGCGGGCAGCGTGACGCGAATCCAGCCGCGCTCAAAACAAACCAGCGCCTGTTCCTGCCAGTCGATCGTCGTCGTGTAAGGCGTCATTTCCAGCGAGCACGCAATACCACTCGCGCTCACGCCGGAGAGTTGCACGCCGGAGCTGGCGGCGAAGACAGGCTTCCACGTTTCGCCCAGCAGGTAGCGCATGAAGTTAACCTGATGGATGTAGTAATTCACAAAGCTGATATACGCGTCGTTCGTCGCCTTGTCCATGTCCGCAGCGGGCGGATCCCACGTGAGTTCGGGATTGGGGTCGCCACTCCAAATGTTTTGACAAAAGCCGTTGGCCACCCAGTCGCCGCTCGGCATGATGATGCGGATGTACGTGAGCTTGCCGAGCTCGTTCGTCGCGCGCAGGCGTTCGATTTCCTACTTCGCGGCCATCGCCGCCGGATCCGACCGCTTGTGGTATGCGATCATCATCCATGTCTTCGAATCGCGCGCCGCCTGGAGAACTTTTTCGCCCATCGCGATCGAACCCGCGAGCGGCTTTTCGGTCAGCACGGGAATGCCCTTGGCGAGCAATTCCGGGATCAGCGTGCCGTGCCGCGTGAACTGCTGCGCCGACACAATGCCGTCGAGTTTTTCCTTGGCCAGCATTTCCTCGTGCGACGCGTAAACGCGTGGCACGCCCCACTTCGCCGCCACCTTTTTCGCGAGCTCCTGCTTGATCTCCGCGATGGCCGCCACCTCGCACTCCAGCACTTGCGCATAGTGGCGCAAATGCGCGGCCTGGCCCATTCCGCCGACGCCGACAAACCCGATTCTGACTTTAGGCTTTTCGTTGCTCATGGTTGTTCCTTGGTTGGGATTTCGCAAACGATGGTGCGTATTTTAACAGGTTGCGACGGAGGACGTAAAGCCAGCGCAAGGCTATTCCTTGCGCAACGCGTCGATGGGATCGAGACGGGCCGCGCGCCAGGCAAAAAGGGTGCAGAAGAGCGTGCTGACGAAGAAGACAAGCAGGATGACTTCCAGAACTTCGCCGGGGACGACTCGCCACGGCAGCGCGTCAAGGCCGTAGATGCCGCGGGCAAAAACCTGGACGCCCATGCTGCCAAGGTAATCGATGACACGCTGGAGATTGTGAAGGACAAGGTAAGCGGCGCCAATTCCGAAAATCGTGCCGGCAACGCATTGCACCCAGCCGTAGAGGACGAAGGTGAGAAGGATTTGTCCGGAGGAAAAACCAAGGGCTTTGAGGAGGCCGATTTCGTTGGTCTTCTGAACCGTGATGACAATGAGCGTGACGGTGACGCAGAAGATGGCGACAATGGTGATGAAGGCGAGAAGAATCGACATCATGTTTTTTTCAACAGCCAGGGCGTTGAAAAGCTCGCGGTCGATTTCCTGCCAGTTGCGGATGTTGTATTTGAAGACGCCGATGCGGTTGACAACCGCGTTGATCACCGTGGAAAAGATGCGCTGATTCTGGGGATTGTCGGTTTTAACGTAGATGGAATACACGCCGGATTCGAGACCGACAAGGTCGCGCGCAAGGGCAAGCGAGGTGATGGCGAAGTCGGAGTCAAACTGGTTTTGGCCGGTGCTGAAAATGCCGCGCACGACGAGCTCTTCGGGAAAGTAAATTTCGTCCTTGTGGACGAGATTCATCGGCGAGTAGACGAGGAGCTTGTCGCCGACATGCAGGCTGAGCGCGGTGGCGAATTCGGTGCCGATGAGAATGGAGTCGCCCTCAAGGTCGAAGACGCCGGCGCGCATGTTGGTGACCGAGGGCAGGATGTTCGTGGCGGAGGCGGGGTCAACGCCGATGACGATGGGCGCGAGGACGCGCTGGTTAAATTCGACCAGGACGCGGGTTTCGATGGCGGGCGAGGCGCTGGTGACACCGGGGACGGATTCGATGGCGCGGCAAAGGTCGTCCTCGTTGTTGATGCGGCTGTCGTGGCGGGAGGTGATGGTGAGGTGTGGCTTGAAGGCGAGAAGCTTTTCATGCCACATGTCGCCGAAGCCGGTCATGATGGCGCGCACAATGATCATGATGGCCACGCCGAGAATCACGCCAAGGATGGTGAAGATCGTGATGATCGACGTGACGGAGCGCTTGGGCTTGAGATATTTGAGCGCGAGAAATAAGGGAAAGGACATGTTACAAATCCTTGAACTCGGCAAGGTCGGTCATGACGACATCGGCGGCGTTCAGATCCTGCGCCGGGCCGTCGTAAAGGCGCTTGAGCGCGACGCAATACATGCCGGCGGCTTTGGCGGAACGGACGCCGGCGGTGGAGTCTTCAAACACGACGCACTCTTCCGGCGGAAGGCGGAGACGCTCGGCGGCGAGGCGGTAACACGCGGGGTCGGGTTTGCCAACGGCGTAGTCTTCGGAGCCGATGAAAAAGGAAATGCAATCCTCAATTCCCATCAGCTCGATGCACTCTTGTATGGCGTCGCGCGGTGAACCGGAGACGATCGTGACGGGAATTTTTTTTGCGAGTCGGCGCAGACATTCGACCGACGAGGGGATGATGATGGCGGTGGGATCGACGCGGTGGCGGAGGTAGTAATCCTGAAGTTCGCCGGCGGTGGTTTTGGCGGTGCGGTTTTTGAACTGATCGGGAAAAAGGCGCACGAGACGCGCATGAATGGAGGACCAGGCGTGTCCGTAGACAATGGAAATGAGGTCGTTGAGCGCAAGCTCGCAACCGAGGTCGCGAAGGTAGTCATGCGTCGCGCGGGCCCAGAGAAGCTCGGAGTCGACGAGCGTGCCGTCAAGGTCAAAGCAGGCGGCGCGGATCATTCTTCGGTCTTTCCCGCGCAACACTTTTTGAATTTCTTTCCGCTGCCGCAGGGACAGGGATCGTTGCGGCCGATTTTCGGCGATTCGCGGCGGACGGGGTCGGTGCCGACGATGCGGCCGTCAATGAACACCCAGTTGCCGTTGTACCTGGCGAAGGAGGCAATCTCGTGGTGGTTGAAGGGTTTTTCCTTGACCGTGTAATGCGCGATAAATTCGACCACGCCCTCCTCGTCGTCCTTGGCGCCCTTGTGCTCCTTGAGTATCTCAAGGCCGGTCCACAACGCGGACTGCGACCAGGTCTTGGTGTTCGCGGCGTCAAACTCCTTTTGCACGCGCGGGCCGGAGGTTTCGTAAAGGTAATCGACGGCGGACAGGGCGTAGGCTGTGTAGCGCGAACGCATCAACTGCGTGGCGGTCGACGGTTTGGCGTGGCCGAGGAGAAAGGGTTCGCAGCATTCCTGGAAAGTTTTTCCGCTGGCACAGGGGCAGGCGTCTTGACTCATTGTGTTTTCCTTGTGGACGTGAAGATCAGCAGCGTGCCGCGTGGAGTTCGGCAAGCGTGGTTTTGCCATCGTACAGGGCCTTGCCCACGATGGCGCCAAAAAGATTTTTGCGGTCGAGCGCGCACAAGGCGCGGACGTGCGCGGGTGCGGAAATGCCGCCGGACGCGATGACCGGACACCCGGGCGCGGCGGCGCAGAGCTCGTCAAGCGCCTTGAGGTTCGGCCCGGCGAGCATGCCGTCGGTCGCGGTGTCCGTGTAAATCAGTGTCACGGGACCAAGCTGTGCCACACGTTGCGCAAGTTCCGTCGCGCGCGTGCTCGAGGTCTCCACCCAGCCCTTGATCTGGACAAATCCGTCGCGCGCGTCGATGCCAATCGCGATGCGGCTGCCGTATTGCTTGACGAGGCGCTCAAGCGCCGCCGGCTCCGCCAGCGCGCGCGTGCCGAGGATCGCGCGCTCGACGCCAAGGCGCAACAGCGTTTCCACGTCCGCATCCGTGCGCAATCCGCCGCCGACCTCGACCGGCAGACCGGTTTCCCGGATGATCGCGGCAAAGACCTGCGTGTGCACCGGCTTGCCTTGAAACGCGCCGTCGAGATCAACCAGATGCAACTGTGCCGCGCCCTGGTTTTTCCATTCCATCGCCTGCACCACGGGATCCGCGTTGTACACCGTCGCATCGTGCGCGACGCCCTGGCGCAACCGCACGCACTGTCCGTTTTGCAAATCAATCGCCGGAAGAATGATCATATCGCGCCCTTGCTCGACGGAATCCCGCGCTCGCGCGGATCCAGCTCCACCGCCATCCGCAACGCCCGTGCAAGCCCCTTGAAAACCGCCTCGTACGCGTGGTGCACCTCGTCGCCGTACACATGATGCACGTGCAGGTTCATCTTCGCCTGCGTCATGAACGCGCGCAAAAATTCCTCGATCAGCTTCACGTCAAAGTCGCGGATCAACTTCTTCGGGTTGCTGATCTGATAGACCAAAAACGGCCGCCCGCCGAGGTCCACCGCCACCTGCGCGAGCGACTCGTCCATCGGTAGCAAAATATGGCCGTAGCGCCGGATGCCCTTGCGCGTGCCGAGCGCCTCGTCCAGGCACGACCCCAGCACCAGCCCCAGATCCTCCACCGTGTGGTGGTAATCCACCGCCAGGTCGCCCGTCGCCTTGATCTGCAAATCAAAGAGCGCGTGCTTCGCGAAAAGCTCCAGCATGTGGTTGATGAACGGAATGCCCGTCTCGATTTCATACGTCCCCGCGCCATCGAGGTTCAACGTCATGGAAATGTCCGTCTCGCGGGTTTGCCGGTGAAGAGTTGCTGTGCGCATAAAGGAAAAGTAGTTAAAAGAAGTGCGTTTCAGCATAACAAAAAGCCCGCCTTGGCACAACGCCGTTTTCACGACCGAACATCAAGGTGGGGTGCGACCGCCGGGCGCGCCGGGCATTGGATGGACTTTTATTTTTGCCGCTTGCGTTGCGAATCCAAAAATAAAAATTGAAGTTGAAATCACATAGTCCTATGTTGAATGAAAATACGATATACTTCCGTGGCAATGAAGGTCTTGTTTGTTGAAACCCGCGGCGCGCCGGGCGGCGCACAACGCAGCCTCTTGGAGCTCGCCGCCACGCTGCGTTCGCGTGGCATCGACCTCTACGCGGCCACACCGCCCGGTGCGCTCGCCGACGCGCTGCACGCCGCGGGAATCGCCATGCACACACTGCCCGAAATCCTTCCCCGCCAAGTGACTCGCTGGCGTCCTGCAATCCACGCGCTGCGCCGCATTCTCGCCGTTGTCCAGCCGGACATCTTGCACGCGAACGGGCTTCCCGCCGGCCTTCTCGCGTTCCTCGCGCGCCCCTCCGCGCCGCGCGTCCTGCATGTGCGCGACGTCCGCCTTAATCCCCTGCTCCTTCGCGTCGCCGCGCATCGCACCCGCGCCGTGATCGCGATTTCGCCGCGCGTTCAAAAGCGTCTTGCCGCCCTTGGCGTGACGTCCATCCTCATTCCCAACGGCATTGACCTCGCGCGCCACACGCTCGCCCCAAACCCCGCAACGCCGCCACGCGTGGCCATGGTCGCGCAATGGGCCAAATGGAAGCGCCACGACCTCTTCCTCCGCGCCGCGCCACTTGTGCGCGAAGTTTTGCCCAACACGCAATTCACGCTCCTTCCCGGCGACTCCGGCACCGACGCGCGCTGGGAAAAATCAATGCGCCAACTCGCGCGCGAACACCACGTTGAAATCCTGCCCTTCGTCGACGACATGCCACGCTTCTACGCCACGCTTTCAGTGCTCGTCCATCCCGCCGCAGACGAACCCTTCGGTCGCGTACTGTACGAATCGCTCGCCGCCGGCGTTCCCGTTGTGGCGCGCCGCAGTCCCGCGACACAAGACCTGCCGCCGCCCAGCCTTCTCGTCGACACCGACACCCCTCACGTCTTTGCCGCCGCGCTCATCCAACTCCTGCGCCAACGCACGCCGGAAAACATCGTGGCGTGGCAGAGCCTCGGCCACGCCACAGCCGCGACAGTTGACATTGCCTCCACCGCCGAGGCCTGC
>JAVBOU010000069.1:0-3543 GCA_031550185.1 Kiritimatiellia bacterium | reverse complement strand
GGCGCGTTTCACACGCCGGACAAAGGTGGTTTCAAAATCCGCGGTGATGGTGGAACGCACATTGCGGCTTTGGCACGGCATGACGACGCCGAATGTCTTCAATGTTTGGCAAAAACAAGCGTTAACTATCTATAAGTGAATACTCTCGAATGGACGCGCTTTCAGCCGGGGATTCAATGCGTTACAAGTTTATCATTCACAACACGGGCTCCGTCCCGGTGACGCTTATGGTCCCGCGCTCAAGGCGAGCGCCGGCCAGTACGTGAACTCAGACGTCCCGTTCACCGTTCCGCCCCCCGATGAAAACGGCGCGTATATCGGGCTCGTCGACTGCGTTGTTTATTTCGACGCCCAAACCGGTTATGCGACTGGCGTCGCGTCTTTTGTCAACACCGTGATCCTGCCCGTGTGACCACGCTTGCATGACCCTTGCAGCCCCGAAACAATGAGGCCTCCGGAATTGACCGGCGACCTCATGCGCAATATTCTTTTCCCGAATTCATTTCAAAAATTCCCGAATCTGGTTGCGAATACAGCGAATCGGCTGATGTTGCACCAGCGGATCACCCGGCCTTTGGAGTTGGCAAAGACGAGAAGGGAGACGCCGTTTTCGGCGTTCAGGTCGTAAGTGGGCGAGGGGATGCAGAGCCAGGGGCGGCCGAGTGCGGCCTCGACTTCGCCGTGGGTTGTGTAAGGGCCGGCGATGACGAGGCGGTCCCATGTGAAGTCGGTGGCGTTCGTCATGGCAAAGCGCGAGGGTGTGGATTGGGCGGTGGCTTCGATGGTGGCGGTAAGGCGCGCGGCGAGTTGGCGGCGCTGGTGTGCGGATGCGCAGAAGTGAAAGATGGTGCCGGCAACGCCAAGGAAAAGGAGAGCGGTGAGGAGGCGGAAGGCTTTTTTCATTTGTCGATGGGCTCGTTGTAATAACGGTCAATGTCATCCCATATTTCCCGCCATGCTCCTACAGAACGAAGGATGTGATGGTCGGAAGGTTGGGTTTTGAAATAATCGTAAAGTGCTTCGATGGAGTTGGGCCAGATGCGGTGGCTATCATCGACGCCAATCGAGGCGGTGGGCACGCCTTGCATGTCGTGCCAGTGGGATGCAGGTTGAATGGATTCGCGAAGGGTGTTGTGCACGGCGTCGGGCAGTGTGCCGGAGAGGATTTCGATTTTGTTGGTGAAGACGCGGAACACGCCGTTGGAGGCGATGGTGATGTGATCCCAGACGCGCCATTGGTTGCCGTTGTGAATGAGTTCAAGAATTTGAAGGGATGAGGTGTCGGGAAGGACGATTTGGTCGCGGACGTCGTCGTCAAATTGTTGCCCGGTTTTGTTGAGCTGTGCGGCGACAACGTCACCGATGAGGAGTGGAGCAAAAAGGAGGAGTGCGAGGTGTTTCATAATGAAAGAAATGTGATTGGGTGAACGATATAAAAAACATCTTGGCGTGGCAGAGGTCATGCCGTGCCACGAAGGTAATTTTTTTGCAATTTGCAGACAATGGTTCTTTGCGTCAAGAAACCATTTTTACTTGGAGTCGAGCTGGCCGTTGTAGACGTGGCGCTTGACTTTTTGGGTGGAGGTGCGCTCGAGGGGTTCGCGGCGGATGTCGAGTTTGCGGGGGTGTTTGTAGTCGGCGAGGTCGCGGCATTGTTTTTGGACGACCTGGCGGACGCGGGCCTCGATTTCGCTCCAGTGGGCGGGGTTGTCTTTGTCGAGGCCGGCGAAGGTGTCAAAGTTGGGGACGAGGATGGCGCCGACTTTCTCGCCGTTGTCGCCGTTTTCGCGGTAGGCGACGACGACGATGTCGAGGATGGCGGAGTCTTTGCTGATGCACTGCTCGACTTCTTCGGGGTAGATGTTTTTGCCTTCGCGGTTGACGATGAGGGCTTTTTTGCGGCCGCGGATGGCGAGGTAGCCGTCGGCGTCGAGGGTGGCGAGGTCGCCGGTGCGGAGCCAGGGGCCGTCGAAGGCGTCGGTGGTGGCCTGGGGGTTTTTGAAGTAGCCCTGCATGACGATGGGGCCGCGAACTTGGAGTTCGCCGACGCCGTGTTCGTCGGGCTCGGCGATGCGGACTTCGATGTTGGGGAGTTTGTAGCCGATGGTGCCGGCGCGGTAGAGGCCGGGGCGGGCGAGGGAGACGACGGGGGAGGCTTCGGTGAGGCCGTAGCCTTCGATCATGCCGACGCCGAATTTGCGGAAGCCGAGGATGACGTGCTGGGGGCAGGCGGCGCCGCCGACGACGATGAGGCGGACTTTGCCGCCGAGCTGTTTGCGGATGCCGCGGCCAATGAGCTTGTGGAGGCCGAAGCGCATGAGGAGCTGGGCGAGCTGGTTTTTCTCGAGGCGGGAGTTGACGCGGTCGTAGATTTTTTCGACGAGCAGGGGGACGGCCATGAGGATGGTGGGGCGGAGGCGCTTGATGTCGTCGGCGACGGTGCGGAGGGATTCGACGAAGTAGAGGTGGCCGTGGCAGCAGAGGGGGACGATGAAGTTGGTGGTGAAGGAGAAGGCGTGGAAGAGGGGCAGGACGATGAGGAAGGAGTCGTTGGGGCGGATGTCGGGGACGAGCTCTAGGCAACCGGTGGCGTCGGTGACGAAGTTGTGATGGGTGAGGAGGGCGCCCTTGGGTTTGCCGGTGGTGCCGGAGGTGTAGATGACGGAGGCGATGTCGTAGGGGACGGGCTTGTGCTTGTCCCACCAGGCGCCGGGCTGGGCGGCGGCGTGGGCGGCGTCGGCGAGAGCGGTCTCGTAGGCGTGGCAGGGGCAGCCGGCGAGCGGGGCGAGGTCGATGGTGTCGGACGGGGAGTCGAGCACCCAGAGGATGTTGCGGACGTTGGGGAGGCCGGGGAGGATTTGGGCGAGCTTTTCGCGTTGGGAGGGAGAGGTGACGACGGCGACGCATTCGGCGTTTTCGAGGATGTAGGCGACTTCGTTGGGACGGAGCTTGGGGTCGAGGGGGACGACGGGGATGGCGGAACCGGAAAGGGCGCAGTAGAGCTCGATCCATTCGGGGCAGTTTTCGAGCCAGAGGGCGACGGTTTCCTTGCGGGGCTGGATGCCCATGTCGCCGAAGAACTGGGCGGCCTGCTTGACGCGCGCGAGGAGGTCGCGGTAGGGCTGGGCCTGCCAGACGCCGTCGCGCTTGAAGCGCATGGCGACGCTCTTGGGGTAGAGTTCGACGGTGTCCTCGAGGATGCCGCGAATTGTCACGGGCGCGGCGGATTCGGAGCGGAAGAGTTTTTTTACAGACGTCAACATGAGGCAAAAGTAGCATGTTTTTTTTTCGCTGTAAAGGGCTTGAAAACGGACGGAAAAAATAACGGGCGGTTGCGCGCGGCCCTGATGTGAGCGAAACCGGGGCGTTTGAAATCGCGATCGGTTGCTTGCGCGCGCATCGTGAAAACGCTATCCTTCTTTGTTGTGGCGGGGCCGAACCACCTCCACCCCCCACCCTAAATTTTTGGTTACCGGTCACGTACCCCGCCACCAAACCCAAGCCACAGCCTACCGCCCCCCGCCCGCCCAATTTGGGCGCCAC
>JAVBOU010000224.1:0-8294 GCA_031550185.1 Kiritimatiellia bacterium | reverse complement strand
TTTTTCATGCCTCCGCCCGGATTCGCACCCTTTTCCTCCCCGCCTCCCCGACCCTTTTCGTTTCCGGTTTCAGACCCTTTCCGCGCCTGTTCATATACCGGCCCCGCCCACGTCAAAAAAGCACGCTCCACGCGGCTTTTTGGACGTTGTGGTGGCTGGTTGTGGATTATCGTTCCTGTTCGTATGTTTCACCGCTAGGGACGGAATGTCGGTAAAAAACGTAACAGAAAAGATGATCCGTCCCGTCAGGGACGGGAGGTTGCGCAACGCAAGCGGCAAAAAATAAACGTCCATCCAATGCCCGGCGTGCCCGGCGGTCGCGCCCCACCCTTGTGGCAGAGGGCAGGCTCTGCCACGCCAGACAATTGACGTTTTATCGTTGCAGGCGCTGGAGTTTGTCGCGAAGCGCTGTGTTGTTGGGATCAAGATCGAGCGCGCGTTGCAGGAGTTGAATGGCGGCGTTGGAATTGCCGAGGGCGGCGTAGGTGTCGGCCAGGTGTTCGAGGATGACGGGGTCGGGATCGTTGCGAAGTGCAAGGCGAAGGGTGGCGAGCGCTTCGGTGTAACGGCCCTGGCGGTAGTAGATCCAGCCGAGGGTGTCGAGGTAGGCGGGCGGGGGATTGCCAGGGGCGTTGCGGAGGGCGTGGAGGATGGCGGTTTCGGCTTCGGAAAGGGATTTGTTTTGGAGGGCCATGGTGTAGGCGAAAATGTTGAGCAGTTCGGCGGCGCCGGGATAACGCATGATGGCGTGGCGGGAGAGGCGCGCGGCGGCGTCGAGGTCGTTCGCGTCGAGGAGTGCGTTGCCGTAAATGAAGTAGAAGTGGGGAATGTCGGGAAGCGCGGCGAGGTCGTCCAGCGGATAGGCGTCGCGGAGGAGGCGCAAGGTTGCGGGCGCGTCGTCCCAAAAGTTCCAGGCGGTGGCGGCGGCGATGACGTGAAAGGGCTTGGAATCGCCGGAAAGTTTTTTTTGGAGTTTGAGCACGGCGTTGGTGTTGGCGGTGCGGCCGTACATAAGGCCGAGCTCGACGGCGACGGGTGCGGCGGCGCGATCGAAGGGCGGAAGGAGTGCAAGGAGGATTTTTTCGGCGTCGCGCGTTTGTCCGGCGTCGCAGAGGGCTTGGGCTTCGATGCGTTTGGCGGTGAGGCTTGTGACGCGGTTGGTGGTGAGGGAGGCGGTGAAGCGGGCGAGTTTCGCGGTGCGCGCGAAGTCGTTGGTGGCGGAAAATTCGCGCATCCATGTGCCGGCAATGATATGGACAGCGCCGCGTTTTTTGGGGTCAACGGCTTCTTTTTCCAGGAGGCGGATGGCGGCGGTGTCGTCGCCGGAGAGGAAGCGGGCGCGCGTGAGGTTGATGAGGATGGGGATGCGCAGGGCGTCGGGCAGGCCGGGGGTTTGGAGGGCGCGCGTGTAGGCGGAAATGGCGCGGGGATAGTCGTGGAGGATTTCGGCGCATTTGCCGAGCTGGGCGTAGCCGTAGGCGGCGTGGTTCGCGTGGCGGGCGTAGTTGGCGATGACGTCCATCGCGTCGCGCGGACGGTTGTCGTCGAAGAGGAGCTGCACCGCGGCTTCGGCGGGCGCGAGGCTGGCGGGGTCGAGTCGGCGCGCCTGCTGGAAGGCGTCGAACGCGGCGGGCGGGCTGGGCGTGCCGGTTGCCTCGGCGCCGGCGGAAAGCAAAAAGCCCACGGCGTAATGTGCGAGCGCCTGGGCTTTTGCGAGATCGTCGTCGGGCGTGCGAATTTCCCGCGGCAGGATTTGGCGGGACTGGCAACCTAAAAACACCGCGAAGAGCGCGGGCAACAGGTAACGTGCAACGCGGATCTTCGCGGGTTTCGACGACATGGGTTTCTCTTACTTGTTCTTGTGACGCGCGGCCTTCAGGCGTTTGCGGTACTTGTGTTTGGACATTTTTGCACGGCGCTTCTTTTTGATGGAACCCACGGGTTGTCTCCTTCGGACGGTGTTGTTTTGGTTGAAAGTTGTTTACGGGATCAGCTTGTTGAGCGAGAGCTCGATGATGCCCTGCGCGCCAGCCAGACGCAACGCGGGAACGAGGTCACGCACGGTCGCCTCTTCGACGACGGTTTCGACCGCGCACCAGGCTTTGTCGCCCAGGGGCATGACGGTCGGAGAGTGGAGCGACGGCAGGAGCTTGAGCACGGCGTCGCATTGTTCGGCCGCCACGTTCAACTTCAGCAACACGCGGTTTTCCGCCGCGAGCGCGCCGTTGAGCAGGAGGGCGAGTTGATCAAGCTTCTTGCGTTTGACCGGATCGGCCCACGCCTTTTTGTTGGCGATCAGGCGCGTGGTGGAGGTCAGCACCGTGTCGACGATGCGCAAATTGTTCGCGCGCAGGGAGGAGCCGGTTTCGGTGAGCTCGACGATCGCGTCGACGAGTTCAGGCGCCTTGACTTCCGTCGCGCCCCATGAAAATTCGACCTCGGCCTCGACGCCGTGCTGCGTGAGATAGCGTTTGGTCAGGCCCACGGCCTCGGTGGCGATGCGCTTGCCCTGCAAATCTTTGACCGTCTGAATGGGCGAATCGTTCGGCACCGCAAGCACCCAGCGCACGGGACGCGACGTCGCCTTGGAGTAACACATCTCGCAAATCTCGACCACGTCCGAGCCGTTCTCGTAAATCCAGTCATATCCCGTGATGCCGGCATCCAGCAAACCGAGTTCGACGTAACGCGAAATTTCCTGCGGGCGGATGAGGCGGCAGCTCATCTCCGGATCATCAACCGACGGCGTGTACGAACGGGATCCAACGGTGACGTTGAATCCAGCCTTTTTCATCATGTTAAACGTGGCGTCCTGGAGACTGCCCTTGGGAAGGCCTAAAATGAGCGGCATGTGAGTCCTTTGCGGGTGAAAAGTAAGTTGAAAAAGTATAACGAAATCATGCCGTTGTGACAAGCCCGTCGTTTCGGTTTAATCGGCCAATTTTTTCATTAATAGGCCTCCTCGGGAAATAAATTCTTTACCTCTCTTCCGTTTTCATGTAAATTTTTCCGCATGCCATCCATCTCCCCACTCTTTGACAAGGCCATGCGCCTGAATGACGGCGATTTCAAGCAAGTCATTGGCGTGACCAAAGGCACCTTTTCCATCATGCTGGACGTGTTGGAGGCGGATTACGCGGCCAAGCACAAGCGGCGAGGACGCCATGCCGCACTCGCCGTCGCCGACATTCTGTTCATGACGCTGAAGTACTGGCGGCAATACGTCACGCAAAAGGAGTTGGCCTTTGAGTTCGGCGTGGGCGAGGCGACCGTCCACGACTGGATCGTCTGGACCGAGGAACGCCTTGTGAAAAGCGGCCAATTCCGCCTGCCCGGCAAAAAGGCGTTGCGCGCGGACAGCGACATTGAGGTCGTGCTTGTAGACGTGACGGAAAGCCCGGTTGAGCGCCCCCAAAAAAACAGCGCCGCTGGTATTCCGGCAAAAAGAAACGCCACACCTGCAAGACGCAATTGATCGCCGATGCCAAGACCCGCAGGATTCTGTGCACCGCGCACGCCGCGGGCAGTTGCCACGACTTCAAGCTCTACGAGGCGAGCGTTGGGTCGGCGGTTTCAGGCAGGATCAGGTTAAAGGGTGACAGTGCTTACCAAGGCCTTTTGCGCCTGCACGCGAACAGCCAGACGCCCGCGAAAAAGCCCCGTGGCGGCGTCTTGACGGAGGCGGAAAAGGCGCACAACCGCCGTCTTTCCCGCGAACGCATTTTGATTGAAAACCTCAACGCCAAAGTCAAGGTCTTCAAAATTGTCTCCAACCAATACCGCAACCGGCGCAAGCGCTTTGCATTGCGCATGGCCCTCATCTGCGGAATCATCAACCATGAGCAAAATTAATTCCCGAGGAGGTCTAATGTCTGGATCATGCAAAAACGTGAGTTTCAAACTTTCTCGTGGCGTGGCAGAGGTTCTGCCACGCCACGAGCCGGTTGCGAATTTTTTTTATCGGCGGGTTAGAGGCCCTGGCAGATGGTGATGCAGATGACGCCGACGATGTCGTCGGCGGAGCAGCCGCGGGAGAGGTCGTTGACGGGCTTGGCGGTGCCTTGGAGGATTGGGCCGTAGGCGATGGCGCCGGCGAGGCGTTCGGTGATTTTGTAGCAGATATTGCCGGCCTGGAGGTCGGGGAAGATGAGGACGTTGGCGTCGCCTTTGAGGGGGCCGTTGGGGTTTTTGCTGGCGGCGACGGAGGGGACGAGGGCGGCGTCGGCCTGGAGTTCGCCGTCGACGTCGGCGTCGAGTTTGATGTCAGCGAAACGGGCGCGGGTTTTTTCCATGGCGTTGCGCATTTTGTCGACGAGTTCGTGGCTGGCGCTACCTTTGGTGGAGAAGGAGAGGAAGGCGAGCTTGGGTTTTTTGCCGAGGAGAGAGCGGTAGGTGAGGGCGGTGGCGTGGGCGATGTCGACGAGTTCGTCTTCGGTGGGACAGATGTTGACGCCGCTGTCGGCGTAGATGAGGGTGGTGTCGCCGGAGGGTGTGGGGTGGGCGAGATCCATGACGAAGCAGGAGGAGCCGAGCTTGATGCCGGGGGCAGTGCCGATGCAGGTGAAGGAGGCGCGGAGCATGTCGGGGGTGGAGGCGATGGAGCCGGCGACGAGGCCGTGGACGAGGTTTTGCTGAACCATCATGTTGCCGAAGAAGAGGCGTTTTTCCTTGAGGGTCTGGAGGGCCTGTTCGGGGGTCATGCCCTTGGCCTTGCGGCGTTCGTAGAGGGCGGCGGAGAGTTGGGGGAGGAGGTCGGAGGTGGTGTAGTCGATGGCCTGGATGGAGGCGCTGGCGAGGGTGACGCCGGCCTTGGTTTCGGCGGCCTTGAGTTCATCGGGCGTGGCGAGAACGACGGGGGTGCAGATGCCCTGTTGTTTGGCTTTGACAGCGGCGGTGATGACGCGGGGGTCGTGGCCTTCGGGAAGGACGATGGTGCGATTGGCGGCTTTGACGCGGGGAAGGAGTTGTTCGAGGAGTGTCATGGGAATTTGGGGATTTAGGGATTTGGAAATTGAGGGAGTTGGGAATTTGCAAATTAGCGAAGCACGTTGAAGGTTTCGCGGGCGATCATGAGTTCCTCGTTGGTGGGGATGACGTAAACGGGGAGGGTGGAGTTGGGGGTGGTGATGCGGCCGGCTTTGCCAAAGGCTTCCTTGTTGGCGGCGGGGTCGAAGTGGGCGCCGAGGGCGGAGAGGTTGGCGAGGATGGCGGCGCGGGCGGGGGCGGAGTTTTCGCCGATGCCGCCGGTCATGATGATGGCGTCGGCGCCGCCGAGGACGGCGTGGTAGCCGCCGATGTAGAGGGCGATACGGTGGGCGAACATTTTGAGGGCGGTGGCGGCTTCGGCGCTGCCGTCGGCGGCGGCGTTGATGAGGTCGCGCATGTCGCCGGTGCCGGTACCGGAGATGGCGAGGAGGCCGCTCTTTTTGTTGAGGAGGGTGTCGATGGCGTCGATGGACATGCCGACTTCGCGGGCGAGGTAGAGGATGATGGCGGGGTCGATGTCACCGCAACGGGTACCCATGATGACGCCGGGCAGCGGGGTGAGACCCATGGAGGTGTCGAGGACGCGGCCGCGGTCGACAGCGGTGATGGAGGAGCCGTTGCCGAGGTGGCAGGTGATGAGCTTGAGCTGGTCGAGAGGCTTGCCGAGGGTTTCGGCGGCGGCCTGGGCAACGAATTTGTGGGAGGTGCCGTGGAAGCCGTATTTGCGGATTTCGTGCTCTTTGTAAAGGGATTTGGGAATGGCGTAGAGGTACGTGTGTTCGGGCATGGTCTGGTGGAAGGCGGTGTCGAAGACGGCGACGTTGGGGATGCCGGGGAAGACTTTTTCGCAGGCGACGATGCCGCCGAGATTGGGCGGGTTGTGGAGCGGGGCGAGAGTGGCGCAGGCCTCGATGCCTTCAATGACTTTGTTGTCGACGAGGATGGGGGCGGAGAAGCGCTCGCCGCCGTGGACGACGCGGTGGCCGATGGCCTGGACGTCGGTGAGTGAGGAGAGGACGCCGCGGGCGGGATCGATGAGCATTTTGCAGACGGCTTCGAGGGCTTCGGCGTGGTTGGCGGCCTCGATGGTCTGCTCGGATTTTTTTTCGCCGTCGCGCTGGTAGACGAAATTGGTGTGGGGCAGGCCGATGCGTTCGACAAGGCCCTTGGCGAGCATGACTTCGCCGGTCATGCGAAAGAGCATGAATTTGAGGGAGGAACTCCCGGAGTTGATGACGAGGATTTTATCGATTTTGGGGTTGGGCATGGAAAACCTTTTTAGGGGGTTGAAAAGCAAAAAAGACGGCAGATATATTGCCTTGAAACGCGGGGATATGCAAGCACTTTTGCTGTGACGCGGGTTTGTGCGCGTGATTCCCGGAATCGGTGTTTTGCGTTGACGGAAACTCCGTAAAAAGCGCATACTGTTGACGTTTTTTATGAAAAATTTTCTCGTCATGCTCGCCGCCGCGATCGTCGTCGCGCTTCCCTTCATTTTTCGCAAGCCGCCGCCGAAGACCGCGTGGCAACCGGGCGATCCCGAGCTTGTCATCATCTCGCCGCACAACGAAGCCATCCGCCAGGAATTTGGCGCGGCCTTCAGCGACTGGCATCTCGCGCGCTACGGCAAGCCGGTGAAAATCGACTGGCGAATGATTGGCGGCACGACGGAAATCATGCGCTATCTCGCCGCGGAATACACGGCGGCGGGCCAGTATTTTTTTCGCGCGAAAAATCTCGAGTGGCCTGATGACGCCGCGTTCCGCGCGTCGGACGATCCCGTCGAAATTTCCAGCAGGATCGACCTTTTTTTCGGCGGCGGAACGTTCGACCACGCGCGCGCCGCACGCCAGAGTTTGACGGTTTGCCCGTGGAAGGGTACGGCTGAAATTCTCGCGCCGTCGACCAACGAACTCGCGGCGCTCCGCGCACTGCTCGATGACATCCCGCGCGCCAACAGCGGCGAGGATTGGTGGACGGACGAATATTTCGGCACCGTGCTCAGCGCGTTTGGCATTTGCTATAATCCCGACCGCCTTCGCGACCTTGGCGTCGAATCGCTCCCGCAACGCTGGGACGACCTCGCCGATCCGAAACTTTTTCGCTTTGTCGGCTTGGCTGATCCCACCAAAAGCGGCAGCGTCGCCAAAGCCTTCGAGATGATGGTGCACGAGCAAATCCACCGCCACCTCAACGACAACGGTTACGCGCCCGAACGCATTCTCGACTTCGAAAAGCAAATCCGCGCGCTGCCCAAAGACGCCGCGCTCACCGGTGAGCTTGCCGCGTATCAGGCGCACGTTGAGGCCGGCTGGCTTCGCGGTGTTCATCTGCTCCAGCGCATCGGCGCGAACGCCCGTTACTTCACCGACAGCGCCGGAAAGGTGCCGATCGACGTTGCGTCCGGCGCCGCCGCCGCGGGCGCGGTCATTGATTTCTTCGGTCGCTTCCAAGCGCAAAACAGCGTCGACCGCAACGGCCATTCGCACATGGCCTACATCACGCCGCTCGGCGGTTCGAGCATCAGCGCCGATCCGGTCAGCCTCTTGCGTGGCGCGCCGCACCGCGACCTCGCAATTCGCTTCATCCTTTTTGTGCTCTCGGACGACGGACAAACACTTTGGAACTACCGCGTCGGCGAACCGGGCGGACCCCAAAAGTTTCCCCTTTGCCGTCTGCCTATTTCGCGCGATTTTTATCCGCCTTCTCCCGACGCCGCCGAACATCATTTGCACACGCTCGACGACCTCACCGATCCCAACGTCGATCCCTATCAGCTCGCGCAACGCTTCCAATACATTCCCCGCTGGACCGCCTCGCACTTCGGCATTCAGCGCGATCTCATTCGCGCGATGTGCATGGACACCGGCGAAGAACTCCGCTCCGTCTGGGGTGCGATTCTTGCGCACGGCGGCCCTGACAAAAATCCCGACGCCATGCGTGCGCTTGAACGAATGCCCGACGCGCCTTTTCCGCTCACCTGGCAATCCGCGATCACCGAATATGCACGCGCTGATCGTCTCGACACCTTGCGTCATTGGGCGGATTTTTTCCGTGCCTCGTATCGCGAGGCCGAATCGCTCGTGAACAAAAAATGACAACGCGCTTGGACATTGTAGTCACGAGATTTGTCTTTCCTTGTTTTCATGATTCAGGCCTACTTTCATGCATGAACGACACCTCCCCCGCACACCGGCGCCATGACCTGTCTGACGCGCACTGGCAAAAAATCGAAAACCACTTGCCAGGACGAAAAGGCGTCTGGGGAGGCGTGGCGAAAAACAACCGCCAGTTCGTCAACGCCGTGC
>JAVBOU010000192.1:0-6859 GCA_031550185.1 Kiritimatiellia bacterium | reverse complement strand
TACTTGCCATTTTTTTGTGCAACCCCGAAAGGAGAACCCTCACATGATGGCGTTGAATCACCATCTCATTGGCCGGCGGATCAAGGAAACCCGCATGGCGTCGCGACTCTCGCAGGCACAACTCGCCGAGCGTGTTGGCCTCTCTTCCGTCTTCATCAGCAACATTGAAACCGGAGCGAAAAAGCCAAGCGTTGAGTCATTGTTGCGGATTGCGAACGCGCTTGGCGTCACGGTGAATCATTTTGTGCATGACGGTCAACCGCATGACTCCACGGAGTGCATTTCTGAATTAGTCCAGCTTATGGCGGACTGCAACACTTATGCACAACGAGTCATTTGCGAGACGGCGTTCGCACTAAAAAAGAGTCTCGGATCCTGGCGCGGGCATTCATAAACCCTGTGCAAACGTTCTTGTGGCATGGCAGGTATCCTGCCACGCCACCGGCGTCAAACAAAATCCCTAATCTCACGCAACAGATCACCGGAATTTTCAACCGGCTGGCTGGCGCATGGAAGCGCCTGCTTGAACCAGCGTCCGTAGAATTTTGTTTCGATGCGCGGATCGGCGACAATGACCACGCCGCGATCGTTGCGACTGCGGATCAGGCGGCCAAAACCCTGCCGAAAACGAATGACCGCGGAGGGCACGGAAAATTCGCGAAAGGCGCTGCCGCCCTGCGCCTCGATGCGTTCGGCGCGTGCGGACGTGATGGGGTCGTTGAGCGCGGCAAAGGGCAGCCGCGCGATGACGACGCAACTCAACGCCTCACCCACAACGTCGACGCCCTCCCAAAACGAATGTGGTCAGATGGGTCGCTCATGGGGTCTCCTTGACGTGAGCGACGCTTGCCGCCCACTATAGAGGATACGCCTTTTGAGAGGCGATGGGAATGATTATCATGTCTCCACATTAAATTTGTTCCCAAACCAGCCTCTAATTGGAGGGCGAGCGTCCTCGCGAGCCGCAACAGGAGGGTGTCAGCATAAAAAAGCGACCATTCAGTAAACCAACCGGGCCTCTTCGTGCGGCTTGCGAGGACGCTCGCCCTCCATAGTTCAGGTTTTGGAACAGGTCTATTAGACATTGCACTTGAGTTTTGTTGCACAAGAAATTCATGAAATTGTGATTATAGTCACAGGAGATAAGGTTTACAAGGGAGTTTTTGGGAGAGTTATCATGCAATGAACATACCCTGTCATTTGTGATGGTGCAAGGCAAGGAGAAATGTCCAATGTGAAGACGCGCGACCCCAGTTGTTCACATGCGACCATCCAGCAAATCGGGTATAAGTTGTAGCGGTGCTGCTGTGCTGCACCTCTTGTGTGATTGAGAAAATTGGCTGATGACGGAAGAGGCGCAGCACAGCAACACCGCTTCAACTTCAAGCAAATATGGTGTTTTCTCACAACATTGCGACACATTCTTCAACCCCAACGGGGTTGCCTAACATAACCCAGGGTTGCGCGTATTCGCGCTACCCTGGGAATACGTCAGCAGAAATGATGAACCCCAACGGGGTTTCCTGATGAGGTCGCTGACGAGGCAACCCCGTTGGGGTTGGATTCTTCTTTGTACCGCAAACCCAGGGTAGACTCGCTTCGCTCGCATAACCCTGGGCTATGTTAGGCAACCCCGTTGGGGTTGACGGAACGTGTCGCAATGTCGAATAACATTGCTGGGAACCTCTAATCATACCATCCAAAGAAAAAAAATGATTCGATGTTCCCATTTTGCATTCGTGTTCATTCGTGTCCATTCGTGGTTCAATCCACACCACACCGCACAACGACAACACCCTGATTTTCATGGCGATTTTGAGCCACGAATGAACACGAATTATCAATGTGTGCAGGGTTGTGTCGGGCGCCTCTCATCATGGTTTGCAGGATGAAAAATGAATTTTTAGAGGTTCCCTGCTATATGATCATATAGTGTTTTCATACAACATTGGTACATGACAATTCTCAGCACCCAAGGTGCGTAACAAAAGTAACCGTCGGTGGAGCGCAAGCAACGCGAGCGCGGAACCGGCGGAAAGCGATCTCTCTGACCATCAGCCCCGGAGGGGCTGAACACGGCCGGAATGTTGAAGCCCGCGCGTGCGTTCACCGGGTTTGTTCAACCCCTCCGGGTTTGATGAATGGGGAGGCGACTCCCGCCGGTTCCGCTTCGCTCCACCGACGGTTACTCTTGTTACGTGTCTTCGACACTGAAGACAAAGGTCGCCAAAAATGTATCAATGTTCTATGAAAATACTATATCCGTGGCGGAGTACAAAACTTGCCTTCACTTTGCGCAAAATTGTTTACTGCGCCACCACGCGGCGGGGAATGGTAATATGGAGATATCCGTTCGAAAAGGCGGCGGAGAGCGCGTCGAGTTGTGCGTCCGGGGGTATGCGCAGGCGGCCCTCGGTCGTGGCGCGCGCGGTGGAGGAGGGATGCTTCAGCTCGGCCTGGATGATCAACAGCGAACGTTCGGTGCGAATGTGCAGATCCTTGGGTTGAACGCCGGACAGGGAGACCGAAATGTCATAGGTGGTCGCAGTTTCGCGCATGTTGAGCGCCGGCGTGACGGGCGCGGAATCCCACGCGCCTTTGGACAACGCGCGCGCGTTGCTGAGGCTCGCGCCGGCGGATTCCACCGGCACCGCGACCGAGCGAAACTGCGGCGGCACCGCGTTCTCCCGTTCAACCGCAAAAACCGGCTCCTCGGCATCTGGACGACCCAGCATGAGCCCGATCCAAACGCCGGCAAGCAGAACCACAATCAACAGTAACGACATGTTGACCAAGTTGATTCGAACGCGACGTTCTGTCCCGGAGGCGTGCATAGCTGAAAAAGACGCAAGTTACATGCCAACCCATGCGGGAAGATTCGCATTGCACGCCGCACGCGCATGCGGTATCGTGATGAAATGGATTTTTTCAAACGTTTCAGCCGCTCGCTCGGGCGAATGTCGCTGCCGGTCTGGGCCGGCGTGGCGCTGGCGCTCACGACTGTGTTTTTTGTCCTCGGCTTTTGGGAGGTGCGCCAGCAGCACCGCCGTTTCATCGAGGCGGAAGTCGCGCGACAAGTCTTCGCGCGCGGCGAGGCGCTCACGGAGTTTTTCACCAGCACCCTCGAATCGCGCCGCCTCGCGTGGTCCGGCGCCGCATGGGAACGCTTCGGCCTCCTGGTCGAGAGCCTCCACGCCGCCGAAACACGCCTCCAATACGTCGGCATCATGCAGGGCGACGAGACGCTCTTTTACTGCCAGACGCGCGACAACGGCTCGCCCCCGCCCCACCCCGTCCGCACGCACGAGCGCCTCCTCGAATCCGGCGGCAACGTCGCCCCAGTCATGGTCTTCGAGCAGGAAGTCCCGCAACAGGGCGAGGCGCCGTGGATCGTCGAGCTCGCCCTCCGCCGCGAAATCCTCAGCGATGCCGAGCGCATCCCCTCCGGCCTCCTCAGCTCCATCTACTGGTTCACCCTGCTCATCGCCGGCGCGTCCCTTGTCGTCTACTTCGCGCTCCTCATCTGGGCCATCCGCCGCGACCGCGCGCGCGAGCTCCGCCGCCGCCACGAAGAGCACCTCATGTTCTCCGGCGTCCTCGCCAACGGCATCGCCCACGACTTCCGCAACCCCATGTCCTCCGCCCGGCTCGACGCGCAAATGCTCGTCCGCGAAGCCGGGCGCGACGACGGCCCGCGCCCCGAACGCATGAAGCAACTCGGCGAGCGCATCAGCAAAACCATGGGCCGCATGGACCGCGTCTTCCAGGAATTTCTCTCCCTCGGCCGCCCCGGCGTCGACACCGTCGAATCCCTCGACCTCCTTCCCTGCCTCCGCGAATCCATCGACACCCTCGCCGCCCGCGCCGAGCAAAACAACGTCACCGTCCGCATCGAATGCGACGACGACACCCTCCGCGTCCTCGCCGAACCCCTCTCCCTCCGCCGCGCCTGCGTCAACATCCTCATCAACGCCATCGAGTTCACCGGCCCCGCCCATCGCGTTGGCGCGCCCGAAGTCATCGTCCGCGTCCTCCCCGAAAAAACCCGCGTCCACATCGACATCCTCGACGGCGGCCCTGGCATCTCCGACAACACCCGCGACAAAATTTTCGAGATGTTCTACACCACCCGTGCCGAAGGCACCGGCCTCGGTCTCTTCCTCGCCCGCACCGCCATCGAAAAATGCGGCGGCTCCGTCCTCGCCCTGCCCAACGCCCCCGGCGGCTGCATCCGCATCACCCTGCGCCGAACCCCGTCTTAAGACGCCCGTGGCAGAGCCCCACCTCTGCCACGCCAGGCAAAATAATTTTGCATCACGAAGCACACCGACTACACCGACGACAACGACAACCATCTTTGCGTTCCTCCGCGTCCTTCGCGTCTGTGCGTCAAACAACCGCCCGTGGCAAAGCCCCGCCTCTGCCACGCCGCGAGGCTTGTCTTTCGTTTTCCGACTGTGTTATTGTACATCACCCACAACTTCCAAAGGATCCTCATGACCCCGAACAACTTCCCGAACATTACCATAAACGGAATCCCGCTGCCCAAAGAAGCCATCGCCTTTGAGCGCCAGCGCCTCCTCCAATTCTACTCACAGCATTTGCCCGAAGAACAGCTCCAGTCCCAGATGCCCGCCATCAACCAAAAAGCCGTCGACCAGGCCATTGGTGCCCGCCTCCTCATGGATCAGGCCAACCGCCTCGACATCCCCGTCACCGACGCCGACATCGACACCCGCCTCGCCAAAATCGAAACCGACGTCGGCGGCAAGGACGAACTCCAAAAACGCCTCGACGTCCAGCACATCGCCCTCAGCGACTTCCGCGACAACATCCGCCGCGGCGCCAAGGTCGACCTCCTCATCGAAAAAGTCACCGCCGGCCTCCCCGACCCCACCGAAGCCGAAATCCGCGCCCACTTCGACGCCCACCGCGACGAATACACCCGCGCCGAACGCGCCCTCGCCCAGCACATCCTCATCGCCCCCGAGAGCGACACCGAACACGCCAAGGACGTCGCCCGCGCGAAGATCGACGACCTCCACGCCCAGCTCAAAAACGGCGCCGACTTCGGCGCACTCGCCGCCACCCATTCCCATTGCCCCTCCGGCCAGCAGGACGGCGGCTCCCTCGGCTGGTTCTCCCGCGGCATGATGGTGCCCGAATTTGAAAACGCCGTCTTCGCCATGGGCAACGGCGACCTCAGCGACCCCATCCAAACCCAGTTCGGATTTCACCTCATCAAAAAGCTCGACGCCGAGCCCTCCGCCCCCGCCGACTTCGACCAGGCCCGCGACTCCATCCGCGACTTCCTCCGCCACCACACCCGCGGCGAAGCCCTCACCGCCTACGTCAGCGAGCTGCGCGAAAAGGCCGACGTCCAAATCGCATAAAAAACCGCGCGTGGCAGAGCTCCACCTCTGCCACAACCAGGAGTTCTGACATGGCAAAACGTATCGGTTTGATGGGCTGCGGCGTCGTGGCGGCATACGGCCACCTGCCCGTGTTGCGAACAATGCCAGACGTCGAGGTCGTACTCTTCGACCCCAACCCTGCGCGCGTCGAAGAGATGCGCAAGCAGTTCAACATCACGCGTGGATTCAGCGACGAGAACGCCTTCTTCGATTCCGGCCTCGACGCCGTCTCCATTGCCTCGCCCGCCGGCTTTCATCTCGCCAACATCCGCGCCGCCGCCGCGCGCAAGCTCCCCGTTCTCTGCGAAAAACCGCTCGCCTTGACCGAAGACGACGCCCTGGCCGCGGTCGACGTTGCGCGCCGCGCCGGCACGCCGCTCTACACTGGTTTCGACTACCGTTTCAGTCCCGTCTCGCAACACATCCACCGCCTCATCCGCGACGGCGCCATTGGCGAACTCGCCGTCATGCGCCTGCTCTACCTGTGGAACTGCCACGGCAAATACGAAACGCTTGCCGATGGTTCCCGCGTCATCCAGGCCCGCCGCGAAGGGCGCATGCTCGAAGGCGGCCCGATGATCGATTGCGGCGTGCATCAAATCGACCTCGCGCGCTGGTGGTCCGGTCAGGAAGTCGTTCGCGTCACCGGCCGCGGCGCATGGGCCGACACCTACGAGGCGCCTGACCACGTCTTCGCGCATCTCGAGCACGCCGACGGCGCGCACACCCTCGTCGAGATGAGCTACTCCTACGGACAAGTGGCGAAGGAACCCGCGCCCGTCTTCACCTACGAACTCATCGGCACGCGCGGCGTGATCCGTTACGACCGCGAGGCGCGCCGCTTCGAACTGCGCAATGACCGCGGCACCACAGCCTTCGATTTCGCCGGCGAAAAAAACTTTGCCGGCATGTACGCCGCCTTTATCCATTCACTCGACGGCAACGCGGACGACACACTGCCCGGCGGTCACGACGGTGTGCAGGCGATTCGCATTGCTAACCTCGCCACACGCGAAGCCATCGCCCAACGGAGACGCTCATGAGCGACCACACCGAACCCCAAAATTTCGAAACCGCCATGCGCCGCCTCGAATTTCTCGTTGAGGAAATGGAGTCGGGCCGCCTCGGTCTTGAAGACATGATCAAAGCGTTTGAAGAAGGTCAAAAGCTTGCCAGTTTGTGCAACACCCAACTTGGCGCCATTGAAAAACGCATCGAAATGCTCGTCAAAACACCTTCCGGCGTCACCGCGACGCCACTCTCCAAACGCGCAAAACAAACTGACGCGACAGCCTGACCAAAGGCTGAAAAACAAGAAAAAAATCACTCACCGCCAGTGCCGCGTGCATGGAGGGCGAGCGTCCTCGCGAGCCGCACGAAGAGGCCCGGTTGATTGGTGGGATGGTTGCTTATTTTTTGCTGAAACCGTCCTGTTGCGGCTCGCG
>JAVBOU010000060.1:0-5288 GCA_031550185.1 Kiritimatiellia bacterium | reverse complement strand
GCCGGCGTTGTGGTAGATGTCGACGAGGTAGGCGTCGTCATGGCCGTCCCCGCGGAAGAAGGTCAGGTCGGCCTCGATCGCGTGGAGGATGTGGCGGAGCCGACGCTCCTCGGCGGTGGCATAATAGGCGCACGCGTCGGCATCCAGGGCGAGCCGCGCGAAGTGCAGCATGCCACGACGGTGACGCAGGCCACGGCGCACACGTTGTACGCGCGGTGGGCGGCCACCTATGCCGTGACGTTCAACGCCAACGGCGGCACGCCGGCAAGCCAGAGCGTGACGCAGATTACGGGCAACACCTATCTCATGCCCGGCGACAATCCGACACGCGCGGGTTACACCTTCGCGGGTTGGTTCACGGCGACGTCAGGCGGACAGGCTGTCACGTCGTCAAGCCTTGTGACACAGGCCGCCGCGCACACGCTCTACGCGCGGTGGACCGCGAACACGTACACCGTGACGTTCAATCCGCAGTCCGGCGCGGTCTCGCCCGCGAGCAAGACCGTCACGTTCGGCGCGACCTACGCGGAGCTGCCGACTCCGGCGCGGAGCGGCTGGTACTTCGCCGGCTGGTGGACGGGCGCGAACGGCACAGGCACGCGCGTGCGTTCCTCGACCACGTTCTCCACGGCGGGCAACACCACGCTTTACGCCCATTGGGTGGATGATCCCAGGCTGGCGCAGGCGCCGTATCTTGCCGACGAGGGCATCACGACGCTGGCAACTGTCGCCACCGCTTATGACGGCTTCATTTATGACGACAGCGGCGTGATACAAGGCACGTTGACCATCACCGCAAAACCTCAGCGAAACAGCGCGACTTTTTGGGACTTCACCGCCAAGGCCGTCATGCTGACCAAGTCATACAGCTTCAAGGACGACTGGTTTTCCCTGCGCGACGCCATCATCTACACCACGAGGTATGAGCGGCTGGATGTCACGTTTGGCGTGGATGCGTTTTACGGGACGCTTTCCAACGTTGGAAAAGACGGGGACGAAAAGTTTTATGTCGCCGGCGTCCGCAACGCCTTCGCGAACAAGGCGGACGCGGCGGCGCAGGCGCGGTTGAACGCGGTGCGCGGGTTGTACAACACGGCGCTGTTTGACGGCGATGATTACGCCGGGTACGCGACGCTGAGCGTGGGCAACTTGGGCGCGGTGAAAATCGCGGTGAAGCTGGCGGACGGTACGTCAGCGTCGGGCAGCGCGAAACTGCTCGAGGGCCTGAACAAGGACGGCTGGCATTGCGTCGTCCTCCATCGCCCGCTTTACGCGAAGAAGGGTTTTGTCGGCGGGTTGCTTTGGGTGAACCCGGAGGACCGGCTGGTGCGCGTGGACATGGATCAAGGTTGGTTTGTGGACTGGGTGTGGGATGTTGACCCCAAAAAACCGGGCCTCGATTTCAAGCGCGAACTGGAGGCCCTGGGCGGCTGGTTTGGCACTGGCACGGCCATCCCCGCGTTGCCGCCGGGGTTGGTGTTTAATGCCGGCATCGACGAGACCGTGTTGCCGCCGCCCGTGACCAACCTGCTGGACGGCGAGTGGATCGGATGGGCGTTCCCGTGGGACTTGCCCGTCACCGCGACCGCCACCGCCACCAGTCTGAAACTCGCGCTGCCGAAGGCCACCACGCCGAAGAAATACGGCAAGGGCTGGGAGACATATTACGATTACGACGTCGCCAACCCCTCCGGCGCGACGCTGACATACACGGCCAAGACGGGCTTGTTCAAAGGCACGTTCAAAATGTTTTACGACGGCTTCGACACCAGGGGCACCTTGCAGCATAAGTCGGTGAGCGTGCCGTACACGGGCATCATGATTCCGCTTGGCGACACCTTCATCGGGTTTGGCTCGGGAGCGGCGACCGTCAACAAGGTGAAGCACGGCATCCCCGTTTATATCTGGGAGGATTGACGGAAACGAAGCATTTCAATCCGTGACGAAGAACTGGCAGACTTTTGTCTGCCAGTTCTTTTGCATCGGATGCGTTTGTTCCGGCTATTGTTGTTCCGCGCCTCCAGTGCTGACCGTCCAACTCCACCGGGGTCTCCCGTGAAATTTGCGCAAGGGCCGCAGGGGTTTGCCAAGGAACGTGAAGATTTGCGGTTGCATTTGCCTCGTCTCAAGAATTATTTTTCTGTGTTTGCAAGTTATTTTGCTTGTCACGTTCAATTGGTTCATGAATCCGGGATAAACGCGACCGGACATGGCACTGTCGCGGCACGGGAAAATGGATTGCTTTTTTCCGCCGGTTCGGTATATTCAAGTACCTATTACGCAAATTCACCGTTCAAAGTCCCAACACAAAGGAGGATTGACATGGCTAAAGGAATGACACCAGGCGTCCCGGCGTGTGAAGCGCCCGGACGCCTCGTTTTAAGGAGATGCGGATGTTGACGCTGGCGGTGACGTGCGGTGACGCGGCGGGGATCGGGCCCGAGCTCGTGGCGCGCGCGCTGGCGTTGCCACAGGAAACGTGGGGCGCGCGGCTCGCGGTGTATGGCGACGCGGCGTTGTTGTGGCGCGTGGCGGTGGCGGCGAAATTGGAATGGCCGGAGATGGCGGTGGTCGCGGCGGATGATCCGTGGCCGGAAACGGGGCATGTGGTGGTGGAAAGCGGAGCGGCGGAAAGTCTTGCGGACGTGGTGTCGGGACAGGTGCAGGCCGTGTGCGGCGAACAGGCTCATGCGTGGATTTGCGGCGCGGTGCGCGATGTGCTGGCGGGTCGCGCGCAGGGGTTGGTCACTGCGCCGATTCACAAGCAGGCGATGCATCTGGCGGGCGTGGATTTTCCCGGACACACGGAGTTGCTCGCGCATTTGACGCAGACGCGCGACGTGCGGATGATGTTTTGGAGCGGGCGGCTGCGTGTGGTGCTGGCGACGATTCACGAGGCGCTGGCCGACGTGCCGCGCCTGCTGACGCGCGAACACGTGGCGCAGACGATTTGCTTCGCGGCCGAGGCCGCCGGGCCGCGTGTGGGCGTGCTTGCGCTTAATCCGCACGCTGGCGAGGGTGGGCTCTTTGGCCGCGAGGAGGCGGAGATATTGCTTCCCGCGATCGCCGCGGCGCGCGCGCGCGGGATTTCGGTCGAGGGGCCGCTCGTGCCGGACACGGCGTTTTGCTGGCTGGGGGAGGGGAGGCCCGCGCCGTATGATGTGTTCGTTGCGATGTACCACGACCAGGGATTGATTCCCTTTAAGATGGTCGCGTTTCATGACGGCGTAAACGTGACGCTTGGCCTGCCGTTTGTCCGCACGTCGCCCGATCACGGCACCGCGTTTAACCTGGCGTGGCAGGGCAAGGCCGACCCGGAAAGCTTTTTTTCGGCGATCCGTCTCGCCGCGCGCATGTGCAAAAATGACGGCGCGAAATAAAAATCACTTGCGCAAAATGATTCATTGCGGCTATGCTTATCGCCGTCATGTCCGTCAAAGTCACACCACGCGACAATATGTTGCGCACTCTCCGCCGCCAGGGGTTCGACTGGGCGCCGGTTGATTCCGGGGGATTCTGTCCCTCGCAGGTCGAGGCCTTCAAAAAGCGCTTTGGTCACACGAACATCGCCGAATTTTTTGGCAATCCCTGTCGTAGCGTGTGGACTCGCCTCAATCCCGCCTACACTGACGCGAAGGCCCTCTACACAAACGAGGAGCTCCCCGAGCGCATTCACTTCGACGCCTTTGGCATCGGCCATTCCGAACGCGACGGATGCTGGCACATGACGCACATGCACCACCCGTTGCAGGGCGAGCCGACCGCCGATTGGATCGCGCGTTATCCGCTGCCCGCCATCGACCCCGCCTCAGCCGCCGAAATCGCCCGCAACGTTCAGGGCATCCACGCCCAGGGCCTCGCCTGCGACGGCACCCTCAACTGCACCGTCTGGGAAACCGCCTGGTACCTCCGCTCCATGGAGGATCTCATGGCCGACATGATGGCCGACGACGACCGCGCCACCCTCCTCCTCGACCGCGTCACCGCGCTCGCCGCCGAACGCGCCCGCGTCTATGCCCGCGCCGGCGTCGACGTCATCTCCCTCGGCGACGACATCGGCATGCAGCACACCATCATGATGAGCCTCGACCTCTGGCGCACATGGCTCAAGCCCCGCCTCGCCGCCGTCATCCGCGCCGCCCGTGAAATCAAGCCCGACGTTCTCATCTTTTATCACTCCTGCGGCTACGTCATTCCCTTCATCGACGAGCTCATCGAGGTCGGCGTCGACATTCTCAATCCCGTCCAGCCCGAGTGCATGGCCTTCGCCGACGTCCACGCGAAATACGGCGGACGCATCTCCTATTGGGGTACCATCGGCACCCAACACGTTCTTCCCTTCGGCTCTCCCGACGAAGTCCGCGAAACCGTCCTTGCCAACCTCCGCCTCTGTGGCGCTCAGGGTGGCATCGTCGTCGGTCCCACCCACGTCGTCGAGCCCGAAGTCCCCTGGGAAAACCTTGTCGCCATGAAAGAGGCGGCCGCCTCCTTCAAGGCCTAACACAACACAAAACAAAACAACGAAAGCATCACCATGCACAAAAAACTCACCGCCGAATTCATCGGCACCTTCTGGCTCGTCCTCGGAGGCTGCGGCACCGCCGTCCTCGCCGGCTCCAAAGTCGGCTTCCTCGGCGTTTCCCTCGCCTTCGGCCTCACCGTGCTGACCATGGCCTTTGCCATTGGGCACATCTCCGGTTGCCATCTCAATCCGGCCGTCTCCCTCGGCCTCTTCCTCGGCGGACGCTTTTCCAGCAAGGAACTCATTCCCTATATTATCGCCCAGGTGCTCGGCGGCATCGCGGCCGGCGGCGTGCTCTTCCTCATCGCCAGCAACATTGCGGGTGGCTACTCCATCGCCGAGAGCGGTTTTGCACTCAATGGCTTTGGCGACCACTCACCCACACAATACACCATGGTGGCCGCGCTCATCACCGAAGTCGTCATGACCGCCATCTTCCTCTTCGTCATTATGGGCGCCACTGACGCGCGCGCGCCCAAGGGTTTCGCGCCCATCGCCATTGGCCTCTGCCTCACCCTCATCCACCTCATCAGCATCCCCGTCACCAACACCTCCGTCAACCCCGCCCGCAGCACCGGCGTCGCGGTCTTTGCCGGCGGCTGGGCCATTTCCCAGCTCTGGCTCTTCTGGGTTGCTCCGCTTGTCGGCGGTGCGATCGGCGCCCTGCTCTACAAGTGCGCCGTGGGTTGCGGCTCCTGCTGCGAAGACAAGAAATAATCTCCGCACATTAAAATCGAATCCCTTTCGTGGCGTGGCAGGGAACAAT
>JAVBOU010000151.1:0-4173 GCA_031550185.1 Kiritimatiellia bacterium | reverse complement strand
GGCTGTTTGGGCGGGCGGGCGTCATTTTTTTTTCTCTCCCCCTCAACAAAAAAAACAACAAACCCCCCCCACCCTCAAACACGGCCCCCCCACCCCCCACCCCGGGCGGGGGGGTGGCCCTCGGCCCCCCCCCCCCACGGCTATTTCTTTTTCGCGGCTTCGCGGGGAAGGTAGCAGATGCCGGTTTCGGGAATGTAGACGGCCAGACCGCCAAGCGGACGACGGCTATTGTCTGGAAAAATGCGAACCGAATCGTCGAAGAAAATTTTGCTCCCGTCGGACAGGCGGAGATGGTCGGATTGCAATTGCGCATCGGGGAAGAGTTCGCGGCTGTCGACAAAAAGCGCGGACGACACGTCGTCGAGCTTGAGGCGGAAGGCGTCGGCGGAAAGGCGCGCGATGTCTGTGTTGTCGATGAGGCCGGAAGGCACGTCGGGGCCATACGCGTAGAAGGACACATCGCCGCCGGTGTGATCGTTGTAGATCCAGCCGATGTCGAGATAATCGCGGGAGACGACGGCGTTGAGCGCGCTTTGCAACTTATATTTGGAGGTTGAGGCGAGCTCGAGGATTTCGCGCGCGGAGTCGTCGGAAAGCGGAATGCGCCACCAAAGGCGGACGTTCATGACGAGTTCTTCGGGCGAGGGATCGTCGCCGAGGATTTCGGCCATGCGGAAGCTGGAGGCGCGCATGTTCTTGAGCGGAAGCACGAGCGACTCCAGTGTGGAACGCTGCCCGGAGCGCGGGTTGCCGATGGAGAGGCCGCCGCATTCGTGGTCGGTCGCGATAAGCACAAGGGTGCGTCCGTTGTTTTTGGCAAAGCCGAGCGCCACGGCAACGGCGTCATCAAATTCGAGAAACTCGGTGACAGCCATCGCGGGATCGTTGGCGTGCGCGCCGTGGTCGGGATGCCCGCCCTCAATCATCAGATAAAAGCCTTTGGGATTTTGGCTGAGCAGACGGATGGCGTGCGCGGTCATTTCAGGGAGCGAGGGTTGGCCGGGCGCGGTGTCGCGCCGATCCATGACCGCCGCCATGGGATATTGCGAAAAGCCGCCCCAGACGCGGCCGGACTTGTGTTGGGCGAGCTGTGTTCGGTTGGTGACGACAGCGCCGCCATTGGCGATCCACATCAAATCGAGATCCAGCCCGTCCTTGCGCGCGCCGCCGCGTTCGATGGTTTGCAACATGTTGAAGCCGCCGCCCAACACCACGTCGGGCTGCTGGCTGACGAGCTGACGGGCGATCTGCGCGTGGCTCTTGCGGGACATCGCGTGCGCGCCGCCAAAGGCCGCGGGCGTGGCGTCGGTGATGTACGACGTGCTGACGATGCCAACGCTGCGACCTGTGCGCTTCGCGGCCTCCAGCACGGAGGCAACGGGCTGGCCCGCCGGAATTTCGGGCGCGCCGGACTCACGGTAGAGCGCCTCGCGCGGACCGATGTTGATGCCGTTGTTATGCGTCTTCACCCCGCTGGCCATGGCCGCGGCCGCGGCGGCGGAATCGGTGATCAGGCTGTTGGCGGAATAGGTGCGGACGCGTCCGCGCAGGAGCGGGTCGACGGCGAGCGGAGCGTTGCGATACCAGCGCGCGAGCGTGACGAGCGAGTCGGACGTGCCGTCTGGCACCATGACGATGACGTTGCGCGGCGAATCAACGGGCTGCCACGCGCCGGTGAGAAGCAGGGCGGCAATCGGAAGCAAAATAAGGCGAAGGTGTTTCATGTGATTTGTTCTCCATCCCCATTCACGCATCCGCGTGTTCGAAAGGCGTGTGATGTTCATAAGGAATCGAAGGTGACGCGGCCTTCACACAGCGTGAACACGGCGCGGCCTGTCAGCTCGCGTCCGGCGAATGGGCAGTTGCGCGACATCGAATAAAAGTGCGTGGGATCCACACGCCACGAATGCGTGAGGTCGAGCAAAACGAGGTTGGCGACTTCGCCCTCGCGCAACATCGGACACATGCGGTTGAGCACACGTGCGGGGCCTTGCGTCCAGAGATGCGCCCACACCAGGGGTGCGAGTCCGCGCTTCAAAACCATTTCGGTCCACGTCGCGCCCACCGCGGTTTCGAGGCCGATGACGCCAAAGGGCGCCGCGGCGAAACCACGCGATTTCGAGGCCGCGGAGTGCGGCGCGTGATCCGTCGCAAAGCAGGCGACCGTGCCGTCGAAAATCCCCTCGCACAACACCTCGACATCGGCGGGCGTTCCGAGCGGCGGATTCATCTTCCAGTGTCCGTCGTCGTCGGAAATGTCCTCCGTGGAAAACGCAAGATGATGCGGCGTGACCTCGCAGGTGACCGCGCCGCGCGCCGCGCGCAACAGGCGAATCGACTCGGCGCAGGAGAGATGCTGCACATGCAACGCCGCGCCGGTGAGTTGCGCGAGCTCAATGTCCTGCCGCACCGCCTCGACCTCCGCCGCGGCCGGAAAGTCCGGCCACGCAAATTTCCGTTGCGCCGTGCCGGAACGCGCCATGCCCGTACCGGCCAGCGCAGGCAGCACGGCGTGATCCATGACCACGCGGCCCAACGCCTTCGCGCGACGCAAACCCTCGAGCATCACCTCGCGGCGCCACACCATGCCGCCATCGTCGGTGAACGCCGCCGCGCCTGCGCGTGTCATCGCCTCAAGGTCTGCCACGCACTCGCCACGACGACCTTGCGTGATGCAACCGGAGGGCAAAATGCGCACCGGCAACTCGCCGAGTTGATGGGCGATGAGCGCCGGCGAATCACACGCGGGCTCGGTGTTCGGCATAGTCACAACATGCGTGAACCCGCCCGCCGCCGCCGCCCGCGCACCGCTTTGCAACGTCTCCGCGTCGCCCTTTCCCGGATCGCGAAAATGCACATGGACATCCCAGAAACCAGGACAAAGCACAAGGTGCGAGGCGTCGATGCGGCGGACGCCGTGAAGATGTTGCGGCACCGGCGCGATACGCCCCCCGGCGTCGACAAAAAAATCCGCCGTTTCATCGTGTTGCGTTGCCGGATCCAAAATACGCGCGCGCTCAAAGAGAATGGGGAGTTGCATACTTTCAGAAGTATAGCGTTTCTTCGGATGCCCGTCGAGTTCGTGGCCATGACATTCACTTTGTGGCGGATTCACCGTCAGCATCGCAAGTATGGAGCGCGGTGACAACCGGTATATCCCAACGTGTCGATTGGGCTCATTCCAAATATAGTGTTTTACGTAAACGCTCTCGCAAGGCACTCCGTATCACGCATTGTGGCGTGGCACGACTTCTGCCACGCCACGAGGGGTACTGGCAACCTCTCCGAGGTTGAAGAAATGTGTGCCAATGCTGAGTAAAACCACTATATCTGAACATGGAGGGCGAGCGTCCTCACGAGCCGCAACAGGATGGTTTCCGCAAAATACATGCGACCATCCAGCAAATCAACCGGGCATAAGTGGAGATATGATAATCATTCCCATCGCCCCTCAAAACCCCAACACCCCACCCAACAGCAATTAACAGGTAACAAGCAACAAATTAGCAATCAGCAATCAGCATTCAGCAATTTCCAAGGGCGACGCGGGTCATCCCACATTGGGGTTGGTTCAAACCCGCAGACACGATTGGAAACCCCCACCGCCCGTCCCCCTTTCTCAATCCTCTCACCACCACAACGGACACGCACGACACCGAAAAAACTTTTCCCTTCCGATCACCGCGCGAGCCCTCCCTGGGACTAGACGCCCTCGGCCTGCCGCTGACGATCCATCAATGATGAACCCCCTTTGGACGCGCGCTGACACACCGGCGGTTTTCTGGCCCCTTGCTTTGACGGATTCACAGGGGCGGTGCCGACCCGCAAGGCGTCCGGCATAGAACCCGATGAGCGACTGGACGGAAGGCTTCAACGCCTCCCCGATCTAAACGACGAACTCCCGACGGATTCGGAATCGAACCCCGGCCCTCGTGCCAACCGTCACGGAGCCAAAGACATGAAACAAAAACCCACACCCAGGCGTGGGGCCGGAAAAAATTTAGGTTCAAGACTAGTTTAGAGTGGATTTTGTCTGAACTCCTTTAACAATACCCGATAGAGATTTTCGTGTCTATGATTAAATCTCCACTCCGTTTCTTTCAGGTGCACGTAGAATGCATTCGGACGTATGCCTCGCAGCTTGACCAAGCGCGTCTTGGCCACGCCCCAGAA
>JAVBOU010000208.1:0-3677 GCA_031550185.1 Kiritimatiellia bacterium | reverse complement strand
AAAAACACCCCCCCCCAAAACCCTCCTTTCCCGCGGTATTGGGGCCCGCGGGGGTGGCCTCGGTCCGGCCCGCCCCCCCGCGACATTTGATTTTCGCTTAGCTGGCGGTCAGGGCCTCGATGAGGGCGACGGCGTTGGCGGTGGGGGTTTCGGGCTGGAGGGGTTTGGCGGGCGCCATGATGAAACCGCCGCCAACAGCCATTTCGCGGCGGAGGCGGGCGACTTCGGCGTGGATGGCGGCGGGCGTGCCAAAGGGCAGAATGGATTGCGAGCCGAGGCAACCCCAGAAGGCGATCTTGTCGCCGAAACGTTTTTTGAGTTCGTACGGATTCATGCCGCGGGCTTCGGGCTGGCAGGATTCGAGGCAGTCGAGGCCGATTTCAATGAGGTCGGGGATGATGTCGGCGACGGAGCCGCAGGAGTGGCTGAGGACGAGCTTGCCGGAGGCATGGACGCGCTCGTAGATTTTGGCCCAGCAGGGCTTGAGGAATTGGCGCCAGCGCTCGGGGCCGATGATGACGCCCTGCTGGTCGCCCCAGTCGTCGCCGAAGAGCACGGCGTCGATGGGCAGCTCGCAGGTGTAGTCGACGAACTGCAAATAGAGGCTGGTGAGGCGGTCGAGCATTTCCTGAAAAAAGTCGGGTTCGGCGACAGCGTCCATGAGGGCGTTTTCAAATCCGCGCAATGTCCAGCAACGCTCGAAGAGTCCCCAGCCGAGATGACCGAGGCGGAATTCGGTGGTGTTGGCGGCGCAGAATTTGCGGCCGGCCTCCTTGCCCGCGGGGTTGATGAAGGCCTCGAGCTTGGGGAAGGTATAGCCGTCGAAGTTGGGCTCCTTGAGCGGAGGGACTTCGAGGTGCCACGGGATGCGGTCGGTGCGCCAGAGGCCGCCGTAGAGGTCGCGGTTGTGGCTGGCGTCGACATAGTCCTTGTGGTCGGTGTTGACGCAGTGGATGCCGGTCATGAAGGGCCGGATGCGGTCGCGCCATGTGGGTGTGCCGTAATGGGCGTCGAGCCGTTCGGCGACATCGCCCTCAAAGGCGATGGTGTAGGGCACGACGGGAGTTTCGATGTGGCGGAGCTGGTTGAGGACAATGTCGCGGTTGTTCATGAGGACAAGATACCTTTGTGAATGAATGCGGGTCAAGTGAAAATCGAACCGCGTTCTAAATCCCGGTTTGGTTGGACACGCAGTGCGTCCCGCCGGACCAGGAGAGACGCGTGCCGTCGGGCAGGAGGGCGTCGCAGGGGACGTTGTGCGGCGCGGCGAGCAGACCGGTCCAGCGGCCGTTTTCCTCGTGGAGGTCGACGACGATTTCGCCCTGCGGATGGGGCATGACGGCCTTGAGCATCTTGCTGCCGCAGGGTTGCGGGACGATGCGGACGGCGGCAAAACCAGGCGCCGCGGGACGGATGCCACAGAGATTGGCGAAGGCGTGGAACATCGGATGAGCGCCCCAGGCGTGGCAATCGGAGCGCGTGGGTTCGGGGCATTCGGGCGTGGTGTAAAAGCCCTGCTTGCGGAGGTTGAACCAGAGCTCGAAGCGCGGATAGGCGTGGTGGAGCGCGTTGGTTTTGGCGAACGCCTCGAAGAGATAAAACGAGAAGTAAATCGTCGCGCGCGTCATCTCCGTCGTGAGCATGCGGTGGAGAAGTCCTTCAGCCTTGGCGTCGAAAAATCCGCCGAGGATGGCCATGCACTGCGCGTGCTCGCTGAAGGCGGTGCGCTCAAGGTTGTCGGCGAAGAGGCCGCGCGCCTCGTCCCAAAACGCGAGCTCGGCGTTGGTCGCGAGCTGTTCGGCCATGTCGCGGTTGCGACGCGCGAGCAGCGGTTCGCCGGCCCATGTCTCGAGCTCGGCGGCGACGCGGAAAACCCACGCGGCGTGCAGGTTGATTACGCCGTTCGCGCCGGACTCCGCACCAGGCGGCATGCCCTTCTCCCAGTTCTTCGGCCAGTCGACAAAGTTCCAACCGAGCGGCGCGTGAAGCAATCCGTCGTCGCGGATGTTCGCGCGAATCGCCTCAAGCACCGCGCGCACGCCGGGCAGGCGCTGACGGACAAATTTGGCGTCATTGCGCCACATCAGGAAGTCGTGCACCATCATCACCCACCACATCGAAAAGGTCGGGATGATCTGCTTCTCGCGCGTGGGATAACGCGACGTCGTGAGCCCGCCGTCGCGGCGCGACAGGTCGAACATCCAGATCGCCTTGCGCGGCAGACGGTCGTCGTGTGTGAGCGCGTACGTCGTCAATACCTCAAGCCGTGTGTCGCCGACGTACATCAATTGCTCGTAATACGGGCAGTCCATGTAGCTCTCGTGCGAACACATTTCGAGCACGCGCCTGGCCACCGGCTCGACCTCGCCCCAGCGCGCGTCCGAGCATTCGAACTCCGACTCGAACGCGTACGGGTAATGCGTCTCGCGGATGTCCAGCCTTTCGAACGCGACCGGCTCCTGGCGCGCCGTGATGCTCACCATCACATACCGGCCCGACGTCCACCACAACGGCGCGTACATGCGTTCGTTGCCGTCGAGTGTGTACGTGTCGTAAAGCCCGCGAAAATACTTGCCTTCGATCTCCGAACGATTTCCTTTTTCAAACCACTTCGTTTCCGTAAACAGCGACTCCGCCCACGCCACGCGAATCTCGCCACCCTTCCCGCCCGAACACTTTACCGCCGCCCACGCGCAAACATAATTCTCCAAATCAAACAACACGTGGCGCGTCATGCCCGCTGCCACGACCACGCGGTGGTGTCCCCATCCGAGTCCTGTCTCGCCGTCCAGACCATTCGCGAATGTCAGCGCCGTCTCCTCGTCCCACGCCGCGCCGACCCAGCGCACGCGGCCCGGCTTCACGCAGCCCTCATACATCGGCGGCAACACCGCGCGCCGCAACCACCATTGATAAATCGCCTCATTCCCCTGACTGCGCAACGACGCAGGCAACACCTTGCGCACCGCCTGCCAACCCTCACCCTCTCCCTTTTCAAAACCCCACGGATATTTCGCGCCGTCGATTTCCACGCGCCCGCCCGACACGCAAAACGAATCCCGTACCTGCGGCGGCACGCACGTCACGCCCGTCAGTGGCAGCGACTCCCACTCCGCCACGCCCGTACTCAACAGCTCATGCGCCGCGCCCTCGCCATGCACCATGAAACCCGGCTCCACCGTCATGTGTCCGTACGGCGCCAGCACACTCTTCCCGCCCCACCACAACCGCGCCGCCAACACATGCGTTCCCGGCGCGAGCTTCATATCAAACGTCGTGTAAAACCAGCACGACGGATCCCCGCGCTCCGGCCCCCAGCCCACGCAATGGCCGTCGAGATACAAATCAAACCGCTGATCCGCGCTCACATGAATCCGCAGTTCGCACGCTTCCGCCACCTCGAACCTCCGGCAAAATCCCCACACGCCCGCTGAATGCCCGTCCCACCGCTCATCCGCCACCCACCATGTGCCCCACGGATGATGTGCAAAAATATATCCCGGCACCAATCCCGGATCACGGTCAATCAACACACGCTCGGCGGAAGAAAAAGTTTTCATGCTTCACATTCTAACACACCGCCGCAAAACATTCACCCGCGCGTCGGGGGGGGGGGGGGGGGGGGGGGGGGGCCGCGGCCCCGGGAGACAAGGAGAGGATATTAAGTGCCAAGGCAG
>JAVBOU010000170.1:0-4328 GCA_031550185.1 Kiritimatiellia bacterium | reverse complement strand
TTTGTTTTTTTGTCGCTTGCGTTGCGAATCCAAGTTTGGCGTAAGCCCGGCGCGCCCGGCGGTCGCGCCCCACCCATATCGGAGTTCTACGAATTTACCTTGTGGCGTGGCACGACCTCTGCCACGCCACGGTGCGCTGATCCTCGTGCTCACCTTAACGCGCAAAAGGATCGCGGTCGGGATCAATCATCAGGCGGATGTGGGCAACCGTGGTGTTGGTGAGCGCGGGCTTGAGTGCGGCCTCAATGCGCGGAAGCTCGGGGCGCAGGGCGAAGAGGGTCGAGGAATCGGGGACGTAAAGGTAGAGGGTCTGGCGGTGGATTTTGCCGGGACGGCAACGGTCGGCCAGATCGACGGGGAGAAGTTTGTGCCAGTCCGCGCGGAGGAGATCGGCCAGTGGCGAGGCGTTGAGCTTGAGGCGGTGGAGAAGCGTGTCGAGGGTTTGGGCGAAGACGGGCGGAAGCGGCCGGCGCCGGATGTCGCCGCGTTCGTTCGGCGGCTCGGCGTCAACGGGCAGCGTGGCGTTGTCATCGGGCGTGGCGTCGTATTCGGATTCCTCGTCGAACACGGGCAGGCGCATGGGGTCGTCGTTTTTCGGCGGCCTGGCGGCGGGTTGGCGGCGCGGACGAAAGTTGTTCGGCGGCGGCGGTGGAGTTGGGGCGCGGCGTGTCATGGCGGTCAGCAGGTGAAGAGCGCGGTGGGTTGGTCTTGCGCGGTGACGATGATGTCGATGTCGGCGCGACCGGCGCGGACAAGGGCGTTTTTGGCGGCGGCAAGGGCGAGGCCGGCGGTGTTGCATTCGCCGCTCAAATGCGCGAGGAAGACGCGGCGGGTTTGGGGCGCGATGATGCGTTCGAGCAACTCGGCGGCGGCGTCGTTGGAGAGATGGCCGCGCGGGCTGAGGATGCGCTGGATGAGGTGTTCGGGACGGCCGGAATTTTTGAGGAGCTGCTCGTCGTGGTTGAATTCCATGACCACGGCGTGGCAACCCTCGAGCATTGCCACGAGCGGCATTGGGGCGTGGCCAAGGTCGGTCACGACGGCGACGCGCGTTTGCCCGGCGTCGATGACGTAGCCGAGCGGATCCGCGGCGTCGTGCGCGAGCTTGACGGGGCGCACGGCAAATCCACCGGTCTCGAACGCGGTGTCCGCGTCGAAGATTTGCCACGGCAGGTCGGCGGTGCGGCAGGCCCATTCGACGGCCTGGGCGGTGGGTTCGGTGGCGAAGACGCGGGCGTGGGGAATGCGCCGCAGGAGGACGGGCAGCCCTTTGCAATGGTCGGTGTGATCGTGCGTGATGAGGATGGTGCGGATGGCGGAGAGGGGCCGGCCAATGGCGTCGAGGCGCGCGGCGAGGTCGCGGCAGGCGATGCCGGCGTCGATGAGCATCGCGTTGTCCGGCGAGGTGGCAAGGTACACGGCGTTGCCACGGCTACCGCTGGCGAGTACGGAAATTTCCATGGCGCCATTGAAACACATTCAGGAGCGGCGCGCAATCGCGAAACACGGTTCCCGCCGGCCGATTTTGGCGTCCTATGCCAAACCTGCGCGACTTTGTCAAGCCCATACATCGCAAGTTGTCAACAACCTTAAAATGCGGCAAAAAAGAGCATCATTTTTAAGTTTTTTGGCAAAAAGCGTCGAATATCAAGGATTTTTTGATGTTTCCGGTGTACGGCCGAAAACCTGTCAAGAAAAAAGAACCACCGTTATCAACGAGTTATGAACAGCTTTTCTACTTCCCCACGCAAAACCGCGAAAAAATCCGCTCCAGCAGATCTTCCGAGTACCGCCGTCCCGTCAGCGTCGCCACTTCTTCCGCCGCCTGCCGCAGTCCGCTCGCCGCAATCACCCACCCCATGGCCGGGTCCTCGAGCCACGGAAGCGCCGCGTGGCAATGCTCCAGCGCTGCCACCAAAACCTGGCGGTGGCGCGCGGAAATGCACGCTCCCGCCGCTTCCGGCGCCGACTTCAGCAAGACGCCGTGCAATGCCTCAAGCACAGGCTTCAGCGTGTCCGGCTTCAAGGCGGAAATGAAAAATGGCCTGGCCTCCGTTGACGGCGGTTGAGGGGTGTCGACCAAGTCGACCTTGTTCCACAACACCAGCGTCCGCTCCGGCGGCAACTCCCGCAACGCCGCCAGGTCGGCTTCCGCCGACACATCGAGCACGTACAAGATCGCCTCCGCGGTTTGCAACGCGCGCCGCGTCCGGCCAATCCCCAGCGCCTCCACCGGGCACGTTGTCTCCCGCAATCCCGCGGTGTCGACGAGGCGAACGGGAATCCCGCGCAGGTTAAACGACTCCTCCAGCGTGTCCCGCGTCGTCCCCGCGACCGGCGTCACAATCGCCCGTTCGCGACCGAGCAGCGCGTTGAGCAACGACGATTTTCCCGCGTTTGGCGGCCCTGCGATCACCACCGTCGCGCCGTCCCGCAAAAGATGCCCCTCTTCAAACGTCGCCAGCAGTTGGGCAATTTCCGCCGCGGTTTGGTCAATCCGCGCCGCAAGACTTTTGGCCGTTGCGGCCAGTCGTTCGGGTGGCAACTCGTCCTCGTTGAAATCGAGATGATGCTCCAGCACGGCCGACGTTTCGAGCAGCTCCGCGTACACGTTGTCGAACGCCGTCCGCAACCGTCCCGCAAGCTGTTCCTGCGCCGCCACGGCCGCGCGTTCCGTCCGCGCGTTCAACAAATCCAAGACCCCCTCGGCCTGCGTCAAATCCATGCGCCCGTTGAGAAATGCCCGCTCCGTAAATTCACCCGAACGCGCCAGCCGCGCTCCGGCGGCCAGCACCGCCGCCAGCACCCGCGCCGGCGACTGCGATCCGCCGTGACATTGAAACTCCACCGTTGTTTCGCCGGTGTACGAATGCGGCGCGTGAAAGACCAGCACCATGGCCCGATCCACCAATTCGGCTGTTTTCGGATGATGCAATGCCGCCAAAAAAAACGTCCCCGCCGCCTGCGTCGACGCCTTCCGTTTTTTCAGCAACCGGTCCGCCACTTCCAGTGCTTCCGGCCCCGACACGCGAATCACCGCCACGCCCGCCAAACCCGGTGCCGTGGCCAGCGCCGCGATCGTCCCGCCCCTCACGGTTGCGTGTCCACCGAACGCCGGATGTACGGCAAATACTGATACGTGTAATAGACGATCGACGCCAGATTCAGAACCACGAGGAACAACTCGATCGCATACATCAATTCCAGCGGCAACCACTTCCGCACCTGTTCATGCGCGATGTACACATAAATCACGCATCCCGCCGGAAAACTCAGCGCCGTGCGCAACTTCCCCATCCAGTTCGCGCGCACATCCGCATTGTAACCCGCCGCGATCGCGCGCATAAACGTCACCCACTGATCGCGCAACAGATACAGCACCGTGAAGCACAACATCACCAGCGCGTGCGCCTCCTGCGCCTTGTCCCGGAGCGCCTGCCGGCCAAGCAAAAACAACAGCGTCGGGAAGACGATGATGTAAAAAATCTTGTCCATCAGCGGATCGGCCATCGCGCCGAACTTGCTCTCCACCTTCCATTTCCGCGCGAGCATTCCGTCCAGCAAATCCGTGAACGACGCCACCGCCAGAAACACCGTCGCCAGCACCACCGTCAAATGCGACCGGTCATACGATTCCACCAGCGCCAGCACAAAGAACAGCAAAACGAGCGGAACCCGTGCAAAAGTGATTGAATTAACAATGTAAAGGTCGAGCTTGCGTGCCATGCGCCAACCACAAAAAATGGTTGCCTCATTAGGATTTGAACCTAAACAAGCAGATCCAGAGTCTGCTGTGCTACCGTTACACCATGAGGCAGAAATACAAAAAGTCCGCCTATTTTAGCAAAGCCCATCCGCTGAAATCAACAGCAATTTCAGGCCCGGCGGTTTTGCGAGTTGTATCAGGGCAACCGCTTGCATTGGAGTATAGCGGTCATCACCTTTGGACTTGTTCCAATATAGCATTTTTAGTCAGCATTGACACACATCTCTCCAACCCCGGAGAGGTTGAACAACAAAGCCCAGGGTTGCGCGTATTCGCGTTACCCTGGGTCAGCGTATCAAACCGAAATCAACCCCGGAGGGGTTGCACAAAATGATTGGAATCATGCCAACAACAAGCAGGGAATTTGTTAGCGGAAGAAGATTGTTCAACCCCTTTGGGGTTGGAATTACTTTTCATCGCGTTCCCAGGGTAGCGCGAACACGCGCAACGCTGTGCTTTGTTGTTCAACCTCTCCGAGGTTGTCATTACGCCGTTGTGGCTTTTAATAGGTCGCGACAAGACACAACGCGTAAATAATGAATGATTTACGAAAACGTTCACG
>JAVBOU010000028.1:0-7722 GCA_031550185.1 Kiritimatiellia bacterium | reverse complement strand
CGCCCCGCCCGCGCCCGCCCGGCTGTTGGCCCGCCTGGCCCCTCGCTCTTCCCCCCACCCCCCCGGCCCGGCCCGCCCGCCCCCTCGCCCTCTAATGGGAAACAGGTTTTGGAACAAGTTTAATGATGTCCCACGCTACGCCCGCGGCTTGCAATCCCACAAGCACCCTTGAACTGAACGTGCCGTTGTAACTGCCCTGCGCCGCGATCAGGCTGAACCAGATGGAACTGTTGACAGGCACGGCGTTCGTCTCCGCAAACGCCCGTTGCGCGTAAAATCCGCCCCAGGCGCCTTGCATGGATTCGCTGGGATTCGAAAATCTGAATTTCGCATAGGCGTGTCCCCGGGTGGGAATCGCCACGCCATTTGTGTCCGCGTAGTTGAAGTAAAACTCCGGGAACCCGTTGGTGTACGCCGAATGAAGGGTGAATATGGGAGTCCCGGTGCCGGTGTAGGCGGCCGGTGAACCGACCTCCCATCCGCCATCCCAGCCAAGGCCGGCATCGACGCCGACGAGACTTTCGCCGTTTCCTCCGGGATAGCTGAACGGTTCATAAGCAATGAGCTTGGCGTGGGAGGCGCGGACGAAGGCGAGCATCCCCAGCATGATGAGCATTTTTTTCATGACTGCCTCGTGTTGTGTTGATTTATTTCACAAAGCCGAGCGCGCGGCCGGCTTTGATTTCGTACTGCCGTTCGCCGGGTTTGCCCGTCGCGAATCCCATTTGCTGCTGGTATTCCCAATGGCTCCAGCCAAAGTTGTTTTTCTCGCTGGAGTCGCGAACATATTGCAACCACCGCGCGCGGCTCTCCTCGTCGGCGCAGGTTTTCAAAACGCCAAATTCATTGACCACAATGCGGCGCTTGTTGTGCGTGGACCACTCCGCGAGCTCTTTGAAATGTTCGTCGATTTTGCCGGGCTGCCCGACGCCTTCGGCCACCGCGCCCTTCATGGCCTTTTCAGCGTGCGCGGTGTATTCGGCGTTTTTGCCGCTGTGGTCGAGCCGGGCGATGATGCCAGGCAAGTCCGCCGCGCCAAAGGGCCACGGCACCTGTCGCAGCGGATGATACCACGTGCTCATCCACACCGCGCCCTGGTGGCTGAACTGGCTGGGATAGTAGTAGTGAACGGCATAGACCGCGTTGCGGTCGGGATGCACGGGAAAATTTTTCAACTCCCACGGCAGTTGAAAACCACCGGCGTTGAGGATGAGCGTGTGGCGCGGCGCTTTCTCACGAATGGCAACGATGAGCTGGTCCTGCAGCGGAATCCAGTCGTTCAAATAATAACCGCAAATCGCGGGCTCGTTGAGCGGCTCGTAAAAGACCCATTCCGGATCGGTGTGCGCGTCGAGCCACGCGGCCATTTCGGCGGACCAGCGGATGAATTTCGGCGGCAGGTCTTTGTTGCCGCGCATTCCTTTGAGCGTGGGCATTTTCGGATGCGGGTTAAACATCACGGCCAAACCGGCGGCGCGAATGCGCGCGAGCGCCTTCTCGAGCAGCGGCATGGTTTGCATATTCAACGCGCCGGTCGCCATGTCCATGAATGGTTCGGGATCCACGGGCAGGCGAATGTGGCGCGCGCCGGACGCGGCCAACTTTTGGAGGTCGGCGTCGGGGATGAAATCATCGTACCAAGCCGCGTTGAATCCGCCCTTCGTGCCGTCCATCGTTTCGTTGTAAGGCTGGCAAAACCAGTTGTTGATGTTGACCCCGCGCGCCATCTTCGCAATGCGCGATGCCGGCACCGGGTCGCCGTATTCCTGCGCCGGACGAAACCGCAAACGATGCGCCGCGACCGCGTCCGCACCAATGCCTTCGACCAACAGCTTCGACACCAAAACCCGCCCGGACTTGCATCCGTATGCAAAAACGCGCACGAACAAACCATCCGCCCCTTGCGGCACATCCGCCTCGATTTCCACCTCCGCCCACGCCGTCGTGCCGTCGGCCTTCGCAATGTCCACCCAGCCGCCGATCTCCTTGCCGCCGGACGTGAAACGCGCCTGCACGCCCGCGCGCTGATACGCCGCCTCGCCGCCGACCACGCCCTCGACGCGCCACCGCGCGGCAAACGCAACGCGCGCGACGTCCGTCTCCGCAAGCTTGACGTCGCACTGCAAAATCGAATCGTCGCCCGGCTTCTGCGGCCCGAGCTCAACATGTCCGTCCGCGACATTCACAACGCCCGTGTTTTGCGTCCGCCGGAACCAGCCCTTCATGTCCGGAAATTCCAGCCTCGCCAGCTTCGTCTTCTCAATCGCCTCAGCGGCCTGCGCCGTCGTTGCGGCGAAGAGCGTCAACAACAAAATCGCCCTGGTTATTCTCATGTTTATGTCTCCTGGATCATTTCGCAATGGTTGCTCCCGCAATCCATTCCGGCGCGAGACGCACCGACACCGGCGGCGTGTCCCGCATGTTCAACATCATCTCCGCAGCGCGCTGCCCCATGCTGTAACGGTCAAACTTCACCCGCGACAGTTCCGGCCACGCCCACGACGTGTTGTGCGGATCATCGCAGCAGACCAGGCTCACATCCCTGCCCGGCGCCATCCGCGCCTGACCCAAAAGAAACCCCAGGCGTTGCGCGACCGGATACGACTCCGCGATCAAACTCCGCCCGCGAAACCGCCGCGCCGGCTGCCCCGCAAAATCGCTGATCGTCATCCGCGTCATCGCGCCGCAACTCTCCGCGCCCGCCAAACGCTCGTCCGAACTAAAGTGGTGATCCGGCCCGCCGTCACTCCCCACCCACACCGCCTCCGAAAATTTCGACCCCATGATCCGTTCGCGCGCCATGCGTCCCGCCGCCCGCTCATCGCGCCGCACGCAACCCTTCGCCGCCCACACATTCGTGTCGCACCACACGCATTTCGCAAACTGCCCGCTGATCCACTTCAGCGCCTTTTGCGGCATCGCCCCGATCACAATCGCCCCATCCAGCGCGTCCTCGCGGAACACCCGGCTGCCATGCTCCACGCCGCCCAACACATCATGCAAACGAACCAAAACCAGAAGCCGCTCCACGCGTTGCAACCCATTGTTGATGCCGATGATCGTCTCAAACGTCATCGGGCTTGTCACCGGATGATCCTCCCGGTTGGGAAGAATCACCCCGATCTGCCGCGTCGCCCGGTAGCCCATCGCGCGCGCCGTGGCCGACGGACGGTACCCCATTTCTGCCGCCACTTTCCGAACGTGTTCCGCCACTTTTTCGCTCACGCCGATGGAGCCGTTTTGCGTCCCGCCGCGTATCGCCACCGACGCCGCGCCCGGCGAAACGCCCGCACGCGCCGCCACCTGCGCCAGCGTGATAACCGATTTTTTTTGCAATGCCATGAACGCAACCTTCCTTTGTATAAAGCGCATTATATAATACCCGTCGCCGGAAGGTCAAGCGGTCAAAACGATGCACGACTGTTTTGACTCGACAAGGGTGGGGCGCGCCCGGCGGTCGCGCCCCACCACATAATTACTGTGGCGTGGCAGAGGTTCTGCCACGCCACCACATCGGGTTCGTTTTTGATTTTTGCTTCGCGTCAGTTGTTGACGGGCAGGACGCCTTCGGCGGTGAGCATGGCGTCTTCCTCGGGCGTCAGCGGGATGCCGAGGGAGCCTTCACCGTTGCGGATCATGTCGAGGTTTTTGCGTTTCATCATTTTGAGGAACATGTCGGCGGCGCGTTCCTCGGCCGCCTCGTCCATGGCTTTGGCGTCGGCGGCTTCAAGGGCCGCGCGTTCGGCGAGGAGCTCGACGCGGCGTTGCTCAAGGCGTTCGCGGTAAGAGCTGTTGGACATGCCTTGCTCGAGCATTTTGTCGATGGCGGTCAGGTTCTTGGTGGGCAGTGGCCAGTCTTCGGGTTTTTCGGGGTCAAAGCGCGACGCAACAGGCTGGGGAAGCGGCGGCATTGGGGGGCGGTTGATGGTCGGGGTGACCACGCGGGAGGGAGCGGTGGTCATGGCGAGTGCGGTCGGCGCGATGGATGCGGCCGGAGTGGCGGGCGCGGACGTTTCGACCAAGCCGGAGCCGAGCTTGAGGGTGACGGGTGTGCCGTCTTTGTCAATGGTGGCGGTGTCGGTGAGGAAGTCGGCGCTGGTGACAGTGAAGCCGTCGCGGCTGTCGCCCACGGTCAGGTAGTAGAATTTTTCGGGCGACGCGGCTTTGTCGGAGAATCCAACGGCGGTGCGTCCGTCGGGCGTGAGGACAATGGCCTGCATGTGAATCTTGCTGGCGAGCGCCTGCTGTTCGCGGTTCAACTGGACGTCATCGGGAGTCGCCGATTTCGAAGTGATCGGCGCGACGCCTTTGCCAAAGGGCATTCGTTCGACAATGGCGTGGTAATATTCGTAGGGCCGCATTTGGTACGCGGAGGAGGAAGCGGCGCTGGCGGGCGCGTTGGTGTTTGCGGCTTCGGCCACAGCGGGCGCGTTGGTGTTTGCGGCAAAGGGTTCGACCACGGCGGCGAGGGGCAGCTCGTCCTCCAGTTGCGCGAAGAGCGGCGCGACCAGCAACGAGAAAAGGCAGGCGGACAAAATCGGTTTCATAACGTTCTCCAGTATAATTGAAAGCACGATGCGCGCCAACGAAAATCCATTGTCTGGCGTGGCAGAGGTGGGGCTCTGCCACGACGCGGGTTATTTTTCGCCCTGCTTGATGTCGCGCGACATGAGGGAATCGAGGGCGCGGCGCGGGTCGAGGTGGTCGTAACACATGGCGTAGACCTGCTCGGTGATGGGCACGTCGACGTTCATGTCGCGCGCGAGGGCGAGGACGACTTTGGCGTTCCAGACGCCCTCGGCGACCATTTTCATGGAGGCGAGGATGTCGTCGATTTTTTCGCCTTTGCCGAGGCGTTCGCCGACGGTGTGGTTGCGGCTGTGGGAGCTGGTGCAGGTGACGATGAGGTCGCCGACGCCGCTGAGGCCGGAGAAGGTTTCGGGCTTGGCGCCCATGGCGACACCGAGGCGCGTGACTTCGGCAAGGCCGCGCGTGATGATGGCGGCGCGGGCGTTGTCGCCAAGCCCCATGCCGTCGCTCACGCCGACGGCGACGGCGATGACGTTTTTAACGGTGCCGCCGAGCTCGACGCCAATGAGGTCGTCGGAGGTGTAGACGCGGAAGCGCGGGCCGATGAAAATCATCTGCACCTTTTCCGCGAGCTCCGGTTTGTTCGACGCGACGGTGACGACGGTCGGGCGGTTGCGCGCGACTTCTTCGGCGTGGCTGGGGCCGGAGAGCACGGCGATGTTGTCGTTTTTCAGGATCGCGGCGGCGATCTCGGACATGCGCTGGCGCGTGGTTTCGGAGAGGCCCTTGGTGACGCTGACGATCGGCGTGGTGGCGGGGATGAGCGCGGCGAAGCGCTCGCAAACGGATTGGAAAAATTTCGACGGCGAGGCGAGCACGATGAGGTCCGCGCCTTTCACGGCGTCGGCCTCGGAGGTCGTGAAGCGCATGTTGTCCGGGATGGTCACGCCGGGGAGAAAGGTTTTGTTTTCGTGCGTTTCGTTGACGAGGCGGATGTTCTCCTCAAACGGCCCCCAGACCGTGACGCGGTGATGATAGGAGTGGAGCAACAGGCCGAGCGCGGTGCCCCAGCCGCCGTCGCCGATGATGGTGATGTTCAGAGGATTCATGAGGGTGGATTGTCCTTGCGTTTGAAAGTGAAGCGAGGCTCGGTGCCGTTCAGAAGGCGGCCGATGTTGGCGCGGTGCATGAAGATTGCCAGCGCCGCGAGCACGGAGAAGATGGCGCAAAACCACCACGGTTTGTCGGCGTACAGAAACCAAACCGAAATGCCCAGCACCGCCGCGGCGGTGATCGACGCGAGCGACGCGATGCGCGAGAGCAGCACCACGACCACCCACACCGCGAGCGCGAGCGCTGCGCCCTGCCACGCCAGGCCGAGGAGAAAGCCGAGGCTCGTCGCCACGCCCTTGCCGCCCTTGAAGCCGAGGAAGCACGTCCAGTTGTGGCCGATGACCACGCACACGCCGGCGAAAATCCGCAGATGCTCCGCCGGATCGACGTGCGTGTTGAGCGCGCGCATCAGGAGCAGGGGCAGGAAGAGCGTCGCGAAAAAGCCCTTGCCCATGTCGAGTACAAACGCCGCGATGCCCGCCTTTTTGCCGACGGTGCGGAAGACGTTCGTCGCGCCAATGTTCTTGCTGCCGACGGTGCGCACATCCACGCCGCACATCTTGCCGATGATGAACCCGAACGGAATCGATCCGAGAAGGTAGGCGCAAACGCCGGTCAAAAGCCAAAGAATGATTTGCATAAGTGCGGATGATTGTAACGGATAAAGGGAAAAAGATGAAGGTGGAAAAAATCACCGTGGCAGCGAATGGCTTGACGCAAAAAAATTTTCCTTTGGAATGTCCAGTTTCCCCAAAACTCTCTTGCCCATTTTGTCCTCAACGGGAATTTACACATGGTTTGAGAAGATATTGCAATGGTATGAACGCCTTTGCCTGGGGTTTTAAGTTGCTTAAGAGGAGCTCGGTGACAGGCTGGCTGTTGTCGTGATCGCTGCAGACACTAATTAAAATACGCCTGAATTTTGCTCACCCTGTGGGTGCGTGATGAAACCCACGATAAGGAACGATAAACCGCCACCAGCCACGAAAGACCACGAAAACACCGCCAAGAGCGCGTGTTTTCGTGTTTGAAGGGGGCGCGGTATACGAAAAGTCGGAAAGGGGTATGAGCGGCGAAACGAAAAGGGTACGGGGAGCGGAAGGGAAAAGGGTTGGACGCGAGGGGATGGCGGGATTGAAAACGACGACGGAGGACAGGCGCGAGGCGCGCGTGGGTGTCGCGCAGGGTCTGCGCGGAGGGCGCGCGGACAAAAAAACCGGCCCCCGAAAGAACGGGAGCCGGTGGATTGGGAAAGGGTGGGTTTACAGTGCGGCGGAATTGTGACCGGCGGCGGCATAAGCCGCGAATGCCTGGGCGACAATCTCGCCCGCCTGGGTGGGATCGAGTCGCTGGGCGAAGGTGGTCACGCGGCGCAGGCATTCGTCCGGCGAGTTGGACGTGCGGATGATCTGCGCGACAGGGGCAAACTGGCCGGTGAAGGCCACGGCAAGATCGGCGGCGTGCCGGACGGCGATGTGATCCGGCGGCTCCGGAATGTGCCGGGGACGCGGGGAGGCCGCAAGGGCATACGGATGCCCGGCTGAAAACCCGAACCCAGGGTTGGAGCGCCGCCGGATGCCAAAGCCGATCCGCTCGGCAATGGTCTGCTCGCCGTCATCGTCCGGCTCGAATCCGGCGGCGGCCAGGGATTTGACCAATTCCAAGGTGGCGTAGGTCTGTTCGGCGGACTGGGACCCGAACAGGATCACGGGCGCGTTGCCGGCGTTGTTGTTGATCCGGCAGAACTGTTGGAACAGCTGACTGCGCAACGTCTCCACCAGCAGCTGGATATCCATCAGGCGCAGGTTGCTGCTGACCTTGCTTTGCAAGTCGGCGGTGCCGCTGCCGAGTCCGGTGGCCTGGACGTTGGTGTTCAGGGTCATGCCCACGATCAGCTTGGAAATCTCCAAGTTGCAGATTTCGATGAAGGACTTGAAATGCTCGCCGCTGACATTGGCGGCCTGCACAATATCCACCTCGGTACCGGAGCTTACCACGATGCCGCCGAGCTTCTGGGCGAGCCGGAAGGCTTTTTCCATCACGCGCCGGTCTTCCTTGTTTTTGTAACGGCCCTTGAGG
>JAVBOU010000066.1:0-7375 GCA_031550185.1 Kiritimatiellia bacterium | reverse complement strand
CCTTCTGTTGTTGGCTCTTCGTCTCCTTCACCCTCTCTCTGCGTCCCTTACTGGGGGTCCCTCTGTCCCTTACTTCGCCTTACACCACCCAGCGCCGGCCCCCCCCCCCCCCCCCCCTCCAGTTCAAAAAATAAAACAAGTCTATTCACAATTCTCCTCCACCTCCAGCGGACGAAATGCCGCTACCGACACGATGATCTCCGGCAGACACGCGCCCATGCCGCCGAGGAAAAGCAATGCCGAAAGAGCGGCAAGCATCTCCTTGGGATCCTCCCCGCCGCCATTGATCGACCTAATGATCATGCCGAAAAGCCCAACAGTAATGAGCAAAAATGTGATTCCGCCCAAGTGCCTGGGTGAAAACTTTTTCGAAAATCCCAAATACCAAACCCCGCGAACCAGCAACGCCGGCGCGCAGAGAAACGCCATCACAGTCAGCAACATGCCAATATCATCCGACGTCGACGGCAACGTCGATATGGCCGTCGTGAACGTGATGAGCATCAGCGTGATCGCCGCCAGACACCAGCACACGCCGTTGATGCCGCCGGTAAAAAAGAGAAATTGCGGCAACTTTCCAAACCCGTTTCCTCCAATCGACGCACGGATTCGCAGCGAGTAATGCGTTGGCTTCGAAACTTCCCGGAGCAACACCAAAAACAGCAACCCCAGCGCGACGCACGCAAAACCCAGCACCGCATCGGCGCCGAATATCACCGCCACGATGAACCATCCCAGCAGGCACGCGCACATCCAAAGGCGAAACGGCAAATCGCGGTTGGACTGCGGCGGCGACAACGTCGAAATCGCCTCCGCGCGCGCCAGCAGACAAATCGTAGCACACACTGCGAGGTAGACGATCGTGTATGTCACGGGAAGCGACAGGCCCGTCATCAGCGCGGATGGACCGCTTATCCCGGAACCGCTGAAAAGAAAAGACATCCGCATGTGCATCACCATGCGGATCATCGGTATCACTGACGACATGCTCATCAACAGCAGGCAAAAAAGAATCATCATCAGCCGTCTTCCCCGCGCCGCAAACATGAACGCCACATACAAAAGACACGCCTCCTCGACCAGCAACGAAATCATGGAGCTCAACACCGTCCCCCAACCCACGCCGCGCAGCATCACCGACTGCACCATGAACGGCAGCGTCGCCGACAACAGCAGCGCCGTCAACGCCAACGCCGCACCGGCCTTGCCGTCAAGGATCGCCCTCGGTTTCAGCGTCGTGCCAAAGAGCAGATCCATGCCACCATCCTTGCGTTCATTCATCAGGCGAAATCCCGCGTAGAGCGTCACGCCCAGGTTCACCACCGTGCGCAGCCACGACGTCACACCGCCGAAGAGCGCCGGACCCATCGCCTGCATGGTGTCAACGTTGTGCATCGAAATCAAAACGACGCCCGCCGTCAACAGCATCACGCCCAACATGCCGATCAGCCCGATGATCACCAGGCGACTCCGCACCATTTGGCGAAGCTCCTTGATCATGACGGGATTCAGGCGCCACCACCGTCGCGCGCGGGAGCCTGTCGTTGTGCATTCACTCACGCGAGATCCCCTTTCGTCATGCTCATGAAGAGATGCTCCAGCCCGATCTGCTCCACGCGGCATTCGGCGAGCATGACGCCCTGCGTGATCAGCGCGCCGATAAGCGCGGCCTGCTTTTCGTCGCTGTTCTCGATCTCCGCCACGCAACCGTCGCCCTGCACAAACGCCTGCGTCACGCCCGGATGCTCGAGCAAACGCTTGTGCAGCGCCTTTGCCTCGAGTTGCAACGCGCGCACGAAGATGCGCCGCGCCGCCTCCTGCCGGCCGGCCATGAGCTGCGTCAGCGTTCCGGTGCCCGCAAGCTTGCCGTGTTCCATCACCACCACGCCGGTACACATCTCCGAGAGCTCGGTCAAAATGTGCGAGCTCACCAAAATCGCGGTGCCGTTTTCCGCCAGCGTGCGCACCAGCTCGCGCAACTCAATCCGCGCGCGCGGATCGAGTCCGTTCGCCGGCTCGTCCATGATCAGCAACCGCGGCCCGTGCACCAGCGCGCGCGCCAGGCTCACGCGCTGCTTCATGCCCTTGGAGAGCGACTTTAACGTCTTGTCGCGAATCACCGTGATGCCGGTGAAGGTTTCGACCTCCTCCACCGCGCTGCGCAATTTCGCGCCGTGAAAGCCAAAGGCGCGGCCGAAGAAATCGACATATTCGTGCGCCGTCATGTCCGCGTGTTCGGGCAGCGCGTCGGGCATGTAGCCGAGCATCTCGCGGCCCTTTTCGGGATACGCCTGCACGCACACGCCGTCGATCAGCACACGGCCAAACGTCGGCTCGTCGAGCGTCGCCATGATCCGCATCGTCGTGGTCTTGCCCGCGCCGTTCGGGCCGACGAAGCCGATCACCTCGCCCTCGCCGAACGCAAATGAAATGCCGTCGACCGCCTTCACCTTGCCAAAATGGCGGCTCAAATTTTGAACTTCAACACGCATCGCAAAACCTCTTTCTTAAAACACGCCAAACACCAGCGACTGTCCGCGGGCTTTCACGGGCCGCGTCTTCACCGGATTCTCGATGAACGGCGCGCCGTCGAGCAGCGCCACGTATTCGCCCGGTTGCAACACCCCGCCAGAGCCGCGCATGGCCACGTCCAGCGACGCAAAATCCGGGTAGCCGCCGCGGAACGCCGCGCGCGCGCGGTCGAGCATGTTCCCCTTCGGCGCCCCGGGTTTCTCCCGGCTGGTGAGGCGCGCCTTTTCGCCCGCCGGAATGCGCACCGTGGTGTACACCCAGCCCGCCGCGTCGCACAGCGTCAGCCCCTCGATGTCCGCGCCCAGCGCGTTGACGACCTCGATGCTCCCCTCGTCCAGCGGCGTGACCACAAGCCGCTCCGTCCGCGTCTCGCTATGCCGCACGCCAAAATACGACGGCAGGCGCGGCGCGATCAACCCCGTGTAATGCTGATCCTGCCCGTTGAGCAGACGAATGGTGCGATTTCCAACCCCGTCGAAATCGCAAAAATCAATGTCCGTCTCACGGCCAAAGTGCAAACCGTCGCCGCGGATCACCGGCATGTAAACGCCCACGATTCCCTTTGTCGACGCCATGTGCTGGCGTTGATCCAACATCGTCATGGCGAACGACCCCGTGTACGGCGTCACACCCTCTGTCAAAAGCGCCACGGCAAACACAATGCTGCTAAACGCCAGCGCAAACGCCGGCACCACCCACAACAGCCAGATGCGCCGGTTTTTCCGGCTCAACACCATCACCGCCACCGGCCCCGCCAACACCGAAAACACGCCCAGCAAAAACAACATCCGGTTCACCGGAAACGAAAAATCAATATTCGCCAAAACTTTCTCCGTCTCAAGCAGGCGGTGATTCATCTTCGCCTCGCGCCGCAAAATTTTCGACAATGCTTGAGTCGGCGCAGTTCTCATACGCTCGCTCCCCTCGTCACTCAGTACGACCAGCAGCCACGCCACGTCCGCCGGCTCCATCTCCCACACCGCAGTTTTCGGAATCCGCACCAGCAATCCCGCACCCACCGCCTTCACATGCAACCCCGTGGCATCGTCCAGGCTCTGCCACGCGCTATCCGACATCGGCCAGCCCGGTTCAAACGCCTCCTCACCCGCGACCACCAGCGTCCCGCCCGCCAGCACATACCGGCACAACGCCTGCCGCACCGAATCCGGCATCTGCCGAAACTCCTCCTGCGTCACCAAGCACGCCGTAAACGACGAGTACGCCAGCCAGTCCGCCGGCCATCCCGCAGGTTCCACCTCCAGCCGCGTCATACCAAGTTTCTCGATCAAATCCTCCGAGATCAACGGCGTCAATCCCGTGTGCGGCGTGCTGCCCGACTTGCTCCGTTTGGTGCCAAACTCCGTCTCCAAAAAATCTCCGCGCAAATAATCGCGAATACGGCCCTCCGAATACTGTTGCGACACCAGCAGGTTGATGGATTTCTGGGTCGAATAATGATACCGGTTGTTCGTGTCGAAACTCGTGCCACTCGTCAGTCTTTCCGGCTTGTTTCGGCCAGTCTGCACCCACGCCTTTCCCAGCCCCAAAGGCAAAAATGCGCGCGGAATCGTCACCATCGACCGTGAATTTGGCGCCACCATCATTGTCGACGCATTTACAAACCCCGTGAACGTGTCATTATAATCATTCGAAAAACCAACTGTCACCTGTTGCGGTTGCGCGGTTTGATTCTCAATCTCAGCACGGAAAAGAATCGTCCCGTTGCTCCAGCCCTCCGGCCCCACCGTCACATCCCGCACCCGCACGCCGTGAATCGCCTGCGGCTCCGCGCCCGAGCTCACCGTCGCCAACATCGCCAGTACGACACCGTGGCAGAGCATGACCTCTGCCACGCCCCGACATGTTGCAAAAAAACCATTTCGCTTTGTCATCTTCACGTCCTCACCTCCACGCCTTCCGGCAGCTTCATGTCCGCCTCATCCACCGACGCGAGCAACGCCGACACCACGGCCGACGCCGACACGTTTTCGAGCCGCGCCTGATAGTTCAAAATCAAACGGTGGTTCAACACCGGCTCCGCCACCGCCCGCACATCCTCAAACCCAACCGACGGCCGGCCCGCCAGCAACGCCACCGCGCGCGCCGATTCCGCCATCGCGATCGCCGCGCGCGGCGACGCCCCGTAGTTCACATACCGCCGCACCAGCTCCGGCGCCTCCTTCGCGTCCGCGTGCGACGCGCCCACCAGCCGCGCCACCCACCACGCCACCGGCTCCGGCAAGACAATCCGGTTCACCGTCTCAAAACATTGCTCCAGCGCCTCGCGGCTCATCCGCCACGTCGGCTGCGGAATCGCCCCGTGCCGCCGTTGCGTCAAGATTCCCGCCAGCGTTTCCACCGGCAAATCGCGCACCATCACCCGAAACAAAAACCGGTCCAGTTGCGCCTCCGGCAGTGGATACGTCCCCTCCAGCTCAATCGGATTCTGGCTCGCCAAAACGAAAAACGGATCCGGCAGTTTGCGCGTCGTGCCCAGCAGCGTCACCGATCCCTCCTGCATCGTCTCCAGCATCGCCGACTGCGTCTTCGGCGACGCGCGGTTGATCTCGTCCGCCAGCAGCACATTGCAAAAAACCGGCCCCGGCTGGAAGACCATTTCGCGCTCTCCCGTCGCGCCCTGCTGCAGCAAATGTGCGCCCAGAATGTCCCCCGGCATCAAGTCCGGCGTGAACTGCACGCGCTTAAAATCCAGTTGCAAAATCTCCCCGATCGCCTTCACCAGCGCCGTCTTTCCCAACCCCGGCAAGCCCTCCAGCAAAATATGCCCGCGCGCCAAAATGCCCGCCAGCACCAGGCGGTGCAACGCCTCGCGTCCCAGCAACATCCGGTTCATCTGCTCCAAAACCTTGTTCAGCGCCTCGCTCGCCGGCGCGATCTCCGCAGGTGTCAACAACGTCATGCCATGCTCCTTTCGATGTTCAAAGTCACTGATGGAAACCTCGACAATTCGTGTTCATTCGTGTCCATTCGTGGCTCAAAATCGCCATGCCAGACAAGCTGTTTTCTGTGTGACATTGTGGATTGAACCACGAATGGACACGAATAGACACGAATGGCAAACGGGAACATCGAATCATTCATTTTTTCTCCTGCATGCCCGTATTCGAGGTTCCCTGGTTTCCAAAATAACTCCGCACCGCGTCTCGGTGCCGCGGCAGCACCACGCCGCCCGGCGTCGAACCCCGCGCCGCGCTTCCGCTCCCCAGCACGCCGCCCGTCACCGCCTCCGCGCCGGCCTCCACCTTCGGCGCCGTTGCCGACACGCCCTTCAATTCCGAGTCCTCCAAATCCGGACGCCATCCCGGCGACAATCGTTCCTCCTTGAACGCCACCGACTCCGTGGTCGACGGATCCGTCCACGTCATCATCGCGTCCCCGCGTCCCTTCGAAATCCCGCCCGAACCCGGCGACGCGCACATCGCCGCCAGCGCCCGCGCCGCCTCCCCCGCCTCGCCGTCCTGCGCCAGCAACGCCGCCAGCGCCGCCTCGCCCTCCTCCTTCGACATCCCCGCGCACTGCCCCGGCCGCGCCAGTCCCGCCTCGCACAACTTCGCCAGCCGCTCGCATCCCTCCCCGCCGCCCTTGCACATTCCTTCCGACAACTTCTCCAGCATCTGCGCCGCCTCCTCCGGCGACATCGCACCTGCCAAACCCTCCGCCCACTCCTTCAGCTCCTCCGCCGAAAACAACGACGACCCCTGCGCCGCCATTTCCGACAACATCCCCTCCATCCCTTCCTTTGCCCCCTCCAAGCCGTCGTCCGCAATCCGCCCGTTCTCCATCGCGTCCGCCAGCAACGCCGCCAGCGCCGCCACGGCCTGCGCCTCCTCCACCGCCTGCGCCAACGCCGCCGCGCCCTCCTCGCCCGCGCGCCGCACCTCCTCCTGCAAATGATCCAGCGCCTCCAGCATCCGTCCCGGATCCGACGCCTCGCCCGATTCCGTCACCCGCGCCAGTTCATTGCTGATCGCCTCCGCCAGCGGCGCCGGCAGCAGCGTCTCCTCCTCCAGCATCGTCACCTGTTTCATCACCTCCTCCACCACGCTCTCCAACGCCAGCCGCCCCGTCGTCCGCTTCGTGAAAAGCGATCCCGGCAACGCCACCGCACCACCACAAAACACCGCGCCCAACACCAGCCCCGCCGTCATCCGTCCGCAACGCGCCCGCACCTCCGGCAGCTCCGCCGCCCTCACGCGCCACGCCCCGCTTCCTTCCAGCCCCGCGCACATCACCAATCCCCCCGCGCCCTCCGCCGCGTCCAACGCCGCCGCGCATTTTTTCGCCGCCGGCACATGCCGCATCGCCGACACCAAACCCGTCAGCGTCGCGCACACCGCAATCCCCAACGCCGCCCCGCCTGCCATCCACATCCATCCCGGCGCCTGTCCCGCAAATCGCCACGCCAACACCCCCGCCCCGCACACAAACCCCGCCACCGTTCCCCCTGTCAACGCCCCGCGCCCAAACAACACCCCGAACATGCGGCGGCGAAATAATTGCACCCGCATTTGGATGTCGCCTGTTTTCGCATTTTCAACCGTATACATGGTCGAAACTATACCCCTTCCCCGTGTCCTTGTCCATCTTTAAACATAAATTCAAGAAAAATACCACGGCGCGCCTTGCTGCGCAAAATGGGTGGGGTGCGACCGCTGGGCGCGCCGGGCTTACGACAAGCCTGGATCCGCAATGCAAGCGACAAACAATAAACGTGTTCCAAAACCTAAACATGGAGGGGGGGGGGGGGGGCGGGGGGGCGGCGGCGGGGGGGGGGGGGGTGGTGGATGGGGGGCCTAAGAGGAGGGACCCGGCCGGAGGGGGG
>JAVBOU010000035.1:0-6724 GCA_031550185.1 Kiritimatiellia bacterium | reverse complement strand
CGACAAACCTGTATCCGCAACGCAAGCGACAAAAAAAAAGTCCATCCAATGCCCGGCGCGCCCGGCGGTCGCGCCCCACCGTGATTGATATTCGGCATGATGAACGCTCTTCGTGGCGTGGCAGAAGTCTTGCCACGCCACAGGGCTTCCGCGTATACTTGCGGACATGCCATTGATTGAAACACAAGTTCAGGAAAACGCGGTGCTCGTGCAGGCCGTGTGCGGTGCGCGCGATCCGGAGGAAGCGGCGGATTCGCTGAAAGAGCTTTTGCGCCTCGCGGACACGGCGGGCATCACGACCGTCGGCCAGGTCACGCAACGCCGCATCAAACCCGACGGCGCCACCATGATCGGCGAGGGCAAGGTCGAGGAGTTGCGCGAAGCCATCGTCAACACCAACGCCAACACCGTGATTTTTGACAACGAGCTGAACGCCTTCCAGCAATACAATTTGGCCAAGGCGCTTGATGCGCGGATCATCGACCGCACGGAGTTGATCCTCCTCATTTTCTCGCGACGCGCGCGATCGGCCGAGGCGCAAATTCAGGTGAAGCTCGCGCAGCAGGAGCTGTTGCTTTCGCGCATTCCGATCACCGAAAGCCAGCAGCGCTTCACCGGCGGCGGCGCGAATGTGCGCGGGCCGGGCGAGGCGCATTTGCAAATCCGCAACCGTCCCATCCGCAAACGCATCACCGAGCTCAAACGCCAGCTCGACGACATCCGCGCGCGCGCCGAACGTTCGCGCGAGAAGCGCAAGTTTCCCGAAGTCTGCCTCGTGGGTTACACGAACGCCGGCAAGTCCACGCTCCTCAACCAGCTCTCCGGCGCGGACGCGTATGTCGACGACCGCCTCTTCGCCACACTCGACACAAAGACGCGGCTGCTCTGGCTCGCGCCGTCGCGCAAGGTGTTGCTGACCGATACCGTGGGCTTCATCCGCCATTTGCCAACGTCGCTCGTCGCGTCGTTCCGCTCCACGCTCGACGTCGCGATCCACGCGGATTTGCTCTTGCTGGTGGTCGACGCGTCGCATCCGCATCTGCGCGAGCACATTGACGTGTGCCGCAAAACGCTCGCGCAAATCGGCGCGCAAAACGTCCCCGCGCTCCTCGTGCTCAACAAGTGCGACGCGGAAAACGCCGACGAAACCGTCGCGCATCTTTCCGAAAGCGAACCCCTCGCGATTCCCGTTTCCGCGCGCACCGGCTACGGCCTCGACGCGCTCAAATCCGCCATTGCGGAAGAACTCAAAAAAGCGAGTCCGCTGTGGCAGGCGCCGTCGGCCGTCTTCCCGGAATAACCCATGCTCTCCATTGTCGCAACTCCCATTGGCAACCTCGCCGACCTCACGCCCCGCGCGCTCGAAGCGCTCAAGACCGCCGACCTCATCGCGTCCGAAGACACGCGCCGCACGTGGGGCCTGCTCTCCGCGAACAACATCCCGCGGCCCGACATGATTTCGTATCGCCAGGGCAACGAGGACCGCGCCGGCGAAGCCATCATCCGCGCGTTGCAGGCCGGCCGCAACGTCGCGCTCTGCTCCGACGGCGGCTACCCCGGCATCAGCGATCCCGGTTACCGGCTCATCCGCCGCGTCGTTGAAGAAAAGCTCGCGTTCGTTGTTTTGCCCGGCGCGTCCGCCGTCCACCTTGCGCTCGTTTACTCCGGCCTGCCCACGTCGAGCTACACCTTCAAGGGATTTCCGCCGCGCAGACCCGGCGCGCTCAAACGCTACTTCGACGACGAGGCACAACGCCCCCACACCCTCATTTGCTTCGAGTCACCCTTTCGCATTCACGCCACGCTCAAGGCCGCGCGCGAATCCCTCGGCAACCGCCAGGCCGCGGTTTGCATCGAGCTCACCAAACAATTCGAACGCATCGAACGCGGCTTCCTCGACGACCTCGTCACGACCTTTTCCGGCAAGCCGCCCAAAGGCGAAATCACCCTCGTCTTCGCCGGCGACAACCCGAAGTTTACGCAAGCCGACGAGGACATAAACGACACGAATTGACAACTCACCAAAGGAAGGACAGATGACAGCACGCAAAATGATGGGCCTATTGTGTTTCGCATTTTTCATGCAAAGCACGCACGGCGTCGAAATGGTTTACACCATACATTGTGCTTGAAGTGCCTTCAAAGGAGAATGGATAATGTCATTTATTGATGTTTTTATTCCGTTGGTAGCCGGAATTTTGCTTATCACAAGCCCTCAGCTTTTTACAAAGTCACAAGGCGAAACGTTTGATAGAACAAAAAAGAAATTAAGGATCGCAGGAATAGTTCTGGTCTGTGTGGCGGCGCTTTATTTGATCATGAATGTTTTGAATTTGATCATGAATGTCTTGAGGCGATGAACGATGTTCAAAAAAAATGATAAAGAACGGACACATACGACGCTTTTTACTTTGTGTCAATTCGCGGTTCTTGCCACAGCGTGACGCATCGGGTAGACTTTTCACCTTTTCGATTTTCACAAAAGGCTTTTCATGCAAACTCGCTGGACACCCGAACAGGCCGCCGCCTGGCACGCGAAACTTCCCTGGCTCGTGGGCTGCAATTACACGCCGCGCACCGCGATCAACCAACTCGACATGTGGCAGGCCGAGACCTTTGACACCGTCACCATCGAGGAAGAACTCGCCTGGGCCGCGGCCATCGGCTTCAACTGCCTGCGCGTCTATCTGCACGACATTCCCTGGTTCAACGACGCGCCCGGCTTCCTCGACCGCATCGATCACTTCCTCGCTATTGCCGACCGCAACGACATGCGCGTGCTGCTCGTGCCGTTCGACAGTTGCTGGCAGCCGCATCCCAAAGCCGGGCCGCAACCCTCCCCCACCCCGGGCGTACACAACAGCGGCTGGCTTCAATGTCCCGGCATCGACGTGATCGCCGACCCCGCGGCGTTCGCGCAACGCGAGGCGTACGTCAGCGGCGTCATCGACCGCTTCCGCGACGATCCGCGCGTTGTCGGCTGGGATCTTTGGAACGAACCCGACAACATGAACGCATCGAGCATCGGCGCCAACGACCTCGCCGCGAAATCCGAAATCATCACGCCGATTTTGCAACAGGTCTTCGCATGGGCGCGCGCCGCGAATCCGACGCAACCGCTCACCTCCGGCATTTGGGCGGGCGATTGGTCGGACGACGCGAAACTCCGTCCCTACGAGCGCGTGCAGATCGACAACTCCGACGTCATCAGCTTCCACTGTTACGGCAACCCCGACGACATGACCACGCGCATCGCGCAACTCAAGCGTTACGGCCGCCCGATGCTCTGCACGGAATACATGGCACGCGGCGCAGGCTCCACGTTTCAGGCGATCCTCCCGATCCTCAAGGCCGAGCGCATCGCCGCGATCAACTGGGGTTGCGTCCAGGGCAAAATCCAAACGTACCTCCCCTGGGACAGCTGGCAAAAACCGTACCTCGACAACGAGCCGCCGCTGTGGTTCCACGACATTTTCCGCCCCGACGGCACGCCGTACGACCAGGCGGAAACCAAATTCATCCGCGCCATCACGGCGGAATGACACACAACGGTAAATCGCGCTTGACCTGCGCCGAAACTTCGCTACAATACTTGCCTTTCTTTTGACCCAAGGAGTTTTCCGAATCATGGCCAATATCAAGAGCGCCGAAAAACGCGCCCGTCAATCCAGCGAGCAACACATTGCCAACCACGCCGTCAAGAGCGAGGTTTCCGCCTGCCGCAAGCACCTTATCGCCGCCATTGCCAAAGGCGACAAGGCCGCCGCCACGACCGCCTTTGCAACGTTTTCGTCGAAGCTGGACAAGGCCGCCAAAAAGGGCGTCCTGAAAAAGAACAACGCCAGCCGCCGCAAGGCCCGCGCCGCCGCCAAGGTCGCCGCGCTCGCCTAATTGTCGCAGGCCAAATTTCACATGCCCGGGGTCGCGCGAAGGCGCGCTTCCCCGGGCATGTCTTTTCCAAAAGCGCCGTGGCTGAGCCGCGGTGCTTTGGTGGGTGGGGCGCGACCGCCGGGCGCGCCGGGTATTGGATGGACGTTTGTTTTGTGTCGCTTGCGTTGCGGATGCAGGCTTGTCGCGAGTCCGGCGCGCCCGGCGGTCACGCCCCACCATTTATTATCGTATAGCGTTTTCGCGCAACATTGCGACATATGTTTTCAACCCTGCCTTGTGAGCGGAAAACATGACGCCTGCACAGCGCAACCTCCCGTCCCTGACGGGACGGATAATCTGTCATGATGCGGCATTCAAAGGCTGAAAGCCTTTCATCATTAGCGTAGGGCAAGGGGCATTGCCCCGCAGCCCTACGTCAGCAACGCACACCACACAAGCCCCAACGGGGCGGGATCACCCGCCGAAAACAAAAATCACGGTAAAACACCACAACAAAACGCCACATGAAATAATGGACATGTTGGGATATAAATTCACCGTCACATCGCAAGTATGGAGTGCGGCGATTTATCGCCGCTTTTCGCTGAGCCGCAACATCTGTTCACGCGTTCATGTCGCGTGGAGAACACCATGCACGTCAGAACCGATGTCATCGACATGCTGACCGGAAATAATGAGCTAACGGAAAAGCGGCGATAAATCGCCGCACTCCATAATAGACGATAACCGCTATACCCCAACAGGTCTATTGACCTGCCCCGTTGGGGCGCAAGAGTAAATGCCTTGCCGTAGCAGAGCCCTACCTCTGCCACGAAAAGTTTTTAGATTTTCTTGAAGCGCGCGAGTTGGTCGATGCCGGCAAGGGAGACGAGGCGGATGGGAAAACCCGCCTCCGCAACCGCGGCAATGGCGTTGACGCCACCGGCAACGACGATACCGACATGGCCCTCGCTGACCTGGACGCCGAAGAGCGGCGCGGAGGGTCGGCCAATGGCGAGGATGCCGCCAATGCCGGCGCGGCGCAGAAGCACGGCGGCGCGTTCGACGTCGGGCAATGCGACAACCGGCACTTCGCGGAAGCTGGCGCAGATGACGCCGTTACCGGTGCGGAGGGTTTCGCGGACGCGGGTCATGCCGGCCATGATGAAGACCTCGAGGGGATCGAGCGTCGAGCCCTTGTAGTCGATGCGCGCGGTGAAGAGGAAGGGCTTGCGGTCGCGAATTTCGAGGAGCCCGCCGAAGCGCGAGAAGACGGGAATACCGCGGCGCTGGAGGCAGCCGCTGATGGTGATGGTGCACAGCGTGCCGATGCCAAGATAACCGGGAGGGACGATTTTGTCGCCGATTTTTTCGCCCTCCTGCGCGATGAGAAGACGCTGGCCCACGCCGAGGCGGGCGTGGAAGACGCTGCGGATTTCGTTAAGCGCGGGCGGCAGATTGGCGGGCAGGAGAAACGTGGCGTTGACGACGACGCTGCCACGCGCGGGTTCGGTTTCCTCGATGCGGGTTTGGTAGATGAGTTCCTCGATCCGCGCGGCGATCATCGGTGTCGCGCCGAGATTCGGAAGGCCGGCGAGGGCTTCGCGACCGGCGGCGGTGATGGCGCGGCCGGCGCGGCGGGTGACGAGTTGCGTCCAACCCTTGCGGTCGGTTTCGAGCAGATGGAAGCGGATGGCGCGCGGGCTGAGGTCGAGGCCGTCGAGACGAAGCGACTCAACAATACGGCTCGCCCCGATCGCGCCGGAAGTCTGGGCGAGTGCGCGGAGAATGGCGTGTTGTGCGCGGTCGGTGCGGGACATGGGGGGTTACTCGTTGGTTGTTGTCGAGCCACAGATGAATACAAATTTTTATTGTGGTTTTGAAGTGATTTTGTTTTCATGACGATGCTCGTCATCACAAAAGAACGGCCAACAGCGGGAGCCCGAGGATGAGGGTGACCAAGCCGGAGCAGAACAGGCCGGCCGTCTTGCCGACGTTGTAGGCGCGCGCGCGGGCGATGTCGGCAGGCGTGTCGGGCGGCGGCGCGGGGTTTGCGGCGAGACTGGCCTCGGCCCAGGCATCGGCGATCTCACGGGTCCACTCGAGGTCTTCGGCGAGTGCGGCGCAGACGAGCATGACGACTTTGCCGGCGACGTCGACGGTGATCACGGTGGTGGCGCGGCGCGGGCTGCGGTCGGGCGGCTGGGTGAGGAAGGAACTGGAAATGGTCAGTGCGGTTTCGCCGCAGATGCCAAGCGGGAAAATGGGTGTGATTTTCAGCACGGCGTCGAGGACGTTGATGTCGGCACCGGCTTGACGAAGCTGGAGTTGGACGCGCCTTTGCCAATCCTTCACAGCCTTGATTTCACTGTGTTTGTAGGTGTTGAACGCCTGCGCGGAAACGGCGGCGTCGACGAGATCGGGAAGAAAGGAAAAGGTCAGTTGCCGTTCAGAACCGATGGGATTGTCGAGCAGAATCTCCTGAAGATTGGCCTCGGGAATGAAAATGGCCAGGATGGAGGGCGTCTGCCCGGACGCAATCTGCTCGCGGGTGAAGGCCTCCTCGATCTGCCGCGTCACACGGGCAAATTCCTGCGGCACGGGAACCTCGATCTTCATGCCGCCAATGGAGAAGGTCTCCGCGTGCAATGCAGTGAACATGACGCCGCAAAACAAGGTCGCGAGAAGAGGATGTGTTTTCATGGGAAACTTTTTTTGGTTCAAGACTAGTTTAGAGTGGATTTTGTCTGAACTCCTTTAACAATACCCGATAGAGATTTTCGTGTCTATGATTAAATCTCCACTCCGTTTCTTTCAGGTGCACGTAGAATGCATTCGGACGTATGCCTCGCAG
>JAVBOU010000140.1:0-3938 GCA_031550185.1 Kiritimatiellia bacterium | reverse complement strand
TGCGTGTCCGTGTTGTGTTGTTGTGGGGGGGGCGTACCGCGGCCCCCCCACGGAAGTTAATTGTTGGGCGGGTTGCGCCCATGGCGGTCGATCTGGGGCGACACATACCTGTACGTTTGGGTGGGGGGCGGGGCCTTGGTACGCCCCCCCCACAACAACACAACACGGACACGCATCATGAAAAAAATCCTCCTTCTCTCCGCCTTGCTCACCGGCATCACGTGCCTCGCGCAAAACGCGACGCTCGCCGCGAAACCGTTGCAATACACCTTCACATTGCCCGCGATCGAAGCGCTGCCCTTCGACGTCAAACCCTTTGGCGCCAGCGACAAGCCCGGTTGCGAAATCACCTATCTGGTCATTGGCAACGGACTCACCGACATTGACCGCGACTCCATCCAAATCGATGCCATTGCGACCAAGGACGGCAAGGATCTTTCCAAGGACAACCGCGGCCGCGCCAGTTGGAAACTCAGCGGCTTTACCAAAGTTTCCGACGACGGCAAATACGCCACGTTCTCCATTTTCGTCGCCACCGAAAACCCCATGACCATTCCCACCATCAAGGGTTCCATCACCGCCAAGTCCGCAGGCAAGACCGAAACGAAAACCCTCACCTTCAAGGCCGCCGACAAAGGCGTCGAACAAAAGGCCGGTCCCTTCACTTTCGCCATTTCCAAGGAGGATGATTTTGGCATCCTCATGAAAGGCGACCGCGGCCTGGTCACCGAATTGACCATCAACGCAGGCGGAAAAGTCATCAAAAAACAGGGGTACTTTGGCTCTCCCACCACGACCGCGTACCAATTTGCCGACACGCCAACCACGCCGGAGTTCACCCTCTCGGTCACCTATTTCACCGACCAGCAGAACCTGAAGGTCACCATCGGCCAGTGATAAAAATCAAAAGTCTTTCGTGGCAGAGGTCGGGCTCTGCCACGGAAAGCTTTTAATTTTTATCACCACCAGGCGGAGGTTGGGGTTTGGCCGGGGATGATGGGTTCGCCCATTTTTGGGGTGAGGAGGGGAAGGTTTTCCTTTGTGGCGGCGTCGATGGCGCGGAGGATGGGTTCGTCCCACGGGTGAGGGGCGAGGCTGTAAGTGGCCCAGTGAATGGGAAGGAGACGGGCGGCACGGAGTTCGCGGGTGGCGCGGATGGCTTCTTCGGGGAAGAGGTGGTTGGCGGCCCAGCGGGGATCGTAGGCGCCGATGCCGAGCGCGGCGAAGTCGAAGGGACCGTAGCGGTCGCCAAGGAGTTGGAAGTCGGCGTCGTAACCGCCGTCGCCGCCGAAGAAGATTTTTTTGTTTTTTGAGGCGATGATCCAGGCGCACCAGAGGGTTGCGCGCGAGTCGCTGAAGGAGCGTCCGGAACGGTGGTGAGTCGGCGCGGCGGTGAAGTCGAGGCCGCTGTGGGTGACGGTTTGGAACCAGTCGAGCTCGGTGATGCGATCGTCGGGGATGCCGAAGCCGCGGAGTCGGGCGCCGACGCCAAGTGGCACGAGGAATGGTGTGCCACGGTTGCGGAAGTGGCGGATGGTGTCGATCTCAAGGTGGTCGTAGTGGTCGTGGGAGATGAGGATGAGGTCAATGTGGGGAAGTTGGGCGCGGGAGATGGGTGGTGCGGCGAAGCGCTGGACGAGGCCGGGGATGGGGGAGGCGTTGCCGAAGATGGGGTCGACGAGGATGCGCGCGCCGCCGAGCTCGATGAGGAGCGTGGCGTGGCCGAGCCAGGTGACGCGGTAGTCGGCGGGCGGATCGGGGAAGTCGTTGCGCGTGAGCTGAACGACGGGCAGGGTTTTGTCGGGGTTGCCTTCGCGACCGGCGAGGAATTTCAAAAGGCTGGCGAAACGCAGGCGCTTGACTTCGGCGACAGGGGTTTCGTTGGTGATGATGGTTTCGTGGCGATTGGTGAAGCGACCATTGACGTAGTTGGTCGAGGATTCGAAACGCGCGATGTCCGCCGGGCCGGGGCCGCGACCGATATTGCGGCGGACGTGGCAGACGAAGAGCGCTGCCACGAAGAGGAGGAGAAGGAGGGCGGTGAGCATTTTATGACGACGGCACCACATGGTGAAAGTGACTATGCGGGAAGCGGGGAGAAAAGTCAACGCGTTACGCTTCGTCGCTACCACGCCTGGGCATGTCGAAGCCAAATTCGGCGGCGAGGCGCTGCTTTTGCGCGTAGTCGGCGAGGGAGACGAGGAGCTCGGAGAGGTCGCCCTCGATGACGCGGTCAAGCGAGTAAAGGGTGAGGCCGATGCGATGATCGGTGAGGCGGTTTTGGGGGAAGTTGTAGGTGCGGATGCGCTGGGAACGGTCGCCGGAGCCGATCATGTCGCGCCGGGTCTGGCCCATCTTGGCGGATTCGGCCTGGCGGCGCTGGTCGAGCAGGCGCGTCTTGAGGACGGCCATGGCTTTTTCCTTGTTGCGGTGCTGCGAGCGTTCGTCCTGGCATTGGGCGACGAGGCCGGTGGGAAGGTGGGTGATGCGGATGGCGGAGTAGGTGGTGTTGACGCCCTGGCCGCCGTGGCCGCCGGCGCAAAAGATGTCGACGCGCAATTCTTCGGGCGGGATCTGGATGTCGTCCTCCTCGTCGGCCTCGGGGAAAACGGCGACGGTCGCGGCGGAGGTGTGAATGCGACCCTGGGTTTCGGTGACGGGCACGCGTTGCACGCGGTGGCCGCCGCTCTCGAAACGAAAGGCGCCGTAGGCGTTGTCGCCGGCAATGGTGAAGAGGATTTCCTTGTAACCGCCGAGGTCGTTTTCCGATGCGTCGAGGATGCTGAGCTTCCAGCCGCGCGAGTCGGCGTAACGCGAATACATGCGGAAGAGGTCGCCCGCGAAGAGCGCCGCCTCTTCGCCGCCGGTGCCGGCGCGGACTTCGAAGACGGCGTTGCGGCCGTCGAGGGGATCGGGCGGCAGCATGGCGAACAGGAGGTCCTGCTTGAGTTGCGGTTCGCGTGTGGCGAGTTCGGTCGCCTCCTCGCGCGCCATGTCGCGCAGATCGTCGGGCGTCGCCGGATCGTCGGCCATCGCGTTCGCGGACGCGAGGTCGTCCTGGAGCTTGAAGTAGCTGTTGGCGAGGCCCTCCAAATGCTTGAGCGCCGAATGCTCGCGCACCTTGGTGCGGAGTTTTGCGGGGTCGCCGAGGACTTCCGGGGAGATGAGTTCCTGCTCGAGCGTTTCCATGCGGCCGAGCATTTTGGCGATGAGCGTGCGGTGGATCATGACGGCAAATAAATACGAACGGACGCGGGCACAAGGTGCGGCGTCCGTCCGTCAAGTCGGAAAGGTGAAACCTACTTCGCGGGTTTCTTGGCGTAGCGCTTCATGAACTGGTCGACGCGGCCTTCGGTGTCGAGGAGCGTCTTTTTGCCGGTGAAGTACGGGTGGCAGGCCGAGCAGGTGTTGACCGTCATGGCTTTGACCGTGGAGCGGGTCTTGTTGACGTTGCCGCAGGCGCATGTAATCGTCGCCTCGTCGAAGTTGGGGTGGATGTCCTTTTTCATGAAAAAATTCCTTTGGATAAGGGAGGGAAAAGTATAGCGAACGCGTTCGTAAAACGCAAACGAAAATTATGACAAGCGCGTTGCCTCACAATACATGACGCCTGCGCGACGCAACCTCCCGTCCCTGACGGGACGGCAAGCATGGGGCGGGATGTGATAAATGGTGGGGCGTGACCGCCGGGCGCGCCGGGTATTGGATGGACGGTTGTTTTATGTCGCTTGCGTTGCGGATACAATTTTGTCGTAAGCCCGGCGCGCCCGGCGTTCGCGCCCCACCATTGATCATCTTTGTGGTGAACCAAAATGCCGCATGAGGCGTTAAAAAGGCTGGTGAATACGTCTAACGACCATCCTCCTCACCGCCCAACAGGGTTTACGCTTTTGGAGCTGGTGTTTGTCATTGTGTTGCTGGGCATTGTCAGCGTGATT
>JAVBOU010000109.1:0-4329 GCA_031550185.1 Kiritimatiellia bacterium | reverse complement strand
CCGACGCACACTCCCCCCCCCGTTATTCTGTCAAAAAAAACCACCCGCGGGGGGGGGGCGGGCACCCCCCCCCCCCCCCCCACGACTTTTTTTATCGCAACTCCGCGCTCCACGCCACCTTCGCCGTTGCCAGCGCGCGGGCACGATGAGAGATGGCGTTTTTGATTTCAGCCGGAAGCTCGGCAAACGTTTGCGTGTGACCGTCGGGAATGAAAAGCGGATCATAACCAAAACCATTTGCGCCGCGCGGTGATTCAGCGAGACGACCTTCGCAACTTCCGGAAATGGTGCGGGTTTTTCCGTCCGGCGAGGAGAGCGCAAGAACGCAACGAAAACGGGCGGAGCGCATGGCCACGCCGCGCATGACGTCGATAAGTTTCGTGAGATTGTCGACGTCGGTCGCGTGGTCGCCGGCGTAACGCGCGGAACGAACGCCCGGCGCGCCGTGAAGAAAATCCACCTCAAGGCCGGAGTCGTCGGCCAGCGTCCAGAGTCCGGAAGCAAGCGCCAGCGTGCGCGCCTTGAGAATCGCGTTGCCCTCAAACGTGTCGGCAGTTTCGTCGACGTGCGGGAGATTGGGAACGTCGTCGGTCGTGAGAAATGTGACGCCCAAAATGGTTTGGATTTCGACAAGCTTGTGGCGGTTGCGGGAGGCGAGAAGAAAGGTCATGGCGGGGGAACTGTTAGCGCGGCAATGGTGACATGCTGCCATTGAGGAAGGGTGATGAGGTGACGAAAAAGGAGGGCGCAGGCGAAGGCGTCGTAAAGGGCGTCGTGGGGTTCACGGTCGGAGAGTTGGGCGAGGGCGTCGGCGAGGTGAAGGGCGGGGATGAGGTCTTCGAGGGCTTTTGAGGCGAGCGTGGGATAAGCGATGCGGACAAGGCGCAGGGTGTCGATCCAAGTGAAGGCATGGAGCGGCGCGATGTGGAGAAGGAGGTTGCGTTCGGTGGCGATGTTGTGAGCGATGAGGATGCGGCGCTGGAGGCGCGGAAGGAGTTCGGGCCAGAGGTCGCGCGGCGTGGGCGCGGCGGCGAGTTGGGGACGGAGCCGGGCGTGGCGGCCGGGCGCGGCGGGGTTGAAGGGACGGTCGGCTGCGACGCGCAAAAAAGATTCGAAGGCGGTGGCAGGCAGGAGGTCACTGCCACGGAGTTGGACAAGGCCGACTTGCCACGGCTGGTTGGGATGACCGGGAACATGGCCGGTGGTTTCGAAGTCGATGGCGGTGAAGTCGAGGTGATGAACGCTGGCGTCGGGCATGGTTATTTGCTCAGCGTGAATTGGAAAACGGCGGCGGCGGTTTTGACGGGAACGTCGGGCTTTTCGAGGATGACGGTCGCGGAGACAACATCCGGGAGCGTGAGGCAAAGGTCGGCGATGAGTTTGGCGGCGTGTTCGATGAGGCGGGGTTTTGTCGTGCGAAGGAGCTCGCCGATGCGGAGGTAAAGAGCGTGGTAGTCGAGGGCGTCGTCGAGGTTGTCAGAAGCGGCGGGTTGGGAGAAGTCGCCGGTGAGATGGAGCGTGAGACGGATTTCGCGCGGCGTGTCGCGCTCTTCCGGGTACGCGCCGAGAATGGTGGTGACGGGAAGATTTTTAAGGGTGAGTGTGTGCATCATGAATGACTACTTGACTAATACGATTATTTCTGTAAACGGCAATGTTCCGGCCCAGGTAAAGCAAAACAAAATCAACAATCCCAAAAAGATGCTCATGGAGGTGTGAAGTTGCGTTTTTTCGGTAGTGTTTTGCGTGAGCAAAAAGGGGACTGTGGCAATACCCCATGCCACAGGAACAGCGCACAATATCCATAAGTTTGGCAGAAGCCAACGGCTGATGGGGGGAAGCGGCCAGGCATTGAACAATCCATGCTGAATCCGTCTTTCTAAAGGATACATAGCTTGAGCGCTTGCAAAACAACAGAGGCAGACGGTGAGCCAGTTAAACAAACAAGTTATGATTCGCATGTTGCTCCCAAGTGTTGACCGGCGTCGACATACAGGATTTGTCCGGTGACCGCGGGCGCGGTGAGGAGGTAGAGCGCGGCGTGACAAAGGTCGTCGAAAGAGGGACGTTTGAGGAGCGGAAAGTGGCCGGCTTTTTCGTGCGCGTTGGGGGGCGGAAGCACGGGGCCAGGAGCGATGGCGTTGACGCGGATGTTGGGCGCGAACTCAGCGGCGGCGGCGAGGGTGAGTGAGGCGAGTGCGGATTTGGTGGCCGTGTAAATGGGCGTTTGCGCGGGGCGGACAATGCGTTGGTCGAGGAGGTTGATGACGCATCCGGCAACGGGTGCAGAGGCGTGGAAGGCTTGCATGAGCGCGAGCGGGGCAAGGGTATTGGTCTGCCACAAGGCAAGCGTTTCGTCGGCCGTGGCGTCAGTGAGTGAGGCGGCGGAAAAACGCGCGGCGTTGTTGATGATGCCGGTGATGGGCGTGGGCGAACGCTGGCTTGCGGCGTCGAAGAGCGCGTGCGCGTCGGCCGCGGAATCGAGGGGCGATTGAATGGCGGTGACGCACGTGCCGGGGCGCGCGAGAATTTTGGCGAGCGTGGCGGAAGGATCGGAGTGATGGTGGTGCAGGACGATGTTGGCGCCGGCTTTTGCGCACGCCACGGCGAGCGCCGCGCCGATGCGTTGCGCCGCGCCGGTGATGAGAAGGGTCTGGCCCTGGAGCGAGTGGATCATGTCGCGGGTTTCGTGTTGTTCACGCAGACGGCGGTGGACGGGCAATGCGAGCAATCAATGCCGCAGGAGATGTCGCGGCCGGTCCAGCAGTAGGTGCAGAGCTTTGCGGCGGGGAGGGTGATCGACGCGATGAGGTCGTCGAGCAGCTGGTATTTGAGCGTGCTGAGGCCGAGGCGATTTTGGATGCGCGCCACCATGGCCTTGTGTTGGTCCGTGTGCGGGTCGTGGTACGGCAGGATGTTGGCGTCGTCGCCCTCAAGCTCCTTGATCGTGCGGCGCGTGATGAGATCCATGACCGAACGCGAGCGCGTGAAGTTGAGAAACTTGCATGAGTAAAGCAGCGGCGGACACGCGGCGCGCATGTGAATTTCCTTCGCGCCGCCGTCGTACAGGCGATGCACCTGGTCGCGCAACTGCGTGCCGCGGACAATCGAGTCGTCGCACAAGATGACGCGCTTGCCGTGCAGAATCGATGGAATCGGAATGAGCTTCATGCGCGCGACGAGTTCGCGGTGACTTTGGTGTTGCGGTGTGAAGCTGCGCGGCCACGTTGGCGTGTACTTCACGAATGGTCGCGCGTACGGAATCCCCGCCACGCGCGCATAACCCAGCGCGTGTCCCACGCCCGAATCCGGCACGCCTGCCACGAGATCCGCATCCACATCGCCCTTGTCCCGCAACGCCAGCGCTCCGCCGCAGTAATACCGCATTTGCTCCACGTTCATCCCCTCGTACGCCGACGCGGGATAGCCGTAATACGTCCACAAAAACGCGCAAATCGCCATTTCCGCGTAAGGCGGCGCGAGCGTCTCAAAATCCGTCGCCGAAATCCGCACCACCTCGCCCGGCCCTAGGTCACGCACAAAAACGTAATCCAAATTCGGCAGCGCGCACGTCTCCGACACGGCGACGCAGGCGGATCCGTCGTTCTTCCGCGCCAATGCAATGGGCGTCCTGCCGTAACGGTCGCGCGCCGCGTAGAGCTCACCCTTTTCCGTCAGGATCAAGAGCGAGCACGAACCATCGATCCGTGTTTGCGCGTAGCGAATCCCCTCCGTCAGCGTTGCCTGTGTGCTGATCAGCGCGGTGATCAATTCCGTCGTGTTCACGCCCTTGCGGCTCATCTCCGAAAATTGCAGCGGGCCCTGCTTGAAGAGTTCCTTGACCAGCGGTTGCACGTTGTTAATGATCCCCACCGTGACAATCGCAAACACGCCCAGATGCGTCGAGCATACCAGCGGCTGATCCTCATAATCCGAAATGACGCCGAGGCCGCAATTCCCCTCGAAGGACGTCAGGTCGCTTTCAAACTTCGACCGAAACGGCGACGTGCTGATGTTATGGATCACCCGCGTGAATCCATTCCCGTTCAACACCGCCATCCCTCCGCGTTCCGTTCCCAGGTGCGAATGATAATCCGTCCCGTAATACAGATCCGTCACGCAATCCTGCTTCGACACAACACCAAAAAAACCACCCATGGGCAAAGCTCCTGTAAATGTCTTTTGAGCTTACCACACAGCCGCGTGCATTTCCAGTCGAAATTGTGGTGCGCGGAATTTCACACGCTGAAAAAGTCGTGGGGGGGGGGGGGTTGTGCCCAGCCACCCGGGAGATAAGTCGGTTGTAGGGTGTTGTGAGGAAAAAGAAAA
>JAVBOU010000038.1:0-10362 GCA_031550185.1 Kiritimatiellia bacterium | reverse complement strand
TGATAGCGTTGTTTTCCCCGGACAAACCCGCTTTTTATGGAACACGTGGCCTTGCACTTCTTGCATTCAGGCATGACACAACTCCTTGTGAAAACGGAACAATAGCATTTAACTATCTATATGTCAATACTCTCGGATTTTACATTTGGCATTTCGTTCTTGTTCTGTGTTGTTGAGTCAGAGATTTTCCAGAGTAGCGCTTGTCGAGTCATGGACAAAAGGTAACATAATCCAAGACACCGAACAACTGGTGGAAATTGCAATGTCAAAGGTTTAAAGCCGACCCCAATATCCTGAAATGCCCGTGTTGTTGCATCACCATCCCAGACTTTTCAGATACTCAAGTGCCAGCATGCGCCAAATGGCAATCAAGCAAAGCACGACGCCGATGAGATACGGCCAATTTCGTTTTTGTGCGATCGCCAGCACCAGGCAACCGAAAAGCCCAATACGGTTCATGACAACCGTCAATGCGTCATCCCATTGAGCGCCGATGGAATTGTAATATCCCGCCTTTTTCGCCGTCCAACGCATGTCGCCGCGGGTTGGCCTTTTGCCTGCGAAGACGCCATCGCGGTCAGACCAGCCTGCGGCCACCATCTGTCCGGCGGGATATCCACTGCGAGTGTCGTTGTCAGCCGACCAATTTTCTGCGCGCTCCTTATTGAAGACCCTGACATACGCATCGCGTAGCGGCAGACCCGCCTCATCGACAATACGCATTGTGAATTGCCGGCCTCGGAACAGACCGCATTGGCCGATCAGCGCGCCCGGGCCGGCCAGCAAATCCGTTGGCAAAAGCAGGGTGTCAAAAACAAAGGAAAACGGCAGGTCAACCAAACCAAGCAATATGTATCCTGATTCGCCAAACCACAACCCGCCGAGTATGTGGCCCAAATCGCTTAACGCGCCAATATACGTCTCGTCGGACGATGTGCGCAGTTGCGTCCGTTCGTGCATGGACATGCAGGATGTTTGCGTCATCATTGCGGCAATGGCCAGTGTCATCAACACAATCATGCACGAAATTGCGCTCCATTTCACGCGGCGTGTCTGGATTGGCACGAGGATTTTTTTGTTCATGTTGATCTCCCTTTCATCCCTGTATCACAAACCGAACATCATCACATTTGCAACCATGTTATGGATTTTGCGAATAAAACACAACAACAATTCAAACGCCCAAAAATCGCGCGTGGCAGAGCCCGACCTTTGCCACGCCGGGATTGGGGCGCGTGCCGGTTTTGGCTTGGCGCGTGCGCGTGAGTTTGGTATTCTGACTGCACTTTTCATTACCTAAAAGAGGTTCTTCATGGCACAAGACCAACATAATCCGCCTGCGGCGTTTATTGCCAGCCGCCATCGCAATCCGCTTGAGGACATGAACCTCAAACCCGCGGTGAATTACACGTGGGCGGCGATCATTGCCATCCTGACGACGCTGATGTTTATCGGCATCGTGGTTCTGCAGTGGATGGAGTGGGACTTTTTCAAAACCGTGTGAGCGTATCGTGCGCAAAGGTCTTCGCATCGTGTCCGGACGCCTGCGTGGACTCTGGTTTCTCGCACCGGCGACGTGTGTGTTCGCGCTGATTTGCATCGTGGTGTTTGTGATGCAGCAAGTGCTGGAGCACGTGCCGTTCATGGTGCGGCATCCCTTCATCGAACCGTTTAGTTATATCTTCGGACTGCATCCGCCGTTGCTCGCGCAGGGCTTTTTCTGGCAACCGCTGACGTACGCTTTTCTTCATGGCTCGCAGTGGCATTTGCTTCTGAACATGCTGGGTCTGGTGCTGTTCGGACTCGCGCTGGAGGGTGAATTGCGCACGCGGCGTTTTCTCCTCATTTTTTTGGGCAGCAGCGTGTTGGGCGGACTCTTCTGGGCGTTGGGCGAATGGCTGTGGACGTGCTACACGGGCGCGCCGGCTTACGGCACTTGCATTGGCGCGTCCGGCGGCGTCTACGGGCTCATCGGCGCTTACACCGCGCTCTACGCCAACCGCAAATTGCTTGTTTTGCTTTACTTCATCCCGTTGCGTCTGCGTGGTAAAACGCTTGCGCTCGTGATCCTTTTGCTCACCGTGCTCGACGCGATTCTGCGCTTCACCAACACCGCCTACGCCGCGCATTTCGCCGGTCTTGTCATCGGCTGGCTCATTGGCAAGCATCTGCTCCGCCAAGGTTACGGGGAGGCCGGACATGTCTAATTTTTACCAGCGCGTCGCCGCCCGCATCAAGCGCATCGACCCCGAAACGCTGCACACACAGTTTGCCCGCCTTGTCGCCGAACGCGGATTCCTCGAAACCATCTTCCAGTCCATCCAAGAGGGCGTCCTCGTCATCAACCCCGACGCCTCCCTCCAGTTCGCCAACGCCGCCGCCGAACGCCTCCTCGGCTTCCGCTTCGCCGACGTCAAGGAGCGGCCTGTTACTTCTCTGCTCGTCGATTTCGAGCTCGACCATCTCCTCTCACCCTCGGCTCAGGACTGGCCCCGCGCCGTCACGCGCGAAGTCGAAATCTCCGCCCCTGAACCGCGCATTCTCAGCCTCTACGCCCTGCCTGTCGAAAACGCCCCGCACAATTCGCTGCTCATCATTCTGCGCGACATCACCGGCGACCGCGCCAAGGAAACGTCCCTCCTCGAATCCGAGCGCCTCAACGCCGTCCGCCTTCTTGCCGCCTCGGTCGCCCACGAAATCGGCAACCCGCTCAACGCCCTCAACATCCACCTCCAGCTCCTCCAGCGCGAACTCAAAACCGGTGACACCGCCGAACTCGAAAACCTCCTCGACGTCGCACGCGCCGAAGTCGGCCGCCTCGACGCCATCATCTCCCAATTCCTCCTCGCCCTTCGTCCCGCCCAACCCCAGCTCCAGTCCATCAATCCCGCCCAGCTCCTCCAGGACTCCCTCCTCCTTCTCAAGACCGATTTTCAAAACCGCCGCATCGCCGTCGCCCTCGACATCCCCGCCGACCTTCCCTCCCTCCAGCTCGATCCGCTTCAAATCAAGCAAGTTTATTTCAACCTCATCAAAAACGCCACCGAAGCCATGCCCGACGGCGGTACCCTCAAAATCTCCTTTACCGTCAACGACCGCTGGCTCGCGATCGCCTTCCTCGACTCCGGCCACGGCATCCCGCCCGACCAAATTCCCCGTCTCTTCCAACCCTACCACACCACCAAAACCAAAGGCACCGGCCTCGGCCTCCTCATCACCCAGCGCATCATCCAGGACCACGGCGGCCAAATCGAAGTCTCCTCCAAACCCGGCGCCGGCGCCTGCTTCCGCATCCTCCTGCCCCTCGCCGACCACCGGATGAAACTACTCAAAACCAAAAAACAAACGTCATGAATACCGCACATCATTCTTTTTCCGGCTCACAGTGGTGGAAATTTGATTTTCACACCCACACGCCTGAATCCCACGATGCGTTTAAAAGGACGCCGTGTCCGGATTTGAAAACGTGGTTGCTTGCATTCATGCGGGCTGGCATCGACTGCGTGGTGGTGACCGACCATAATTCCGGTGAGGCGTTGCCGAAACTCCAAGCGGCAATGGCAGAGATGGCGGCCAATCCGCCACCTGATTATCGCCCGCTGGTGATTTTTCCCGGCGTCGAAATTTCCGTGCATGGAGGCGTGCATGTTCTTGCTGTATTCGACCCAACCCGCGGACGGGATGAAATTATTTGTTTGCTTGACGCCGCAGGATATCAAGGGAAGCATGGTGATTCAGACACGGTAACTCAGAAGTCAGTCCCGGAGGTGTTGCAAATCATTTCTGAAAAAGGCGGACTGGCGATTCCGGCGCACGTTGACAAACAAAAAGGCTTGTTTTCCGAAATTACGGGTCAATCCCTCGGGGCGGTTTTCGACTCAGAACACATAGCGGCGATTGAATTACGCGACATTTTGTGTGTCAAACCCGGTCAATACCAAACTAAAAGAATCAACTGGCCAGAAGTGCTCGGTAGTGACACCCACAATTTTCAAGACTCCGGCGACCCGCATTTTCCAGGTTCGCATTATACGTGGGTCAAAATGGACAAACCTACGCTTGCGGCACTGAAACTTGCTTTGCATGACGGCAATGCCTTTTCAATCAAGCGTTCTGATGTATGCCCGCCAAGCTACGATCCCAACGTTGTTCCACGCGTATGGATAGAATCACTCAGCGTGTCCAAGGCACGGTTTATGGGCAATGGTGAGCCTGAGGTGTTGACGTTTAATCCATGGATGAACGCCATCATTGGTGGTCGCGGAAGCGGAAAATCCACGATCATTCATTTTTTGCGGTTGGCCACAAAAAGGGAAGACGACCTGAATTTATTCGACGGGCAGCCCGGCAACCGCGCCAAGACGACGTTCGATAACTTCTCGCAAGTTGGCACCGGTTCAACTCCTGGGGGACTGCGTGCGGAGACTGTTGCAGAAGCGGTTATTTGCAAAGGTGAGCAGCGCTTCCGTCTCGTTTGGAAGACCTCAGATCGCGGGGTGACCGTGGAGGAATGGAACGCCGCCATCAATGGCTGGGCGTCTGCCAGTTCGCAGGATGTGACGGAACGGTTTCCTGTGCGTCTTTTCAGTCAGGATGAAATCGGCTTGATTGCCGAACGTCCAGAGGCTTTGTTACGCCGATTGGACGAGAGCATTTCCAAAACCAAATGGGAAGCCCAACACACCGACGCGGAAAACAAGTACATCGAAATGTTGGGAAGGTACCGTTTTTTACGCACAAAACTGGCGGACAAGGATCGTCTCATCGGGCAACGCGATGATCTCAACAAACAGCTCGCCGCTTTCGAAAAATCTGAACATGCAAAAATACGTCTGGCTTTTCAAAAGACTTCCCGTCAAAAACGTGAGATGTCCGGCTTGTTGGACGCTTTTCGCGAGCTTGCGCAACGCATTGGCGCATTGAAAGACGGATTGTTGCTTTATGATTTGCCCAATGGATTGGTTGACCCGGCAAATCCAGCCGACCTGCCGCTTCAACACGCTGATGACACGTTGCGCAGCGGCCTTGCCGAAGCCTCGAATGTCTTGGAACAGACGCGAATGGAAATGCTCACTCTCGCGCAGACAGTCGAGGATGAACTCCGCGTTTCATCGTGGAATGAGGCGGCAAAAACCGCCGAGCGGGCGCATGCGGTTTTAATGGACACCCTCAAGGCACAAGGCGTTTCCGATCCCGCCGCCTATGCCAACCTGCTGGCAACACGGCAGACGGTGGACGCACAACTTAAGGGCATCGACGATATTGGAAAAGAAATCAACGAGCTTGCAACACAAATTTCCAAAAGTCATGCGGAACTGTTTGAATTACGAATTGCGTTGCAAACGATGCGAAGAGACTTTTTAACAAAAGAACTTCAAGGGAACCGCTATGTGCGCATTGAGCTCGTACCGTTTGGCAACGAAGATGGAAAAGACCGGATTGAAACAGAAATTCGCCGTGAACTCCAATGCCCGGACACTCGCTTTATTTCAGATATCCGAAATCGCGACAATGGCACGGGCTTTGTCGAAATGCTATATGCTCAATTGCCCAACGATGAGACTGCCCGAATGTCGGCATTAAAGGTGCGCATCGACACGTGGAAGAGGCAGGTGATCCGGGCTACAAACAGAGAAAAAAACGAATTTGGAGGGCATTTTCAAAACCACCTTGCCGGAAAATTTCAAGATCGTCCCGAAGGTTTGGATCGCCTGCGCATGTGGTGGCCCGAGGACACGCTTGCCGTTTCCTACAGCCGCACCGGCGATGGAAACAACTTCGTGCGGTTGAGTAGCGGTGGTTCAGCGGGTGAAAAGGCCGCCGCACTGCTTGCTTTTTTCCTCGCGCATGGCGACGCTCCCCTGATCATCGACCAGCCGGAAAACGATCTCGACAACCACCTGATCACCAATTTGGTCGTCAAACAATTGAAAACCAATAAAGAACGCCGCCAGATTATTGTTGTGACCCACAATCCTAACATCGTGGTCAACGGCGACGCCGAGTTGATTCATGCCATGGCGTTTAAGGCAGGTCAGTGCTGCGATAAAGTGAGCGGAGCTTTGCAAGAAAAAGCGGTCCGCGACGAAGTCTGCGACGTGATGGAAGGTGGTCGGACGGCGCTGAAGTCGCGGTTTCAACGATTGATTTAGGAGAACAACAACCATGATCACGCTCGAAGAACTGTTGACCATGATTCGTCTTGGCGAAGACACTGGCGTCGAATTCAAAGAAGCCCGTTTTAGCGGCGATCGCGTTGTCACCCCAGAGAGAGACAAGCTGGCAAAGGAAATCAGCGCGATGGCCAATGCAAAAGGAGGCTGGCTCCTGCTTGGCGTGGAGGATAAAACGCACAAGGTTATTGGCATACCCTTGAACCGCATGGATGCGCTCACCCGGTTTTTGGAAGCAACATGCAACGACTCTATCAAACCACCGGTCGTCGTTGCATACTACCGCCGGGAGTTGCCTGATGAATTGGGGGACACAGTGCCGGTGCTTGCCGTGCGCATAGATCAAAGCCCTTATGTGCATCAGACCGGTAAAGGCTATTTTTACCGGGCGGGCAGCAGTGTCCGTGCCATGTCCGCTGATTTCGTTTTACGGCTCCATCAGGAACGTAGCCTCATCCGCATCAAACGATTTGAAGAACTCCCCGTCCCTCTCACCGACATTGCAACGCTGGACGAAGGTCTCTGGCGTCGTTTTGTTTCCTCCCGTGAAACCAACGCTCAAACAGCCTTGTTGAAACGCAATCTTCTTGCGAAAAATGCCGTCGGCGAGGTTCAGGCCTCCGTCCTCGGACTATTGATGTGTAGCCAAGAACCAAGGAGACATCTTCCCAACTCCTACATTCAAGCTGTTCGATACCGCGGAATTTCACACGATTCACATTTTCAAGTGGACGCCCAAGACTTCACCGGTCCGCTTGACCAACAGGTCTATGATGCAATGGTGTTTTTCAGGCGTAACCGGCGTGTGGCCGCAACGAAGGAAGCAGGACGGCAGGATTTCCCACAATTCAGTGACAAGGTCGTTCTTGAAGCCATTGTCAACGCGGTCGCACACCGTGATTATTCCATCGACCATTCCCGCAATCGGTTTTTCATTTTTGATGACCGGATCGAAATCTATTCACCTGGCTCATTGGTCAATTCAATGACTGTTGATTCTATGCAATACAGAACCGCGACGCGTAATGAACGCGTGACCAATCTCTTGTCCGAATGTCCAGTCTCCGAATCTTTGGGCGATCTGGGACGTACCAAATTAATGGAAAGGCGCGGAGATGGCGTGGATATCATCATTGATGAATCAACAAAACTCTCTGGACGGAAACCCGAATATCGGCTGATTGATGACGCGGAACTCATGCTGACTATTTATGCAGCACCGATGCCCAATCAAGAAACGACAGTATAACCTCTTCTCCCCTCCATGCAACCCTCCATCCTCATCGTTGACGACGACAAACACACCCGCGACGGACTCGAACGCGCCCTTCGCGCCCACTACGACATCCGCCTCGCCGAAAACGCCGACACCGCTCTCCGCCTCATCGCCGACACCACGCCCGACCTCATGCTCACCGACCTGCGCATGCCCGGCGCCGACGGCCTCCAACTCCTCCGTCGCGCCCGCGCCGCCCACCCCGATCTCATCGTCATTCTCCTCACCGCCTACGGCTCCGTCGAGACCGCTGTCGAAGCCATGAAGGAAGGCGCCACCGACTTCCTCACCAAGCCCGTCAACCTCGACCACCTCGAACTCCTCCTCCAGCGCACCCTCCGCACCCGCACCCTCGAAGCCGAAAACCAGCGCCTCCACGCCCAGCTCAACGACCGTTACGCCCTCGACGCCATCATCGGCAACTCCTCCGCCATGCAGCACGTCCTCACCCTCCTCAAGCAGGCCGCGCCCACCCAGGCCTCCATCCTCCTGCGCGGCCCCTCCGGCACCGGCAAGGAACTCATCGCCCAAGCCATCCACCACCTCTCCCCGCGCGCTCAAAAACCCTTCATCCCCGTCCATTGCGCCGCCCTCTCCTCGACCCTCTTCGAGTCCGAACTCTTCGGCCACGAAAAAGGCGCCTTCACCGGCGCCGCCAGCCGTCGCAAAGGCCGCTTCGAACTCGCCGACACCGGCACCCTCTTCCTCGACGAAATCTCCGAGCTCGACCCCGCGCTCCAAGTCAAACTCCTCCGCGTCCTTCAGGAACGCCGCTTCGAACGCGTCGGCGGCGAAACCCCTGTCGACGTCGACTTCCGTCTTATCACCGCCACCAACCGCGACCTCGAAGACTGGGTTCGCCAGGGCAAATTCCGCGAAGACCTCTACTTCCGCATCAACGTCATCGACATCACCCTCCCCGCCCTCAAAGACCGCGACGGCGACATCCCCCTTCTTTCCGCCCACTTCCTCAAAGAATTTGCCGACCTTCACAAGCGCCCCGTCCGTTCCATCACGCCCGACACCCTCGCCCTTCTCCAATCCTACCCCTGGCCCGGCAACGTCCGCGAACTCCGCCGCGTCATCGAGCGCATGGTGATCCTCGCCCCCGGCGACAGCCTCACCCCCGCCGACCTTCCCCCATCCTTTCGCCCACAGCCCTTGGCCGTTAGCGCTTCGTCCGCTTCGCTTGCCGACACTGAACGCGCCAAAATTCTCTCCACCCTCGACCAATGCCGCGGCAACCGCACCCGCGCCGCCCAACTCCTTGGCATCTCGCGCCGCACGCTCCACCGCAAACTCGACGAATACGACATCCCGAAAAAAATCAAACACCGGGAAAACGCCAAACCCAATCTCCTCGACGAAGGCTCCTAATTCGGCGTTAGTCGATAATTTGAGAGAGGTGATAGTTTTATAGATTTGTGCTATGCTTCACCCTGACTTCACAACACAGGGAAAAACCATGTCAAAATGCAAAGCCTGCGGATGCAATTTCCGTGAAGGTGACGACCGAACCAATTCAAAAATAGCAGCGAAAAAGGCGCTTTGCGTCTTGTTCTATGCCATGGCGAAAGGGTCGTATCGGATGATCGGCCGCATTCTGAAGATTCATCATACGCTCGTGTATCGCTGGATTCGCGCGTTTGGGGAGGCATTGCCGGAGGCGAAGGTCGAGGGCGACATCATGCAGATGGAATTTGATGAGATGTGGCATTTCATCGGCTCAAAAAACAAGCTTTGGCTCATCAAGGCTGTTGACCGTGGCACACGCCGAACTGTGCCCCGGGTGCCCGGCGATCGTGATTCTGCAACCTTCAAACGACTTGACGACAAGATGCGGCATTTGACAAACTGCACGTTTTACACCCTTGCGATCGAACGTGACAACAGCAATACCCGTCACCATTTGGGGCGCTTCACGCGACGTACAAAAGTCGTTTCACACGACGCGCAGATGGTGGACTTGACCTTACGTATTTGGCATGCAGTCACAACCACGGATCTCTTCTCCCAATTGCAAGAATCGCTGATATCTATATTTCAGTGACCACTCTCCCGTAGCGGAGCCAAAGACATGAAACAAAAACCCGCACCCAAGCGTGGGGCCGGAAAAAATTTATCTATTGACTCCGGCTCTGCAATGAGCGATCCCAAATTCGACTCAACATAGATAATGAACCCCAACGGGGTTCCCTGATGAAGCCGCTCATGAGGCAACCCTGTTGAGGTTGAGGGTGGGGCGCGACCGCCGGGCGCGCCCACCATTTATCCTGTTTCATGTCACACTGCGACACGACAATGTGATAGCACCGCAGGTGCTGGAGACAGAAGTCAACACGAATGTCGCAATGTCGCGGAAAATTGCTATAGCAGACCTATTGTGCGGGCATCGTTGTGGGCAGGAATTGCCACGCCTCGGCATTGGCCAGACGCTCATGTGCCATAGGGCCAAGCTCTGCAATGACCTCGCCTGGTGCATTGGAATTTTGGCGTGTTGTGTCAAACAATTGCCAGAATGTCCAATCCGGGCCATCGCATTGCAATGACTGACGTTCCGCGTCCAGCCAAACGCGCGTTTGCGTATGCGGATGCCATTCAAGCGAGCATTTCCATGTGTTCTTGACGTTCATCCAATAACGCACGGTTGCGTGGGACATTGTTGCAAGTCTGTGTCCGTCCGCGCTCATTGCACACGCGATAATTGGATTTTCATGACCCTTCAAGGTCTGCAGGCATCGGCCCTGTTGATCCCAGAGGCGCGCGGTTTTATCGACTGATGCGGTGAGGATGAATTGCCCGTCCGCACTCATCGCACATGCGATAAGCCAACCTTCATGACCTTTCAAGATGTGCAGGCATCGGCCCTGTTGATCCCAGAGGCGCGCGGTTTTATCGACTGATGCGGTGAGG
>JAVBOU010000223.1:0-9651 GCA_031550185.1 Kiritimatiellia bacterium | reverse complement strand
GGGTGCGGGGGCCGGGGGGCCTGCGCGCCCGGGGGGGCTGTTGGTTGTGGGGGTGACCGGGGGGGGGGTGGGAGGTACGGGTGGGGGCGGGGCTGGGGTTCGCCCACGCCACGATTGGGTTTGATTTTTTAAGGAGTTTGTCGATGATTTGGGCTTCGCCGCTGGTGTGTTTTTCGGTGCCGATTCCGGTGGATATGGAGGAGGTGGTGTTGGAGTTGCTGGAAGGGGACGGGTTTTATCCGACGACGCATTTTGACGCGCTGACGGAGCGGTCGGTGTTGCGGGTGTATGCGGAGGAGAAGGCGACGGCGAAGGAGGTGCGGGAGGCGCTGGCGCGGGTGGGGGAGATATTGGGGTTGCCGTTGGAGGCGGAGGAGACGGTGGTGCCGACGGAGAATTGGACGGAGTCTTGGAAGCGGTTTTTTCACGTGACGCGGGTGTCGGAACGGGTGGTGATCAGGCCGGTGTGGGAGGCGTATGAGGCGAAGGGCGGGGAGGTGGTGGTGGACATGGAGCCGGGGATGAGTTTCGGGACGGGCTGCCACGGGACGACGCAGGCGTGTTTGCAGTTTTTGGACGCGCTGGCGAAGGAGGATTGCGGCCGGTCGGTGCTGGACATGGGGTGCGGGTCGGGCATTTTGGCGATCGCGGCGCGGAAGCTGGGTTTTGCGGCGGTGCGGGGGGTTGACAATGATCCGGACGCGGTGCGGATCGCGCAGGAGAACGCGGTGCAAAACGGGGAGGGGGAGGTGGTGTTTGCGGTGGATGATGTGGCCACGACGGAGGAGCGGGCGGACGTGGTGGTGGCGAATATTTTGGCGCCGGTGTTGATCGAACATGCGGCGCATATTGCGGGGTGTGTGAAGGAGGAGAAGGGTGCGGCGCTGCTGGTGTCGGGGATTTTGGAGGAGCAGTACGGTGCGGTGCGGGCGGCGTTTGAGGCGCAGGGGTTCAGGGAGCGGGAGAGCCGGCAGATTGAGATTTGGCGGAGCGGCTGGCTGGTTCGCTAGGCGCGGCGTTCGCCGACTTCGAAGAGGGTGACGCGGCAGTTGACCTGGGCGGCGATGCGGCAGACGTCGCGCAGGCGTTCGGCGGAGAGGGCGGGGGTGACGAGGATTTCGTTGGCGCCGGTTTTCCCGGCGATGAGGGGGAGAAATTCGAGCGGGCCGAGAACTTTGAAGCCGGCGATGTGGCGGTCGCGAAGGAGGAGGTCGTCGTCGAGCAGGCCGACGATGCGGCGCTGGAGGTTGTCGCGGTTGCGGTTGTGCTCGTACATGAAGAGGGCGAAGCGGCCGCCGCAGCCGAAGACGATGGTGCGCGTGGGGAGATCGTTTTGGCGGCGCTCGGAAAGGAGGCCGACGTAGTCGCGCAAAAAGGAGGAGAGCATGCGCATGCCGAGGAGCGGCCAGCAGACGACGACGCAGAAGATGAAGACTTCGCGGATGCAACCGTCGTAGGTGATGTCGAAGAGATGAAGCGCGGCGAGGATGACGCCGCCGGAGATGAGCACGGCGCAAGGGATGACGGCAAATTCGTGGGGCCGCGCGCGCGTCCATATGCGGTTGTAAACGCGGAAGAGCAGGAGCAGGATGAAGAGGGGCAGGGCGAAGAGGAGGAAGCCGTTGCGGAAGGTCTCACCGGTGATGGGCAGCGAGACGAGGGCGCGGCTGATGAACCAGGCGGCGCCCATGGCGGTGAAGTCGGCCGCGATGTAGATGGGGATGCGAAGTTTGTACCATTGGCGGCTTGTGGTGCGCAGGAGCACGAGGCGGCCGGTGTCCCAGAGTTCGACGGCGCTCAGGTGGCGGATGACGAGCGCGCAGATGAGCATGAAGACAATGAGGAAAAGCCCGATGCCGCGCGTGTCGAGCATGAGCATGGAGAGGGCGGCGACCACGAGCAGGATGTTGATGCCGTAGAGAAAAAGCGCGGCCTTGCGCTGGTTGGCGAAGTACGCGAGGACGCGGTGGTGAACGTGATCCTTGTCGCCGCTCATGACGCCGTGTGTGGGTTGCTTCAAAAACTGCGCGATCAACGAGCGCGCGCCGCGCCGCCAAATCGCCACCATCGTGTCGAAGAACGGAATGCCCATCATCAGCAACGGAATGGTCACGGCGCTGAGAAACTCCTTGCGCGTTCCAGTGACAAGTGGAAGCGTGGCCAGCGACAGCCCGAGGAACATGCTGCCCGTGTCGCCGAGGAACACCGATGCGGGGTTGAAGTTGAAGCGGAGAAAGCCGATGCAGGCGCCGGCGAAGATCAGGTAGGGAATCGCATTGATCTGATCATGCAGAAAGAATTGCACGCCTGCGGTGCCCAGCGCGATGATCGTCGCAAGCCCGGCCGCAACGCCGTCCATGCCGTCGATGAGATTAAACGCGTTGACGGCCAGCACGATCCAAAACACGGTCACCAGATAATCGGCCCAGAGCGGAAACGTGATGAGCGATGAGAGGCCCGCAAAACGAATGTCGGCCACGAAAAAAATGCACGACGCCGCGACGATCTGTCCGGCGAGCTTGACCAGCGGCTTGATGTTGCGCGCGTCGTCAACCAGGCCGACTCCCAACAGAATCAGCGAGGCCAGTAAAAAACCCGGATAACTGGTGCAGATTTTGTGGTCGACCGGAAGCAGGCCGCTCCACAGCAGCACCCCCATGCCCGCGTGATACGCCACAAACACCGGCACCCCGCCTGCCAGCGGCGTGGCCTGTGTGTGAATGTGTCGTCCGCCCTGCGGCACCGCGACAATCCCCAGGCGTTTTGCAACGTGGGCAAACATCGGCGTGAGCAGGTAGCTCAGCGACAACGCCAGAAAAAATAAAGCGAAATTCGCAATCCATGGAGACGCAAGAAAGCCGAAATTCATAATTGTCTTTGAGTATACATTTTTACATTCTGCCGTGCAAGTGCGTCACGCCGGGCGTCGGTATTTTTTTCATGATGCGGCGGCGCGTTCGCAAATGGCGGCGCGAATTTTCGGGTCTTCGATTTTGCAGTGGGCGCGCAGGATGTCGTCGAGACCGCGCGCTTCGATTTTTTCGAAAAAAGCAACGTCCTCGGCGCAGGGCTGGTGGTTCTCGTCGAGCGCATGGAAGTGCAGCGCGGCGGCAATGGCGCGGACAAGGGGTTGGATGTCGCCGTGCATGTCGCTCACCAAACGCAGGGCGCCGATGAAGCGGTCATTGGGAAGGAGCTTGCGCGGAAGGTCGCGACCGACGCGAAAAACAGTGTCTTGCAAAAAGGGATTTTGGAAGCGGCGCAACAGGTCGTCGACATGCTGGAGCAAGCGCGCTTTGTCGAACGTCTCGGGATAGCGCTTGGCCAGCGCAAGAGCGGACTCGGTCATGACCGCGCGCGTTTCGCGCTCGACTTCGGGATCGGCAATGGCCTCTGAAATGTGCGCGTGACCGCGTTGGAATCCGTGCACCGCGCAAGTGGCGTGGCCGAGGTTGTGGATGTAAAGCTTGCGGTCGACAAAGGCGGGAAAACATTGTGGCAGGACAAGACCTTTGACACGGGGAATTTCGCCGCGAAATGCCGCGGGATCGGCGATGATTTTGTTGTACGCTTCGCCCCACACCTCGAGCGGATCGCGGGCCAGCGCCTCGGCGGGCGGACGCGGAACCATCTTGCCGATGCAGGTCGGGACAAGGCCCACGCGCTCGTCGAGCGGAAAGTCTCTTGGCACCAGCGGACGCAACGTGTCGCGCGCGAAGGTGTGGATGTCGTGAAGGTTTTCGCAGAAGAGAATGGAGACGGGCGTCGTGCGGCAGAGCAGTCCGGGCAGCATGATTTTGAGGACGTCGGGAACGTGGATCGCGCCGACCGCCGTGCCGATGAGATCGGCGCGTTCGACCGCGTCGCGGATGGCGTCCGTGTCGGTGAGCGCGAGCGCGTCGACGTTGCGGATCTCAATGGCGTCAGGCGCGCCGGGAGGCAGCGTGTCCTTGATGCGGATGGTGTACGCGTGGCGCGCGTGGAGCTGTGCCACGAGCTGCGGCGCGGCGTCGACAAAGAGGAGCTCGTAGCCGGCCTCGGAAAAGATGGAGCCGGCAAGCGCGCGGCCGATTCCGCCGGCGCCAAAGTGGAGGTAGAGTTTCATGGCGGGGAGACCTCAGTGATCAGACAGGCTGGCGGCCGTTGAGGGCGCGCTTGAGCGTGAGAGGATCGGAAAAACCGATGCCGCTGTCGGCGGGCAATCCGAAGGCGAGGCGGGTGACGGGAATGGCGGAGGGGGCGAGGGCTTCGCGCAGGTAGGCGGCGGTGGTGTCACCCTCCATCGTGGTGCTCAGCGCGAGGACGATTTCCTTGACGCCGCCGCTTTGGGCGCGTTCGAGAAGGGAGGCGATGCGAAGCTCGGGAACGCCAGTCTTTTTGGCGGGCGAAAGCGTGCCGTGCAGGACGTGATAAAGTCCCTTGAAGCCGCCGGAACGCTCGATGAGAATTTGATCGGAAGGATCCTCGACCACGCAGAGCAGCGAGGCGTCGCGCGTCGGATCCGAGCAATGGGCGCAGGGTTGCGCGTCGTGTGTCGTGAAGCCGCCGCACCGGTCGCACAGGCAAACAACGGCGCGGGCCTCCTGAAGCGCGAGAACCAGCGGATCAAGCACGTCGGCGGGATGCTTGAGGAGCATCAACGCAGCGCGCTCGGCGGAGCGGCGGCCAAAGCCGGGCAGTCGCGCGAGCGCGTAAACGAGTTGGGAAAGGGGCGCGATCATGCGGGGCCTCAACCGCCGAGCATGCCGCCGAGTCCGCCGCCGCCATTCTCCTTCATCATCGCCATCATCGCTTCCTGGGTCTGCTTTTTGACACCCTTGATGGCATTGTCGACAACGTTTTTAAGCATGGTCTCGAAGCGCTCGACTTTGCCGGCCGCGACTTCCTTCGTGGCCTCGGGGGCGATCTTGAGGGAGACGATGGTGAAGTCGCCACGGATGACGCAGGTGATGCCGCCGTTGGAATATTCGTAGGTGATGCGCTCGATTTCGCTCTGGATGCGCTTGGCCTCTTTGCGCATTGCCATGGCTTGCTTGACCTGGTCGAACATGGACATGAGAAAATCCTCTTTTGGTGTGGAAAGAAAGGGGCAAGATGATAGTCAGGCCGGCGATTTTGTGCAACAGAAAACTTGTTTTCGGACAGTATGCCTGAACCCCGCTCCGCCATCCCGATGCAACCGGCGAACTCCCGACAAATTCAGAGGCGAACCCATTTTCTTTCGTACCTGCCCCCTTACTTTATTTGATGAGCCAAGGAGCCAGAAGGCCAAGTACGTATCCCGCCAGCAACATGGCAAAGGCAATTGAGAAGCGAAATGGGTTACGAGCAAGCGAAATAACGCCATCCTGCATTGTTACGATAATTCGTGTACGAATTGCATGTTCCAGAAGAATAGCAGACCCAACGCCAACCAAAACCCCAAGAATAGCACGATACCATTTTGTGCCGATATAAAAAGCAACGATTATGTCAATAATAACAACCGCAATGAAAACAAACAGGAGTCGGCCGGTATGATCCTTCGGCCATGGCATAGAACAAGACGCAAAGCGCCTTTTTTGCTGCTGTTTTTGAATTGGTTCGGTCGTCACCTTCACGGAAATTGCATCCGCAGGCTTTGCATTTGTAGCGTTGTCGCCCGGCAACGATGCCATTTTTCACTGCCGTTGTTGAACCGCATTTTTTGCATTTTGGCATGGTTTTTCTCTGGTTTGTGAGGTCAGAGGTGAAGCATAGCACGAATCTATAAAATTGTACCTCTCTCCAAAAGATAGCACAATCCGAGGCATGGAACAATTGGCGGAAGTGGTTAAAGGAAAAAGGGAGTGGAAAAGCTGAAAACTCAACCGGCGAACAAGGAAGTCCTAACAGGGGAAGGAAGGGAAGGGGAAAAATGCCATTTGGCGTGGCAGAGGTGGGGCTCTGCCACGGGCGATTTTTTTATTTTTTCGGCGGCGGGAGCGGTTTGCCGAGGTGTTTCATGACGATTTGGAGGTCTTTCCAGACTTGGGATTTGACGGCGGGGAATTTGTTGATGTAGCCGGGGGCGTAGGTGGGCATGGCGGGGATGTTGCGGTAATGGGTCCAGGCGCCGCGGGTTTTGGCGACGGCGGTGCCGGCAGATTTTTTGAGCAGGCCCATGGTGGCGCCGGCGCCGAGAAGGACGATGACTTTGGGCTTGAGGAGGTCGATGAGGGTGTCGATGTAGGGACGGCAGGCATCGAGGGATTCCTGGGGCGGACGTGGCGTGGCGGGGAAGCATTTGCAGAGGGAGGTGATGAAGACCTGGTCGGGAGAATAGCCCATGGCTTTGATCATTTTGGGGAGCAGGTCGTGATGGGCGCCCGGGGAGGCTGCGAGGCCGGTGGCGTCGTCTTCGGGCGCGGGGGTTTCGTCGATGAAGAGGATGTCGGGGGCGTGGATGTTGCCCTGGCCGGGGACGGGGCGCTTGCGGATTTTGCAGAGGGGACAAAGGGTGCAGGCGTTGATGGCGGCGGTGAGGGCGTCGAATTTTTTCTGGCGGATTTGGGGATCGTCTTTGGGGACGACGGGAGCGGGCGGGGCGAGGGGAATGTGGTCGAGTTTGGCGGCCGGTGCGGGGGAAGGTGTTTGCGCGGCGGCGGACGGGGGCGCGGCGAGGGCGGCGAGAAGGGCGGGGGAACCGGGGAGGACGCGCTGTCCGGTTTCGCCCTGGTATTGGACGTAACCAATGAGGTCGTCGAGGATGGCGTGCCAGGCGGATGTGTTGTCTTGCATGTCAGTAAGCGGGAAGGAGGTTGTCGGTGGAGGCGGGCGTGGCGGGCGGGTCGGACCATTCGAGCTGGCCGTCGGGGGTGAGGAAGGCGACGGCGTCGGGCACGGGGAGCTCGAAGGCGCCGGTGGTGGCGGTGTAGCAGATGAAGTCGGGGATGCGGTCGTAGTAGTGGTTGTAGGAGATGCGCGCACCCCAGGGAAGGCCGAAGTTGGCGAGCCAGGTGAGGCGGGGATTTTCGGGGCTTGGGGCGGCGATCCAGAAGCCGCGGTTGGCGCGCGGGAAGGTGCGACCGGCGAGGGTGAGGGAGTCGGGGGTGACGGTGGCGCCGAGTTGGGCAAGGAGGCGCGCGACGAGCGGGGAGTCTTCGGGCGTGGCGGGAAGAAGGAGGGAGCATTCGGCGAGCTGGCGGGAGGTGAGGTCGGCTTCGGGGACAAGGCGCGCGTAGGATTTGGTGAGATAATACCAGTTGGCAAAGGCCTGGCGGGCGTTGAGCGAGGTGTTGTCGCCGACGATGATGAAGGGATCAAGAAAGAGGTCTTGCGCACGGCTGCCGGTGGCGCCGGGACGGGGAGGATTTTGGGGAATTGAGATTTGGGGATTTGGCGAATTGGTGAGGGTGGCGGCGAGCCAGGCTTGGACGGTGGTGTTGGTGAATTGGGCGGCGAGGTCGAGGTGGCCGGTGTTGGGCAGGAGGATGAGTTTGGCGTTGGGGTTGGTTTTAGGGACGCGGTCGAAGATGGCGCGGGCTTCGCGAAGGGGCATGAGGAAGTCGTTTTCGCCGTGGATGGCGAGGATGGGCAGGGTGGTGAGGCGGTGGGCCCAGTTGGCGGCGAATTGCGTGTCAATGATACGGCGCTGCCACGGCGGGAGTGCGGTGGGTTGGATGTTTTGCCAAGTGTAGAAATCGCCGCGGTTGCCGAGGGCGAAGAGGCCGCAAAAGCGGTCGGGCCAGCGGGAGGCGATCTGCCAGGCGCCCATGCCGCCCATGGAGTAGCCGGCGATGAGGACGCGGTTGGTGTCGATGTTGCAACGCTGCTGCATGAGGTCAATGATATGGAGGACGTCCTGCTCGCCAACGCCCTGGAAGTCGGTGTTGGAACGGCCGAAGGGGACGACGACGGCAAAGCCGGCGCGCTCGGCGAGGTTGGTGAAGGAGGAGGGAATGGTGGGCGGCGAGAGAAGGTCGTAGGTTGGGACGAAGCCGTGAAGGTAGACGAGAAGGGGGAGTTTGGCGTCGGGCGTCCAAGTCGTGGGAAGGTAGCGGTAAAAGGGTTGCGCGGAGCCGTCGTTGAGCGCGACGTAGGCATCGAGGAGGAGTCCGCGGCGGAGGGGTTTGGCGGCGGCGCGCGAGGCGCGGATGGCGTCATCTTTGGCGAGGCGTTCGCGTTCGGCGAGGTTGGTGCCGGGGGCATCGTATTCGGCCTGGAGGGCGCGGGTTTGGTGGAGCATGGCGCGCGCGATTTCATCGAGGCGCCAGTCTTGCGCAAAAGCGAGGACGGGGAAAAGAAGAAATGCAAGAGCGTGGCGTGGCAGAGCACCACCTCTGCCACGAAGAGTTTTTTGCGTTTGTGGCATCATGAGGAGGGGAGGGATTCGGTGAAGGCGAGAAGGGTTTGCCAGTCGTCGAGGGTGTGGGCGTGGGGGCCGTTGCGGAAGTGGAGGGCGAGGCGCGCGGGGACGTTGAGAAGTTGCCAGAGGGAGCGAATGGCGTCGTGGGTGAGGGCCGTGCCGGGAGGATTGGCCCAAAGGTCGTCGCGGGATTCGGTGCAGAGGAGGGCGCGGGGAGCGACGAGGGCTTTGAGGAAATGGAGATCGAGCGGGAGGTCGAGGGGCGAGGTTTGCGGTGTGAGGGTTGGCGGAAACCAATGCGGAAAGTTGCGCGTGATGTGATGGAGTAGTTCGGCGTCGGGGTGGAGCTGGCGGAGCGAGCCGGCGCCCATGCAACCGGAGCAATTGGGGTTGGTGAGCGCGACGCGCGTATCGGTGGCGCCGGCGTAGAGTGCGGCCTTGCCGCCGCGGGAGTGTCCGGTGACGATGATTCTTTTGGGGGCGATGGCGGGATGTGGCAGGAGAGCGTCGATGACACGGTGGCAGGCCCAGGCCCATGCGGAGATGGCACCGAAAGGGGCATTGGGGAATTGGGCGAAGAGGCCTTGTGCGCGGCAGTCGGCGGTGTCGGGGGCGATGGCGCAACGGTTGAAATAGGCGAGGGCAAAACCGCGGCGGGCGAGGAGCGCGAGTAGTTCGGTGTCGACGCGCGACCAACAGGCGTCGCCGTCGATGATGAGCGGAAGCGGAGCGTCGGAGGCCGGACGAAAGAGGGTGAGCTCGAAGGCGTAGTCGGGGGCGCGGGTGATGATGCGGTGGGTTTCGACGAGGAGGTCGGGAATTTTGGCGTGGCGGATGGAGCAGAGGAGTTCAGCGCGGGTTGCGGCGGGGGTCGGGGGAAGGGGGCCGAAGAGGTGGTTTTCGACGAGTTTTTGGATGTCAGCGCGGCGAACGGGCCAGTCGGTAGCGGAAGGAACGCGCAGCTCGGGAAGGGGGCCGAGGTTGAGCAAAGGAGGGAAATTGGGCATGGGGAGAAGTATAGCGAAAAGGGGAAGGGAGCAGGAAGCCCAAAAGTGGCGCCGTGGCAAGTGCGGTGGCGCACTGCCGTGTCGTGCCGTGCCACGGGCTTGTTCCGAAACTTGCCCTCTGGTTGGGGTATAACGGTTGTCGTCGATTATGGAGTGCGGCGATTTATCGCCGTTTTTTCGTTAGCTCAGAATTCCCGGTGAACATGACGCTGGCGTATGTTGTGCCGCTCATGCGACATGAAATACAAGCAGATACTTCGACTCAGCGCAAAGCGGCGATAAATCGCCGCACTCCATACTTGTGTGCTGACGGTGAGT
>JAVBOU010000233.1:0-5783 GCA_031550185.1 Kiritimatiellia bacterium | reverse complement strand
AAAACCCCCGGCCACCCGCCCCACCACAACTACCCCCGGGGCGCCCCACCGCCCCCTTCCAACCCCCCCGCACAAAACCCCCCAACGCGTTGCGGGGGGGGGTCCCCCCCGCGCCCCCGCCACGGGGTGGTTTTTAGATTTGGAAGCGGCCGGGTTTTTGTTTGCCGTTGAGGAGGAGGAGGTCGTAGGCGAAGTCGTAGGAACCGGGCTGGATGAGGTATTGCGGAAGGGCGTCGGGGCCGCAGGAGGCGGTGCCGAGGCCGCGCTGACGGTAGTCGAGGCAGAGGCAGGTTTCGTCACGCATGGTGATTTCGTTGGTGTGCTGCGCGGGCGTGAGGTCTTCGGGGGTGAAGTGGCTGGCGCTGAAGTTGAAGGGTTGTTTGTTGAACTGGATGGCGAGGCCGAGGTTGGCGTCGTTGGTGAGGGCGAGCCAGCGGGTGTCTTCGTGGTTGCCGTGTTCCTGGGGAAGGACGTAGGGGAAGTATTGGGCGGCGACGGTGGATTCGTAACGGCTGATGCAGGCGGTCTTGCGGTCGGCGTAGGTCTCTTGTGGACCGCGGCCAAACCAAGCGAGGTTTTCGAAGCCTTTGGGGAGCATCATGAGGAGGCCGAGGCGGGGGGGATCGGCAAGGCCTTCGTCGAGAATGAAGCGGTTGTTGACGCGCAGGAGGCCGTCGGGACGGACGGTGTAGGTGGAGTCGTGGGTGATGAATTTGCCGGTGTCGCCGCAGGCGAAGCGGCGGTTGAGGATGAGGGTGGCGGAGCCGTCGGGGTTGGCGGCGGTGTCGAAACGGAGGGTTTCGGGCTTGAGGTCGCGGTAGCCGGATTTGACCCAGCGGGCGAGGGCTTTCCACGGGTCGGTCCAGGCGCCGGGCTGGCCTTTGACACCGTCGTTGTCGGTGGGGGCGCGCCAGAGGTTGAAGCGGGGGCCGGACTGAAGGAGCGGGGCGCCGAGGAGGGTGAGGGAGTCGATGCCGTCGGGGGAGACGAGGAGGTCGAAGTCCCTGGCTTTGAGGAGGCGTTTGGCGCCTTGGGGGATGATCTCGATGGTGGCGCCGGCGAGGTTGGGTTTGGGGAGTTTGGCCTTGGTGTCGTTGGCCACGGGGACGGCGAACTGGTCCCACGCGACGAGGTGGCCTTTGGGGCCCCAGGGCATTTTTTGGGCGGTGTGGCAGTCGATGAAGAGGAAGGCTTCGCAACCGCGGGCGACGGCGGGCGCGGGGAAGGGAATCTTGAAGGCGCGGAATTCCTGGGGTTTGAGGTTGAGCCGGGGAAGGTCGCCTTTGGCAATGGTTTTGCCGTCGACTTCGAGACGCCAGGAAGCGGTGAGCCAGTCGGTGTTGCGGAAGAAGTCCATGTTGATGAGCTCGACTTCGCCCTTGGCGATGTTGAGGGGCTTCATGAGAATGGGCTGCACGAGTTTTTTGAATTCGTACATCTGGGGTTTGGGCGTGCGGTCGGCGTTGACCATGCCGTTGCAGCAAAAATCGTTGTCGTTGGGCGTGTCGCCGAAGTCGCCGCCGTAGGCGAAGAAGGCGCGGCCCTTGTCGTCGTGCTTGAGGATGCCCTGGTCGACCCAGTCCCAAATGTAACCGCCCTGAAGGCCGCGATATTTGTAGAAGGCGTCCCAGTATTCTTTGATGGAGCCGTTGGAATTGCCCATGGCGTGGGAGTATTCGCAAAGAATGAGGGGGCGGTCGTCCTTGCGTTTGGTGGCGAAGTTGATGATGCCGTCGATGGAGGCGTACATGGGGCAGATGACGTCGGTGGAGCGGCGGCAGAGCTGGCTGGAGTCGGCGAAGCGGCCGTGGGTGTTGAAGCAGACGTGCATGCCGCCTTCGTAGTGGAGCGGGCGCGTGGGGTCGTAGGCGCGGATCCATTCGGCCATGGCGTCGTGGTTTTCGCCGTAACCGGATTCGTTGCCGAGTGACCAGAAGATGACGCAGGGGTGGTTTTTGTCGCGCTGAACCATGCGCTGGCCGCGCTCGAAGATGGCGGTGCGCCAAGCGTTGTCGCGGCAGAGGGTGTGGTAATTGTCGTGGGCTTCGTAGTTGGTCTCGTCGACGACGTAGAGGCCGTATTCGTCGCAGAGGTCGAGCCAGAGGGCGTCGTTGGGATAGTGGCAGGTGCGGACGGCGTTGAAGTTGAATTGCTTGAGAAGCTGGATGTCCTTCATCATGACGTCGCGCGTGACGTATTTGCCGCGCACGGGGTCGTGGTCGTGGCGGTTGACACCGCGGATGAGCACGGGCTTGCCGTTGACGAGCAACTCGCGCTTTTCGATCTGGATGGTGCGGAAGCCGACGCGCGTCGCGGTGCTTTCGATGACCTTGCCGCCGGCATCGCAGAGGGAAACGACGAGCGTGTAGAGGTTCGGCACTTCCGCGGACCAGGGAAGAATGCCCTTGACCGTGGTCTCCATTTCCATCTCATATTGGAGCGCGGCGAAATCCTTTCCGCCGTCCATTTCGAGCGGCTTCTTGAGCACGCTGCGTCCGTCGGCGTCAAAGAGCTCGGCGCGGACGACAAATTGATCTTCCTTCTTGAGCTCCTTCGGCGCCCAACCGTGAGTGGCGTAATTGACCTTCGTACGGATCCAAAGTTTGCCGTCCTTGAGGTTGTCGCTGAGAGGCGAGCGCACCATGACGTCCTCGATGAAAAGCTGATCCTGCGAGTAGAGCAACACGTCGCGATGCAAGCCCGCCTGCCACCAGTGATCCTGATCCTCAAGGTACGACGAATCCGACCAGCGGATGACCATGATGGCGAGTTGGTTTTCGCCTTCCTTGAGGAAGGGCGTCAGGTTAAATTCCGCGGGCAGGCGCGAGTCCTTCGACATGCCGGCCATCTTGCCGTTGACGTAAACATACGCCACGCTTTCCGCGCCGCCGATCTGCAACACCGTCCGGCGCTTCGCCCAGTCCGCGGGCACCGTGAACGTCGTGCGATAAACGCCCGTGGGGTTGTCGTCCGGCACGAATGGCGCGTTGTTTTTGAAAGGCATTTGCACGTTCGTGTAATGCGGATACGAATACCCCTGCATCGTGAAATTGCCCGGCACTTCGATTTCCGGCCAGCCCTTGGTGTCCGCCGCCGCGCCCAGCGCCTCCGCCGGCACGGCCTCGGGCTTCGTGTAATACGCAAAGCGCCACATGCCGTTGAGCGACATCACCCACGGCGACGCGCCGCGCTTCAGCGCCGCCTTCGCGTTTGGATACGGCAACAACGTCGCACGCATGCGCAGACGGTTCCGGTTCGTCAACTCCGGCGACTCCCACGGCCGCCCGAAAACAAAAGCATCCAGTTGCATAAAACACTCCAGAGGTTGTTCAAGAAAAGAGGGAACTAAGCATACCACTTTCGCGCGAAGAGGCAAAGCCGGAACAAAACGCCTCGTGGCGTGGCAGAGTCCCTGCCACGCCACGAGGCGTTTTGAAATGTTGTCAGCGTCTCCGCAAAAAGAGCTGGATCACATACCAGAACAACGTCATGAAGCTGCCGAAGCAAATGGCCGCGGCGGCCACATGCTGGCCTTCCGACATGGTGTTCTTGATCTGCCACGTCTGCCAGAGAATCGCGGCCGACATCAACACGATCATCGCCACCGCGAAAATGCTTCCCGCGGCGATGTTGAAAATTGTGAAGACCACAATCGCCGCCACCGCGAGAAACGATGCCATGATCACGAACTGGCGGAGAAACGAAAAGTCCGTTTTGCTCATAAACACCACCGCGCTCAACCCCGCGATCAGCAACAGCGTGGCCAGACCGGCGGGCAGCAAAATGTCGTTGAGATACTGATCCGTCCTGACGCACACCACCGCGATAAGCGGCACGAAAATCAACGCCTCCAACACCACGTAAATCCCCAGCCCGACATATTGCTTTGCCACGCTGAAATCGTTCGCCATCTTTTGCGCCAGCGTCACGCCAAGCCAGTAGACGCCCAGCACAACCAGCCAACCCCACCGTCCGCCGCCAAGCGTCACGTTGACAATCGGCACGGCAAGACCCGTGGCAAAAAGCAGATATTCAAGCACCGCCCAGCACACGAACGCCGCCGCAGTCAGCCCGTACGTTTTCCGGTAAAAACTCGCGCGCGCAAATTCGGATGCGTCCGCAATAGGACACACGTTGTCATCCAAAAAGACTTCCATGGGGTTCCTTGTTTTTGAGGTTGAACACAGCTCACGGCAAATTTATGCCGCATGGGAATGGATTATATCGTATTTATGTACAACATTGACACACATTCGCTATACTTCTGGTCATGAAAGCCAACTCCCTTGATGTGCGTACGCGGATTGTCAACTTTGTCAACGCCGGCGGCTCGAAAGCAGAAGCCGCACGACGCTTCGGCGTCGGACGAACCACGGTCTACCGCTACCTCGATGCTGCGAAAGAAAATAAACTCACACCCAAAACCTCATGGGGAACCTAGCGAAAGCTCAACCACGAAGCATTGAGCGCCCATGTCGAGGAACACCCCGGCGAAACGCCCGCCGAGATGAAAGAGGTCTTCAACGTGTCCACCGCGTGCATCGCAAGCGCCCTGCGCAAGATGCTCATCACGCGTAAAAAAACGACGTACTACCGCGAACGCGACGACCTCGTCCGCTGCTTTTTCGTCCGCCACCTCAATGACTTAATCGCCACATGCCACGTGTACTTCAATGTCGACTGAAAATACTATATTTGTCACTGGTGTATTTCAAAAATTCCCGCATCAAGAGCAGCGCGGGTAGCCACAGCAACCGCTCCATGCTGTTCAAATGCCATTCAAAATCACCTGCGCGGCTCAATGAAAAAATCGCCACAAACGCCGCCGTTATCAGGAGCGCCGCCATGTTCGCCGCGACAAAAGAACGTGTGCGCATTCGCGGCGCCAACCCGCACAACACTGCCAGCGGCCACACAAACCCAAACCGCCACGGCTCCGCAAACGCCAGTCGCCAAACCTTGCCTAAAGCCGCGATTGCCTGTTGCCTGTCCGGTTGCCAAACCGGCGCAAAATCATACAGCCCGCCCCCCGCCAGCCTGCACCCGGCATGCCACGCCAGCGGCAACGCAAGCCCGGCCAAAAGCCCGAGACAGGGCGCGGACTTTTTTCCCATCAGCAATCGCGCCGCCACCCAGCACGTGGGAAGAATCAAAATGCCCTCGTTTTTGAACCACCCCGCCGCACCCAGCAACAGCCAGCCCCACATATCGCCATTTCCCCGCCGCATGCGCTCCCACCCCACAAGGGCAAACAACGCCATGATCGGCTCGGCATAATAATACGTCCCCAACTGGATGGTGTTGGTGGTGAGAAAAAAGGCGGCAATCCAGGGAATTGCGGCCCATCCTTCCGTGCGCCCACACAAAAAAGCGAACACCGCCGCGAGTGCCGCGCATCCCAGAAGCTGTGTCCAATATTCCCCGCAAAACCCGGCCATGCCGTATCCGCCTAATGTGATGAGCGCCCATCCCGGAGGATAGGCGGGTTGCAATGTGTCCCAACATTTCGCGGTGAAAAACCCTTCAGGAATCCTTCCCGCCAGAAAGAACAGTTTTGCCTTCCCGCCAAAAACACCTAATCCATTGGGTGCCGCAAACGTATGCGTCAGGGTGATGGCACCCAATACAACAAAAAAAACAAGGTTCAAGACTAGTTTAGAGTGGAAATCTTCAACAACACGTGTTAAAACACAGGTGATTTCCATGAAAAACAAGTATCTCAAACATTCTCACATTTCGGAGGTTCATTTCAGAGCCCTCACCAAGCAGTTTGCGCTCGACCT
>JAVBOU010000091.1:0-11689 GCA_031550185.1 Kiritimatiellia bacterium | reverse complement strand
GAGCACGTGGGCCGGCTGGACCGTTTCAGCGCACCCTGAAGTTGTCCGTGCTCTCGGCCTCGGTTACGTTTTTCGGCAGCCCGGCCGTTGTCGCATCCCCCGTCGACAACGGCCGGGCCCTTGATCTCGGCCGCCGGTTCGTGTGCGAAGGCTCAGTCGGCCAGCGGCGCGCGGCTCCGGCGGGGGGGGTCCTCGGTGTTTGCGCTGCCCGTCCGCGCGTGCCCCGCGGCCGCACGCCGCGTTGGGGGGGGTGGCAGCGGTCGTCCCCCCCCACGGCAGACTATTCCTGTTTGCGGCCTTTTGGTTTTTTGTGGCAGATGAGGCGGACGGCTTCCTCGAAGTTTTCGACGCCGTTGAGGAGCTCGATGTCGACGCGCAAATAATAAACGGGCACAGCGGTGGCTTGCAAACGCGGGAGGCGGACGGCGTCCTTCTCCGTGGTGACGAGGGCGTCGGCGCCGGCGTCGGCGGCGCGGTTGACGGCGGTGAGAATTTCCTGCGCGGTGTAACGGTGATGGTCGGCGTAGCGTTCGGTAAAGACGAGTTTCGCGCCGAATTTTTTGAGAAATCCCTCGAAGCCCTGCGGCACGGCAATGCCGGAAAGCGCGGCGAGTTTCTTGCCGTTCATCCACGTGAGCGGGAGCTGCTCGTCGGAAAAAGCGTTGCGGAGAAAGCGCGGCGAATGGTTGCACTCGATGATGTCGGCGGTGGAATTCAGGCTGCGAATTTTCGCGCGGACAGCGTCGGAGTTGCCATCGGATTTGGTGATAAAAATAAAGTCGGCGCGCTTGAGATTGCGAACCGGTTCGCGCAGGATGCCGCGCGGCAGGAGGTTGCCGTTGCCAAAGGGATTGGTCTTGTCGACCAGCACGACCTCGAGGCTGTGATTGAGCTTTTGATATTGAAAACCGTCGTCGAGGACGAGGATGTCGCAACCAAATTTATCAATGGCGAGGCGTCCGGCCTTGACGCGGTTCTTGTCGACAATGACCACCACGCCGGGGAGATTGCTGGCCAGCATGTAAGGTTCGTCGCCGCCCATTTCGCTGTCGAGCAACATGCGCTTGCCGTCGCTGACAACGCGCGGCTTGTCGAGCTCACGATTGAGCAACCGCTGCCAAAAGGTGTATTCTTTTTTGCGGTAGCCGCGGCTGAGAATGGCGACCTTGCGGCCCTCCTTGTGGAGTTCGCGCGCGAGCTTTTCAACGACCGGCGTCTTGCCCGTTCCGCCCGCGGTGATGTTGCCGACGCTGATGACCTGGCAACCGAGCGGATAGCGGCGGTGAATGCCGATGCGGTAACCCCAAAGGCGCAACCGCACAATGACCGTGAAAACGTTGGAAATTCCCTTGAGAAGGCCAAGCAAAAAGCGCATCGAACCGGGTTGGTTTTCATCCGCGCCGGGTTCCTGGATGACCTTGACAAGTGAGCGCTCGATTTTCTCGAGGCGGCTGGAGGTGCGTTTGCCCATACAAAAGAAGCGTGGCGTGGGTGCGACGGCGCACTGCCGGGCACCGCCACGCCACGAAAGGGCTTACGCGATTTGCACGGGCGCGCCGGTTTTGGCCGAAGCGTAGGCGGCGTCGGTGATCTTCATGAGGTTGAGCGCCTGGCAGGGCGTGTTGAGCGGATCCTCCTTGCCTTCAATCGCAAGCACAAAGTTTTTCGCGCTGCGGACGCGGCCCATCGTTGGATCGGCGTCGGTGATGATCTCGCGATTCACCGGGCGACCGTTCTCGTGCGTGTAGAGTTCGCACGCGTCGCAACTGGTGTCGTCGAGTCCGTCGCGGCCAAAGAGACGGCGCACCATGCCGCCGGCTTTCGTGCCTTGGAACGTGACGCTGACTTCCTCGCGCTTGTTCATTTCCGCCCAGGAATTGCGGAAAAAAAGCACCTGGCCAGTCTTGAACCGGATGAAGCCGTGCGCCGCGGCCTCAACGTCGGTGACGCCTTGCGCGACGTCGGGAATGCCCCACGGACCCTTGAAAGTTTTGTCGCCGATGAAGTCGTCAAACGTCGCGGCCATGACCCATTCGGGCTCCGGGTAATCCATGAAGTAGAGCGCGAGATCGAGCATGTGCAACAGGTCGATGACCGGCCCGCCGCCGGAGAGCGTCTTGGTCGTGAACCAGCCGCCAAAACCGGGAATGCCCGTGCGGCGAATCCAGAGCGCTTGCGCGGAATTGATGCGGCCGACGCAACCGTTCGCGAGGTACGCCTTCATCGCATAGGATTCAGGACGCGCGCGGTTGTTGAAGTTGAACATGAGGCGCTTGTTCGCGGACTTCGCGGCCGCGGCCATTTCGGTCATTTCCTGCGCGGAGAGTGCGGGCGGCTTTTCGCAGAAAACGTGCTTGCCTGCCGTGAGCGCCTGGATGGCGAGGGGCTTGTGGAACTTGTTCGGCGTGATGATCGAGACGCCGTCGAGCTGCTCCTTCGCGAGCATGTCCTCGACCGAGCCGTAGCTCTTCGCAATCTTCAAGCGCGCCGCGGTCTTCTCCGCCGCCGCCGCGTTGACGTCCGCAAGCGCGACGACCTCCGCGCCTGCCGCGCGAAATCCTTCAACGTGATAGCCGGACATTCCGCCCGCGCCAATGATGCCAATTCGTGTTGCCATAAAAAATCCTTGTGTGTTGTTGGTGGTGTTTTTTGAACCGCAGATGAGGCAGATGGAACAGATTATAAACAACATGTGCATCTGTTTAATCTGCGGATAACCGTTCACTTCTTCAGTTTCGCCCACTTCGCTTGCGACTTCGCGCTCGCGACGCAGGTCTCGATGAACGCCATGCCCGCCACGCCATCGTCGATGCCCGGCACATCCAACACCGGCGCCGTCTTGCCGGCGGCCATTTCGCGCATGCCACGGAACGCCTCGCGGTAGAGATTCGCGAATGCCTCGATAAACCCCTCCGGATGTCCCCACGGAATGCGCGAACCCGCGCGCGCCGCGGCACAGCAATTCGAGTTGCCGCGCGAGTAACGTTTGAAATCACCGCCCGGATCCTTCACCAGCAAATAATTCGGATCCTCCTGACGCCACTCGAGTCCCGCCTTGTCGCCATAGACGCGGATTTTCAGCGGATTCTCCTCGCCCGCGGAAATCTGCGACGCGTACAACACGCCGCGCGCGCCGCCCTTGTAATGGATCAGCACATTGCCGTCGTCCTCAAGTTTGTTGCCCGGAACAAACGCCGTGAGATCCGCGCACATTTCGTCGATCTCAAGACCCGTGATGTAGCGCACGAGATTTTCCGCGTGCGTGCCAATGTCGCCCATGCAACACGAAACGCCCGCACGCTTCGGATCCATGCGCCATGCGCCGATCGCGTTCTCCGGCGCGTTCACCAGCGCCGCCATCCAGCCCTGCGGATATTCCACCACCACCTTCAAAAGCTTGCCCAGCCGGCCGCTGCGCACCACGTCGCGCGCCTGCTTCACCATCGGATAGCCAGTGTAATTGTGCGTCAACACGAACAGCTTTCCGCTCTTCTCCACGATCTTCTTCAGCTTCTTCGCCTCGGCGAGTGAGAAGGTCGCCGGCTTGTCGCACACCACATGAAAGCCCGCTTCGAGAAACGTTTTCGCGATCTCATAGTGACCGAAATTCGGCACCACGATCGACACAAAATCAATGCGCTCGCCTTCCGGCAGCTTCGCTTCCGCCTTGGCCATTTCCTGCCACGAGGCGTAGACGCGCTTCGGGTCCAGGAACAACGCCTCGCCTGATGCCTTCGATTTTTTTGCGTCCGACGAAAACGCGCCGGCGACCAGTTCCGCCTCGCCGTCCAGCGTCGCCGCCATGCGATGCACCGGCCCGATAAACGCGCCGATTCCGCCGCCGACCATGCCCATCCGCAACTTCCGTTTCATGAACCGCTCCTTGTGTCGTGTGATCAATTTTTCCTCTCCAACATCACGCAACAAGATACCACACTCCCGCGTGGCGTGCCACAAGGATTGAACCACGAATGAACACGAATGACAAACGCAACAACGTGGTTTGACGCAAAGGCGCGAAGGACGCAAAGGAGCGCAAAGATGGTTTGCTTTGTGGCGTTGTGGATTGAGTCGCGAATGGCAAAGAAAATTCGTGTTTATTCGTGGTCATTCGTGGTTCAAAATGGCCACAAGATTTAATTGAGCATCACCTGGCCGCCGGTGACGGGAAGGGCCTGGCCGGTTTCGTAACACTGGTCGACGAGGTAGTAGAGCGCGTGCATGACGTCGGGCGCGGTGCAGCCGCGAAGCATGGGAACCTTGCTTTCGTAAAAACGTTTGACGTCGTCGAGAGTTTTCGCGCCGGGAACTTTTCCAGTGCGCAGGTATTGTGCGAAGAGTCCGTTTTCAGGATGAGACCACAAGGGGCCGTCGAAAAAGTTGCCGGGACAAATGGCGTTGACTTTGATGTGGTCGACGACGAGCTCGTAGGCGAAACTTTGCACGAGGCCAATGCCGCCGAATTTGCTGCCGGCGTACGCGGCGTTTTTGTTGGAGCCTTGCAGGCCGGATTTGGAGTTGATCTGGATGATGTCGAACCACGCGTTGGGTGCGGCGAGATGCTGGCGCGCCATGACGGGCGCGACGGCCTGGCTGCAAATGAAGAAGCCGGTGTAATTGATGTCCGTGACGAACTGAAAATCCTTAAGCGGCTGCGTCTTGACGCTTTCGGCTTTTAGCACACCGGCGTTGCTGACGAAGAGGTCGATGCCGCCAAACTCGCGGACCGCGGCGGCGATGGCGTCGCGCACGCTGTCGGGGTGCGCGACGTTGATGCTGACGGCCAGGGCGCCGTCGAGCTTTTGCGCGGCGGCCTGCGCGCCGGCGAGGTTGAGGTCGGCGAGGATCACATACGCGCCTTCGTTGTGGAGCGCGGTGGCGATTTCGAGGCCGAATCCCTGCGCGGCGCCGGTGACGAATGCGATCTTGCCGGAGACGCGTCCGGGCCGGTGTTCGTGGCAGGGCGTGACCTCTGCCACGGCTGCGTTTTGAAGTTGCGCGAGCAGTTGCTCGTCGCTGAGCGCGGGGTCGAATTGCGGCAGCGAGGTGGTGATAAGGCGCGGGAGCGTGTTGCCGCGGCGGAGGGTTCCGCGCAGCAGCGGGAGGATGCGTGTGATCATGATGCGAGGATTTTTTGGAGGTGTTCGAAGATGCGTTGCGGGTCGGCCATGCGGCCTTTGCCATACGAACCGCAGGCGAGCTCGCCGTTGCCGGGATCGACAATGACGGCGTTGCGGCGGCGAAGCGTTTCGAGGTTGTCCTGCGTGGCGGGGTTGTCCCACATGCCGTCGTTCATCGCGGGCGCGAGGACGAGCGGCGCGCGGCAGGCGAGCGCGGTGGAGGTGAGCAGGTCGTCGGCGATGCCATGCGCGAGCTTGGCCGCGCAGTTGGCGGTGCATGGCGCAACGACGAAAAGATCCGCGCGTTCGGCGAGCGCGATGTGTTCGGGTTCCCAGTTTGCGATCGCCGCGAAGGCGTCGGTGCCGACCGGATTTCGCGAGAGCGTTTGGAACGTGAGCGGCGTGACAAATTTTTGCGCATTCGCGGTCATGATAACGTGAACGCTCCACTTTGCCTTCATCATCAAGCGCGCGAGCTCGCACGCCTTGTACGCCGCGATCGAGCCCGTGACGCCGAGTACGATGTGTTTCATCACAACCTCCCGGCGGCGTGCTCGACCAGCGAGACGAGTTCCTTGATCGCCATGGCCAGATCGTCGTTGGTGATGCGGTAGCGGTACGCGTGGGCCTCCGCCATTTCCGCCTGCGCGTTGTGGAGGCGCTTTTCGATCACTGCGGACGAATCCTCGGCGCGCGACTCCAGCCGCGCGCGCAACGTTTCAAGGTCCGGCGGCAAAATAAAAATGTCCAAAAATCCGTTGCGGACCGGATCGTCCGGCGGCAACTTCGCCAGCGTCGCGCGCACCTGCGCCGCGCCCTTCACGTCGATGTCCATGAGGATCGAATTGCCCTCCTTAAACGCCTCGTAGACCGGCGCCTTCAGCGTGCCGTAGAGGTTGCCATGCACGACCGCGTGCTCGAGGAACGCGCCTTCCGCGATCTTCGTCTCAAACTCCTTCCGCGACAAAAAAAAGTAATCCACGCCATCCTCCTCCATGCCGCGCGGCTCGCGCGTCGTGCACGAAATCGAATAGGTGATTTCCGGATAGCGTTCGAGCAGCGCGTCGCAGAGCGTGCTTTTGCCTGCGCCCGACGGCGCGGAAAGAAGAATGAGCAAAGGTTTCAAGAGTCGTTTCCTTTTCGGTGCGTTCATGTATGGCGAAAGTGTAGCATAAAAAATCGCCGTTGCCACCGCCGTACATTTTCGCTACGCTGGAACACCATGAACACGCCACTTCCCGCCTCCATTCCCGCTGTCGGCGACGCCTTCATCCGCCGCCACGCCGCCAGCCCCGTCCTCACCGCGAAGGACGTCCCCTACCCCGCCACGCTCATCTTCAACGCCGGCGTCGCCAAATTCCAGGGCCGCTACGTCATGTGCTTCCGCAACGACTTCGGACGCGAGGGCGACACGCGTTTCGACGGCACCAATCTCGGCCTCGCCTTCAGCCGCGACGGCATCGCGTGGGAGGTCGCGCCGAAGCCCTGGCTCCACGTCAAGGACGCCGAAATCTCACGCATTTACGACCCGCGCCTCACCGTCATCGACAACCGCTGTTACATCTGCTTTGCCATGGACACCGCCCACGGCGTTCGCGGCGGCATCGGTGTCACCGACGACCTCGAGCGTTTCGAGATTCTCTCCCTTTCCGTCCCCGACAATCGCAACATGGTGCTCTTCCCCGAAAAAATCAACGGCAAATACGCCCGTCTCGAACGCCCCTTTCCGGTTTACAGCCGCGGACGCGACCGTTTCGATCTTTGGTTCGGTGACTCCCCCGACCTCGCGTACTGGGGCAATCATCAGCTCGTGCTCGGCGTCGAGGACGTCCCCTTTGCCAACGACAAAATCGGTCCCGCCGCGCCGCCGGTCAAAACCAGGCACGGCTGGCTCACCACCTTCCACGCCGTTGACCGCGACGATTCGCGCGGCAAAAACGGCTGGGAAGCCACGTGGAAAAAACGCTACACCGCCGGCCTCATGCTCCTTGATCTCAACGAACCATGGAAAGTCATTGGCCTCTGCAGGCAACCCCTTCTCGCGCCCGAAGACGCCGCGTATGAACACACCGGCGGCTTCCGCAACGACGTCATTTTTCCCGGCGGCATGATCCTCGAAGACTCCGGCGAGGTGAAAATTTATTACGGCGCCGCCGACACTGTCGAATGCCTGGCGACCGCACATGTCGATGACTTGCTCAAGCTGGTGCGCGAAGCGAAGTAGAATGTCTGTCTTGCCTTACTTGCCGGTTTCAAGGCGGTGGGCGAGGCGTTCGGGGAGGCCGGCGCGACGAACGCGGGCGGCGGCGGTGACGATGTCGTAGGCGACGCGACGAAATTCGACTTCGCGGGGTTTGGCGTGATAGATCAAATAAGAAGCGCGGGAGTCGCCGTCGCGGGGCTGGCCGACGGAACCGGTGTTAATAAAATATTTGGTGCCGAGCTTGATGCGAACGCGGGCAGGATCGGTGCGGAAAACGCGGCCGCCGGTTTTCTCGAAAATGATGGGCACGTGGGTGTGACCATGAAAGCAGAGCATGGTGTTCTGGTAGGTGAAGTGGGATTCGGCTTCCAAGGCGTCGAAAACGTAACCCCAGCTTTCGGGCATGTCGAGCGTGGCGTGGACGATGGTGAAAAGGCCGGAGACAATGCGCGAAAGGGGTAGCTCGCCAAGCCAGCGGGAGTCGTCCTCGTTGAGGGCGCGGCGGGTCCAGTCGATGACGCTGGCGGCGGTGGGCTGGAAGTCGCTGAGGGATTCGTTGGCGTGGCAATAGTGGTCGTGGTTGCCGCGGACGCAAAGCATGCCAAGCTCGCGCACGAGCTTGATGCATTCGCTGGGGGCGGCGTTGTAACCGACGATGTCGCCGACGCAGACGAAGTCGGTGACACCCTGGGTTTTGGCGTCCTCGACGACGGCTTGAAGGGCGTCGATGTTGGCGTGAATGTCACCGAGTATGGCAAAGCGACGGTCCATGGGTTGTAATTAGGAAAGATGAAGGATGAAGGATGAAGTGTTGGGATTTTGCATCATTCAATGTTTATCCTTGTATGCGCAACAACAAGGCGGCAATGGAGAGGTCTTCGACAATGGTGATTTTCATGTTGGGCTTGGTCCATTCGACGAGGCGCAGCGCGGGGGCGTCGGGAAGAAGGGCGACGGCGGCGGCGTCGTCGGTGGCTTCGGTCTTGCCTTTGCCGAGTTCGGTGTAGGCGCGCTTGAGGAGGTCGGCCTTGAAGACCTGTGGGGTTTGGACGGCCCAGACGTTGGCGCGGTCGACGGCGCCGGAGATGTTGCCGCCGCGGTCGACGGTCTTGAGCGAGTCAGTGACGCGGGTGGCGGCGATGCCGGAACCGTGCTTGCGGGCGGCCTGGATCGTGGCGCTGATGAGGTCGGTCGAGACGCAGGGACGCGCGCCGTCGTGGATGGCAAAGAGGCGCGTGTCCGGGTCCGCGGCCTCGATGCCGCGGAGGACGGAGTCCTGCCGGCGGGAGCCGCCCTGAATGATCTGGGAGACTTTGGAGAGGCCGAACATGTTGACGATGCCCTTGGCGGCGACGAGCTGCTCCTTGCGGACGACGAGGATGATCTTGTCGATGTCGGAACATTGCTGGAAGGCGAGAAGTGACCAGGCGACGACGGGACGGGGACCGAGGGCGATAAAAGCCTTGTCGAGGTTTTCGCCCATGCGCTCGCTTTTGCCGGCGGCGACGATGATGGCTGTGGTCATTGGGGATCCTTGGGGTTTAAATTGTCGGGTGCGGATTCTTCCGCGGGAGGCGGCGTGTCATCGCCGTCCTCGGGGTGGATGACGGAGGCGGAAACGAGCTGGTCTCCGTCGTCAAGGTTGATGAGGCGGACGCCCTGGGTGTTGCGGCCGATGACGCGCACCTGGCCGAGAGGCGAGCGCACCATCATGCCGTTGGCGGTGACCATGATAAGAGAATCGTCATCGTGAACCGCGGCAGCGGCGACGACCTCGCCGTTGCGCTCGGAGGTTTGGATGCCGATAAGGCCCTTGCCGCCGCGCTTCTGGACGCGGAAGGCGTCGAAGGCGGTGCGCTTGCCGTAGCCGTTGGACGTGGCGATAAGGAAGGAGAGGTCTTCGCGGACGATGTCGAAGCCGCGAATGGTGTCGCCGCTCGCAAGGTCGATGCCCTTGACGCCGGTGGCGCCGCGGCCCATGGGACGGACTTGGTCCTCAGGGAAGCGGATGGCCATGCCCTGCGCAGTGACCATGATGATCTGGTCAAAGCCACTGGTGAGGCGGACGTCGATGAGGTGGTCGGTCTCCTCGATGTTGAGGGCGATGATGCCGTCGCGGCGAACGTTTTTGTAATCCGAAAGGCGGGTCTTTTTGATCGTGCCGTGCTCCGTGACGAAGAAGACAAACTGGTCGTCGCTGAAGCGCCGGATGCGCAGCATGGCCGCGGCCTTTTCGCCGTCGCGCAGTTCGAGCAAATTGACGAGCGCCTTGCCGGAGGAGGTGCGCGAGGCTTCCGGGATTTCGAAGGCGCGCGCGGCGTAAACGCGGCCGAGGTTGGTAAAGAAGAGCAACGTGTCGTGCGTCTCGGCGAGGAAAAGCGTGGCGATGAAATCCTCCTCCTTCGTGGTCGCGCCGGAGATGCCGCGGCCGCCGCGGTTTTGCTCGCGGTACGTGTCGAGCGGGACGCGCTTGATGTAGCCCTTGTGCGAGAGCGTGAGGATGCACGGCGCGTCGGCGATGAGGTCCTCCATGTTGACCTCGCCCTCGAGCGGGACGAGCTCGGTGCGGCGCGCGTCGCCATACTTGTCGCGCAACATTTGAAGGTCGTCCTTGATGAGGTTGTAGATGCGCTCCGGATACTCGAGCAATCCGCGCAGGTAGTCGATGCGCTGGAGCAACTCGCGCAACTCATTTTCGAGCTTGTCGCGCTCCAGTCCGGTGAGCTGGTAGAGACGCATTTCGAGGATCGCGTCCGCCTGCTTTTCGCTGAAGCCAAATTGCGCGAGCAATGCCGCGTGCGCCGCGTCGCGGTTCGGCGCGCCGCGAATCAGCCGCACGATTTCATCGAGATGGTCGAGCGCCTTCAGCAGGCCGTCCAAAATGTGGCGCCGCGCCTCGGCCTTGTTCAACTCAAACCGCGTGCGCCGCGTGATCACCTCAAAGCGGTGCTGAATCCAGCACTGGTTGATCTCCTTCAAATCCATGATCTTCGGCCGGCCCTGATGGATCGCCAGCATGATCGCGCCGAAGGTCGTCTGCAACTGCGTGCGCTTGTACAGATGGTTCAGCACCACCTGGGCCATCGCCCCGCGCTTGAGCTCGATCACCACGCGGATGCCCTCGCCCGACGACTCGTCGCGGATGTCCGAAATGCCCTCGATCTCCTTCGCGTTCACGAGGTCCGCGATCGTCGTAATCAGGTTCGCCTTGTTCACCGCGTAAGGCAGCTCGGTGAGAAGAATCACCTCGCGGTTTTTCTCCTCGATGATCTCCGCCCTGCCGCGCACCATCATCTGGCCGCGACCCGTGCGATACATCGCCTCAATCCCCTTCATCCCGCAAATCGTCGCGCCCGTCGGAAAATCCGGGCCCTTGATGAACTGCATCAAGTCATCCACCGTGCAATCCGGATTGTCGATCTGATGCGTGATGCCGTCCACCAGCTCGCACAAATTGTGCGGCGGAATATTCGTCGCCATGCCCACCGCAATACCCGTCGAGCCATTCAACAGCAGATTCGGCAACTTCGACGGCAACACCAGCGGCTGCTGCAACGACTCGTCGTAGTTCGGGCCGAAGTCGATCGTGTCCTTGTTCAGATCCTCCAGCATCTCCTCCACCAGGCGGTTCATGCGCACTTCCGTGTAACGCATCGCCGCCGGCGGATCGCCGTCGATCGAACCAAAATTCCCCTGCCCCTGCACCAGCGGGTAACGCATCGAAAAATCCTGCGCCAACCGCACCAGCGCATCATAAATCGACTGGTCGCCGTGCGGGTGATACTTACCCATCGTGTCACCGACCACGCGCGCGGATTTCTTGTACGGCTTGCTGTGCGTGTTGCCCAGCTCGTCCATCGTGTACAGCACCCGGCGGTGCACCGGCTTCAAGCCGTCGCGCACATCCGGCAGCGCGCGCGAAATGATCACGCTCATCGAATAATCGATGAACGACGAACTCATCTCGTCCTCAATGTTGATGTGGTCGTTCGCGCTCTCCGGCGCCGCGGCGTTGTCGTCAATTTCCATAAAATCCACTCACGCGCCCGCTTCAGATATAAAGCCGGCAAATAAAGCGTAATAATACCATAATCGAAGAAAAAAGTCATTAACAAACCAATGCGAAAAACACCAAAAGCCGCCCGTGGCGTGGCACGACCTCTGCCACGCCACAAGACGCATTGGCACCTCGAAAAGGTTGAACAATCTTCTTCCGCTAACAAATTCCCGGCATGTTTTCAATTATTGCGGCTGGCGTTTTGGTGACATGTTGAAAACATGTTGCGTGAAAAAATTATATGGGTGGGGCGCGACCGCCGGGCGCGCCGGGCTTAGGACAAGCTTGTATCCGCAACGCAAGCGACAA
>JAVBOU010000198.1:0-3590 GCA_031550185.1 Kiritimatiellia bacterium | reverse complement strand
GAAACAAAAAATTACGTTGTGGGGGGGCCGAGGTTGTGCCCCCCCACAACAAAGAAGGTTAGCGGTTTCAAGCTGCGCGCGCCCGCAACCGCGAGCGAGTTACAACGCCCCCCGTTGGCGACCAGCAGGGGCGCGCGCTTCGTTAAAACCCTCTCTTTCTTTGTTGGGGGGTGGCATAACCTCTCCCCCCCCACAACGTAATTTTTTGTTTCACTGTCACGTGCCACGCAACGAACACAGAGCCATCGCATACCGCCCGCCGCGCGAACATTTTGGCGACAAGGGCGCGGCGTCGCTGATTTTTGATTTTATCAGGCGCTATGTCTGGCCGTACAAGTGGAGCTTGCTGCTGTGCATCGTGCTGGTTACGCTCAACGCGTGTTCGGCGTATTTGCAGGGGTATTACACGCGGCTGGTGGTTGACGACATCCTCCTCGTGGGACAGCCCGCGGCGGAGGCGAAGGCGGCGCCGCACGGCGAGGCGTCGTCGCTCCGTGGCAGGGCCGACCCCTCTGCCACGCACGCCATGCCAACCGCGCAGCCGCACAGCGACGCGCCGGCGCCGCATGAGTCCGGCGTGGCGGTGGATTCGGAGAGCACGCGGCTCGGCCGGCCGCAGCCGCCGGTTTGGGCGTCGCGCAAGCTGCTGAGCATCTTCATCATTTACATGGCCACGCTCTTCTTCCTCAATTACGCGACGCGCGCGAGCCAGGTGTTGCGCGCGAAAATCTCGACGCTGATCATCGCGCATTTGCGCCAGGACATTCACGACAAGATCATCGCGCTCTCCACGCGCTTCCACCTCACGCACACGCCGGGCCGCCTGATGTCGCGCATCCTCGGCGACGTGGGCATGGTGCGCGACCGTCTGATGGAGCTGCTCATCGACGTCACGAGCCAGGTCATCATGTTCATCGTGGGGCTGGCGATCGTCGCGGTGCTCGACTGGCGCATGGCCGTGGTCGTGCTGCTGGCGATGATCCCGTACGCGCTCGTCCTTGCGCCGGTCCGCGTGCGGGTGCGCGACGCGAACCGCGAAATCCGCCACACCAACGCCTGCCTCTGGGGGCTTGTCTCGCAAAAACTCGACGCGATGAAGGCCATCACCGCCTACGCGCGCCAGCTCACCGAGCGCCTCAATTTCCGCCGCCTCTCCTCGTGCCTCCTGCGCGACACGCTCCACCAGCAGCACCTTTCCGCGGGCATGAACCGCACCGCCGACCTCATCTCCGCCTGCACCACGCGCGCCTTGCTCATCGCCTGCGCGGTCGAGGTCATCCGCGGCAAGATGACCGTCGGGCAAATGATGTACATCCATACCGCCGTGATGAACCTCTTCATGCCGGTCGTCACCATCACCATGGCCGCGATCCACATGTCCAACCTCCTCGTCGTGCTCCAGCGCATCACCGCCACGTTCCAGACTTCCGCCGAAATCCTCGAGGCGCCGGTCACGCGCGACTTCCCCGTTTTCCGCACCAGGGGACTCCAGCTCGACCGCGTCACCCACCGCTTCTTCCCCAACACGCCGCCCGCGCTGGCCGACATTTCCCTCACCATCCCGCCCGGCGAATGGCTCTGCGTCATGGGGCCCTCCGGTTCCGGCAAGACCACGCTCCTCCAACTCCTCGCGCGTCTCTACGACCCCTCCGAGGGCCGCGTCCTGCTCGACGACATCCCGCTCACCGAACTCTCCTTCCACGACCTCCGCCGCCACATCGCCCTCGTCCCGCAGGACCCCCAAATCCTCAGCGGCACCATCCGCGACAACATCCTTTACGGCCGCCGCGACGCCACCCCGCGCGCCGTCATGGACGCCGCGCAATCCGCCGAGGCCCACGCTTTTATCATGAGCCAGCTCGTCAAGTATGAGACCATCATCGGCGAAAAGGGTGCCACCCTTTCCGGCGGCCAGCGCCAGCGCCTCTCCCTTGCGCGCGCCCTGCTCGCCAACGCCGACATCCTGCTCCTCGACGACTGCACCTCCGCGCTCGACGCCGAAACCGAACGCAAAATCCAAGCCTCCCTCGCGCGCATGATGACCCCTCAAAAATCCGCCGTCATCGTCTCGCAGCGCACCAGCATGGCCCTCAAATGCCACCGCGTCGCCATCCTCGAAAACGGCCGCCTCACCGAACTCGGCCCTCCGCAGGAACTTCTCAAGCGCGCCGGCTACTTTGCCGACCTCCACGCCCAGCAGACGAAATAAAGTACACATTCCCTGCGCGTCTTATCCTCGTGCGGCAACGATCCTGCGTCCTGAAATGGGATGAGCGTTACCTCTTCAAGCGTCATGGGCAACTTTTTCATGACCTTCTTTGATTTATGCCAGCCTCGTTGGGGCAAGATCGTGATGATGTGGCAGAGGTTGCAACGTGCCACTTTCGACGGTAAAACGACAGTTGTTTTACAACAACATGCAAGTTGCGGACACAAAGAACGTGGCAGTTTGCACTGCCACGTTGGACACAAAATAAACTACAGGTTTGAACAGTTACAGTGGTTGGACATCTCCCTTGCTGGTGGTTGAAGGACGCCGGACACGCGAGATCTGACAGATGATCCGAGTCTCCGGAAGTGCGGTTGCGGCACATTGTCGCGACCGTTGACGTTGTTGGAAAGTTGCCCGTGGCAGAGGTGGAGTCCTGCCACGGGCGGTTTTTTATTTGACGATCACGGCGTGGAAGAAGTGGACGGGAGTGCCGGGATGTTGCACCTCGAAGGTGAATTCGCTTCCTGCGGAGTTGTGCGTGTAGGCGTCGTGCACACAGGGGAGGAATGCCGACGCCGGACACGTGGGGCGGACCGATGCGCGCGCTGCTCTTCTGGTGGCTGCTGCGCACCATGAGCCGCCAATGGTGGGCGCAATTCCTGGAGCGCTACGGCCAACCCTTCCTGAAAGGCAAGTATACGAAAAAGGAAGACCGCGCCGTGTTGGAACGCGCCTTCCGCGTGGCGCAGAAACTGGGCGGCATCGTGGTGTCCGCGAGCACGGAGGCGGAGATTGTGCAGGCCGCGAACACCTCCGGCGATCATTACAAATCCTTCATCGAATGTTGCAACCTTGAAATTTCAAAGCTGATCGTGGGGCAGACCCTTTCGTCAAACGTCCAGCCCACCGGGCTTGGCAGTGGCGTTGCCGCCTTGCAAGGGCAGGTTCGCGGCGATCTGCGGCGGATGGACATCCAGGGCGTCGGGGAGGTTGTCGCACGTGGCGAGGAATCGGTCCAGTCATGCCTTCTGCTCGTCGGCCAGTCCGGTGTTGGCCTTGTCACTTTTGGTGACCGTGGCGGCGACCGCGTAGTCGCGGCGCGAGATGGCGGAGGCGCGGCGGTCAACGCAGACGGAGAGGATCGGATACGTGCGCTCGATCTCGGAATAGAGGTAGTCACGCTGCGCGAAGCAGCCGCGGCGCGCGAAGTCATAAATATTCTGGACGTCGCGGATGGTGTATCGTCGCGACGAAGTTGGGAAAGAAAATAATGAAGATGAGAATCGCGCTTTGAAATGACGATTGTCGGGTATTCCGGCGACCTTTTGCATGAGCGGGGCCGCGTTATTGCAACGGCCAAGCGGGAGGTATTGCAAGG
>JAVBOU010000150.1:0-15632 GCA_031550185.1 Kiritimatiellia bacterium | reverse complement strand
CGCGAACCCTGGGGCTTGGTTGTACACCCTCCCCGTGGTTGACATTGTCTGTATACCCTGTGGGGCGGGCCCGGACGCCGCCCACGCCACCGCATTCAAAAGGCTGAAAGCCTTGCATCACTGACGCGGAGCAACGCCCTGCGTCGCGGCATTCGTGCGCCCCAACGGGGCAGGTCATGTCAGCCCAGGCAACGCCCTGGGTCAAAACATAAAACAACAAATCGCGCCCTGAAAGGGCAAGTCAATTTCGATGGATTCATCTTACGCACACGCTCAACATTTACCTGCTCCTTCATTGCGTATATGGTGTGCGGCGATTCATCGCCGCTTTTCGCTGAGCCGAAGCACCTGCCGTACTTTCATGTCGCGTGAAACCAGCGCCGTCAACATGATTGCCGAAAATACTTTGCAAACGGAAAAGCGGCGATGAATCGCCGCACTCCATAATGACCATGACCGTCATGCCTCAATGAAATCCCGACTGATTTTGTACCGTTGCTCCGGTTTGTCCGTTGACCGCACCCGCTTGCTTTGGTATTTTAGTCACGTGACTATTTTTGGACGAAACCGTGACTTGTTTATTGTCCTCCTCGTTTTCGTCGAAACCGCAAAACCAAGCGAGACAACCCATGAAAAAAGCACTGCACCTTTGCGCAATGCGCGGCGCCGCGTTCATCATGCCCATGATGCTTGCCGCCGCCGCGGTCGCCGCTGACATTGTCGACATTCCCCGTCTGAACGGACTTCCGGTCGGATCAGGCACGTGGTGCGACCAGGGATTTCGCGTCGACGCTGTGGTCGATGTCGAGGAGGGCGTTGCGCACCCCGATGCCGCCGCCGCCCGTTTCCGTCTGGGTTGGACAGACGAAGGGTTGCGCGTTCGCGTCGAGGTGCGCGACACCACGCCGGAGGAGAATGCGGAAATCTGGCGCGGCGATTCGGTTGAAATTGTTTTCGCCCGGGTTGCCGACATGGGCAACTACCGTTTGCAATACATTGTCGCGCCCGGTTCGACCGAGCATTTCCCCGAACCGCGCATTGTCGTTTACGACTACCGCCTCGACTATCCGTGGCGCGAACCGTCGGCCATGCCGCCGCCACTCCCGGCGCCGCCGTATGCGGTGACGCGCACGGACAACGGTTACGTCGTCGATCTCATCGCGCCGTGGACGCATTTGGATGTGGAGGCGAAGGAAGGCTTGGAGCTTGGCGTCCAGGTGCAGATCAACAACTACGCGCTCGGACGACGCCGGCTCGCGCGGTGGTTTCCGCTTTCCGCAGGTGGCGACGGTCCGCGTCCGATGCACCCCGTGCGTCTCGCCGTCGCGCCGTCGGTGGCGGAGACAATGGCCGCGGGCGTGGAGTGTCCGCTCTTCCGCCGCGTATCCGTTCGCGCAATGGCCGACGCGACCCGCGCGGGTCAAACGCTCAGTGTGGCGATCGACGGCGAAACGCGCGGCAGCCTGGCGCTCGGCGACGCGCGCGACGGTTGGAGTGAGGGCGTGTTCACCCTGCCGCTGCCCGTACCGTCGCAGGCAAATTGGAAAACCTTGACCGTCACCGCCGTCGACGGCGTGGTGAAAACGCTCCCCATCTACACCCTCGCCGACACGCGCAAAAAGGCGTTTCAGCGGCTCGACATTCGCCCCTTCCCCGCGGTTTTCGCGGGCGAAACCCTGCCGCCCATTGATTTCGAAAATCCAAATCTGGCCGAAGATTGCGCCGGCGAATACACACTCAAAATTCTCGGCTATTTTGACGCCGATCAGAACCCCGTCACCAAGGCGGAAAAACCCGGCCGTTACAGCGCCGTTGTCGAGGTGACCGCGTTCGGCGAAAGCACGCGTCGCTACTTCACGCTCTATCGCATTCCCAACCCCGACGCGTTCAACGGCGGCCGGTGGTGGATGGCGAACATGAAGTTCCGTCTCGACGGCATTCCGTCCGGGCTGGGCGTGGCCGACGCACTCTTCGCCAACGATCCAAACGAAGTGGTCAGCGGCGATATGCGCTGGATTTTTTTCGACGCCTTGCACGCAAATCCACACGCCGCCACCATGCTGGCCGGCCTCGCCGAAATGCCCGACGCGGTAATCAACGGCCAACGCCTGCCCGCTCCGCTGGAACGCCCCGGACGGCGCCACGACTCCCAAATTTTCGCGCTGCAACGAAAGTTCGGCGACCAGGCGCCGATGTACGACTACGACGTGATCACGCCGCGCGACTACGACGCGGATCCCGAAAAACGCTGGCCTGTTGTCATCTTTCTCCACGGTTCGAACTCCTCCGCCCCGCTCGACCAACTGGACGACAACCCCCGGGGTCCGCGCCGCAATCCCATCATCCGCGAGAACCCGCCCTTCCTCCTCGTGGCGCCGCAATATTTCCACCAGCGCGACGGCATCGGCTGGGAACCGTCCGCTGTGATCGAAGTGCTCGACGACGTCGCAAAAAAATACCGCATCGACCCGGATCGCATTTGTCTGACCGGCCACAGCATGGGCGGCCACGGCACGTTAATCGTCGGCGCGACATACCCCGAACGCTTCGCCGCGTTGCTGCCGTCCGGCGCATTCGGAAAACCCGAAGACGCCGCGCCGATCACCAACGTGCCCGTCTGGTTTTTCCACGGAGCAAAGGATGACATGACGCCTGTCGAACCATTGCGCAAGATTGTGGAATTTGTCAAAGCCAACAATCAAGCCGAAACCCGCTACACCGAATATCCCGACATGGGTCACGACAACGACCGGCGCATGTACGACGATCCCGATATCTACGACTGGATCCTCCAACAACGCCGCGCACCCTAAATGCCACGCCGTGGCAGAGGTCATGCTCTGCCACGGGAGGTTTTTGAGGCGTGCGGGTTACAGGAGGGTGTCGTCGAGTTTGGCAATCAAGGCGTCGAGGCTGATGCGTTCTTGTTGCATGGAATCGCGGTCGCGGAGGGTGACGGTGTTGTCGTCGAGGGTTTGGAAGTCGACGGTGACGCAGAAGGGTGTGCCGACTTCGTCCTGACGGCGGTAGCGGCGGCCAATGGCGCCGGATTCGTCCCAGAAGCAGTTCCAGCGGCGCTGGAGTTTTTTGAAGACGTCGCGCGCTTTGGCGTAGAGTTCGGGCTTGTTTTTGACAAGGGGGAAGACGGCGATTTTGATCGGCGCGATTTTGGGGCTGAGGCGCAGGACGGTGCGGATTTCGCTGTTGCCTTTTTCGTCGGTGACGGTTTCTTCGACGTAGGCGTTGCAGAGCAGGGCGAGGGCGAGGCGGTCGACGCCGGCGGAGGGTTCGATGACGTGGGGGATGTATTTGCCTTCGAAGAGGGTGGCGGCGAATTGGCGGGCGAGCGCGGGGTCTTTGCCGCGGCGGGTCCAGTCGGCCTCGACTTTTTGGGTGAAGGCGTCGCGGGCTTCGGGGGTCATGGGTTTGCAGGCGAGTTTGAGGGCCTCGTCGAAGACTTCCATGGTTTTGCCGCTGTGGGTTTGGTGTTGTGTGAGGTCGAAGTCGGAGCGGGCGGCGATACCCTCAAGCTCCTGGACGCCGAAGGGGAAGGCGTATTGGATGTCGACGCAGGCGCGGGCGTAGTGGGCGAGTTCGTCGGCGGTTTGCCAGTATTCGACGAATGATTTTTCGGGGAGGCCGACGGTGTGGATGAGCCAGTTTTTGCGCTGCTCGACCCAGTATTTGTGCCAGACTTCCCAACCCCACGCGGGCTGGGGTTCGGCGAGGTCGGGGTTGTCGGCGAGGGTGATGACGTTGCCGTGGATGAGCTCGACGGCTTCGTCGGGCTTGATGAAAAATTCGAGCTCCATTTGCTCAAATTCACGCGAGCGGAAGGTGTAGTTGCGCGGGGTGATTTCGTTGCGAAAGCTTTTGCCGATCTGGGCGACGCCGAAGGGAACTTGCTGGCGGCTGGTGGCGAGGATGTTTTGGAATTGGGCGAAGATGGCCTGGGCGGTTTCGGGGCGGAGGTAGGCGGCGTTGGCCTGGTCTTCGACAGGGCCGACGATGGTCTTGAACATCATGTTGAAGGGCCGCGGCTCGGTCATTTCGCCGCCGCAATACGGGCATGGCAAAACGTGTTCCGCGCCCTCGGGCAGCGCGAGGAGCGTGTAGAGGGTTTGCGCGGAATCGCAAACGGGAATCTTGTCGAAAATGACGGGGAGGCGCGTCTCGGCGTTCGCCACGGCGAAGAGGTTGGGGGCGATGGATTTGGCGCGGCCCTTGCACCAGTTGGCGGTCTTGCCGGCGTCGGCGCGTCCGTCGGTGATGAGCGGGCGCAGGGCTTCCATGATCGCGCTTTCCGCGAAGATGTCCCACGTTTGATCCGCGCGGACGAGCTTCTTGCAGGATTTGCACATGCACATTGGATCGGCGAAGGTGTCGAGGTGGCCCGAGGCTTTCCAGATCGCGGGGTGCATGATGATCGACGCGTCGAGACCGGCGACGTCCTCGCGCAGGCGGACGGTGGATTGCCACCAGGCGGACTTGATGTTGTTCTTGAGCTCGCAGCCCATCGGGCCGTAATCCCAAAAGCCCGCGAAGCCGCCGTAGACCTCCGAACTCTGGAAAATGAATCCGCGCCGCTTGCACAGCGACACGATGGGATCAAGGACGTTTTCTTTTGATTCAGACATGACAGATCACCTTTTTGAGAGAGCCCATAATGTACACCGTCCGCCGCGGAATGTACAGAACGTTTCGGCGCGGCGCGATCAGTCGCGCGTGGAGTAGTAGATGACCTGTGCGTCTGTGCGTTCGTTGCCGCAGACGTCGCAAATGCGCGTGGAGTAGAAGCGGCTTGTCAGCGCGGGGCAAGGGCCGCCGCAATCGGCCTTGAAGCGGCTGCGCGCGGCGGCGGAGCTTGAGCCGATGAGCACGGCGTTCAGGAAGCTCGCGGGCGCGGCGTGATGCACGACGCCTTTGGCGATGGTGGTTTGAATCGCGACCTGGGTGCCGACGCCGAGAACCTCTTCGCCGGGCGGCGGCGTGTAGTAATAGGATCGGGGCTGGTCTTTGACCTTGAGGATGGAGGCGCCGCCTTTTTTGGCAAGCTCAGTGCCGTCGGGTATGGCGAGGCGGATCTTGATGCCGCCTTCCATGTTGAGGAGGAAGTAGCCGCGGTTGGAGTTGTCGTTTTCCAGCGTCTTGACGCGTCCGTTGAAGGTGACGGAGGTGCCGGTGAGGGTTTTGAGCTGGTCGATGACGTCGGCCTCGGTCATGAAGGTGCGCGCATTCTCGGGCGGTGTGCGCGGGGGTGGCGGCGTGTTGACGAAGGTGGGGCGGGGATTCTGCGGCGTGGCGGCGGAAACAGCGGGAGCGGCGAGTTTCTGGCCAAGCTTTTGCTCGTTCTTTAGGCGCTCGATTTCGTTGTGGATGGCGAGGGCCTCGTCGATTTTGCGGGAGACGGTGAGCTGGCCTTTGACGCGCTCGAGAAAGGCGATGTACTTGGTCTTCAATTCGTCGCGCGTTTTCGTTTCCTCGGTGTCCAGCGTCTTGAAAAATTGTTCGCGCTGGTCGAGGACGCGCTTCAATTCGTCGATGTTGTTGCGCGCGGGAACGACAACTTCCTCGAAGGGATCGTCGACGGCCTGGAGGATTTCGCGCGCGGCGAGCACGCCTTCAAGGTTGCCCTGGGCGGCGTAACGCTCCTCAAGAACCTTGACGGCCTCGCTCATTTTTTTGTCGATGTTTTTGCGTTGCTCGGTGTACTTGGCGTCGAGCTTGCGGACTTCGGTGAAATACGTTTCACGGTGTTCCTTGACGACATCGGCCTCGTCGTCCGCGGCGCGCGCCCACACTCCTCCCATGACGGCAGCGGCCAACAACGCAATCCTCCAATACTTATGTTTTAACATGACAAAACTCCACAAATGAATTGAAGTCTTATTATGCCGCCATTGTACGTAAAAGTCCATACCAAAGGTAAGCCGGCGAAAGTTCGGGACGCTCTATTTGTTTGCGTCTTGCAGGTCGAGCAGGGCGTCGACAGCGAGGCGGTAGCCGCGGGCGCCGAGGCCGGCGATGAGGCCGGTGCAGACAGCGGCGGTGAGGCTGGTGTGGCGAAAGGTGTCGCGGGCGTGGATGTTGGAGAGGTGGACTTCGATGCAGGGCAGGGCGACCGCGGCGATGGCGTCGCGCAGGGCGATGCTGGTGTGGGTGTAGGCGCCGGGGTTGATGATGACGCCGGTGATGTGTTCGGCGTGGCAGAGGTGGAGGCGTGCCACGAGCTCGCCCTCGATGTTGCTCTGGAAGTCGAGGAGGCGGGCGCCGCGCTGTTCGGCGTGGAGGCGCGTGGCGGCGGTGATGTTGGCGAGGGTTTCGCGTCCGTAGACGGCGGGTTCGCGAAGGCCGAGGAGGTTGAGGTTGGGGCCGTTAATCAACAGGAGTTGGGGTTTGTTCATTGGCGCTCTCGGAGACGGGGGTGATGTCGGCGGCGGGATAGCACGCGGTGCGGCCGCTGTCGAGGGCGACGATGACGCGCTCCTGGAGGATGCGGTGATCCTTGACGCGGCCTCGGCCGTTGGGGGTCATGACAAGGGTGTCGCGGGCGGGGAGTTTTTGGAGGACGCGCTGGTAGTTGTCGTGCTCGAAACGGAGGCAGCAACGGAGTTTGCCGCAGGCGCCCTGGAAGGCGGCGGGGCTGGCGTTGGCGCTCTGGGCGCGGGCCATGCGGAGGGAGACGTTGCCGACGGGATTTTTCATGGAACAACAGCAAAAGGTGCGGCCGCATTCGCCGATGCCGCCGAGCATGATGGTGGCGTCGCGCGGGTTGATTTTGCGGAGGTCGACGTGGGTCTTGAGTTGTTGCTGAAGGGTGGTGGATTCGGCGCGCAGGTCGATGTCTTCGGGAGAGGTGACGCGGAGGATGAGGCGCTCGCGTCCGAGAGAATAATGGGCGTCGATGACCTTGACGAGGCGGAGGCCGCGCTCAAGAAGGATGTCGAGGAAGCGGGTTCTGGCAAGGCGGGCGAGGCGTTCGTTTTCGGTGATGCGGATCTGGTCGTTTTTGGAGACGAAGCGGAGGATGCGCAGGCTGCGATCCTCGACGACGCGCTCGCCGGCAAGGGGAATGGCCTGGCCCTGGAGGAGGAGCTCGCCGGTTTCGCGATGGCCGAGAAATTCGGCGATAACGCGGTCGCCGCTTTCGACGATGAGGTCGCCGGGAATGGGAATGGGCAGCGGCGCATAACTGAAAAAACGGATGTGAAATTCGCTCATACGCCGGACCTCAGGCGGTCCATCCAGTAGGTGAGGACGCTTTCTTCGGGCAGGCTGCGCTCGAGCTGGCGGTTCATGGATTCGGCGCCCTCGATGCTGGCGATGGCCTGACTGCGGGTGAATTTTTTGGCGGCGGCGGCGAGAGTTTCGGCGCATTCGGGATAGGCGAGGAGAGAGGCGTCACCCGTGGCCTGCATGACGAGAATGTCGCGATACCAATCCTGAACCCCGGCGAGGATGCGGGTGCGGACTTCGCGGTAACGGGCGTTGACAAGCGCGTCCATGACGTCGTCCTCAATCTCGACTTTGGACTGAGCCTTGCCTTCCATCTCAACTTCTTTTTCGGCGAACGCCTTGGCCTCCTTGAAGAGCTCGAAGACGCCTTCGCCCGCGACCATTCCGCCGAGCGGACCGTCGACCGTGTCTTTGGCGAGGACGTTGATGAGCATGGCGCGCCAGGGATCGCCGAGGCGGCGCAGGAGGGGCAGGTCGATGCGCTGGCAACGCGAGACAATGGTGGGCAGGAGGCTTTGCGGCGCGGCGCTGAGTAAAAGGAAAAGGGTATTGTCGGGCGGCTCTTCAAGCGTCTTGAGGAAGACGTTGGCGGCGCTTTCGTTGAGGCGGTCGGCGCCGACGATGACAGCGGCCTTCCATCCACCGGCGAGGGAGGTTTGGCTGATGCGGTGGATGAGTTGCTCGCGCATTTGCTCGGCGGAAATGACTCGGGATTTTTTTTCAGGGTAGACCCACAGCGCGTCCATCCACATGCGTTCGCGCACGAGGCGGCAGGTGTTGCACGCGCCGCAACCGCCGTCCTTCTCCTTGCAGAAGATCATTTGCAACGCGCGTTCGGCAAAGGTTTTGCCCGCGCCGTCGGTGTCGCCGGTGACGAGATAAGCGTGCGCCATGCGTTGGTTTTTGAACGCGGTGGCGAGGAAGGTGATGGCGTCGTCGAGTTGCATTTAGTGGCGTGGCAGGGGCTCTGCCACGCCACAGCGGCGTTGCAGGGTTTCCCAAATTTGAGCGGCGACGGTGTCTTGCGGGGCTTCGGAGGAGAGCGTCGCGAAGCGTGCGGGCTCTTGTGCAGCGAGGGCGAGAAAGCCGTCGCGGAGGCGTCGGTGAAAGGCGTCGCCGGCGGCCTCGATGCGGTCGATGGGAACGCCGCGCTGCGTGACGCGGGCGAGGCCGGTTTCGAGGGAGACATCGAGAAGAATCGTGAGGTCGGGGACGAGGCCGTTGGTGGCGAAGGCGTTCATGATGCGCAGGGTGGCGATGTCGAAGCCGCGGCCGTAACCTTGATAAGCGAGCGTGGAGTCGGTGAAGCGGTCGCAGATGACCCACGTGCCGCTGTCGAGGGCGGGGCGGATGACGCGCTCGCAAAGTTGCGCGCGGCTGGCGAGGAAGAGGGCGACTTCGGCGCGGTCGACGGGCGGCTCGCCGGCGTGGTCGTGCTGGAGCATGCCGCGGACCGCTTCGCCGAATGTGGTGCCGCCGGGCTCGCGTGTCAGGAGGACGCGTTTGCCACAGGCTTCGAGGCGCTCCTTGAGGAGGCGCACGTGGGAGGATTTGCCGGAGCCTTCGGGGCCTTCGAAGGTGATGAAGACGCCGCGGTTCATCGGGGAATCCGTTTAAGAGTTTGGCCGTCTTTGGAGTCGCGGACGTCCCAGCCGCTGTCGCGGAGTTTGTCGCGCAACGTGTCGGAATCGGCCCAGCGTTTTTCGGCGCGGGCTTGCGCGCGATTGTTCAGCAACTGCTGGATGTCGGCGGGAATTTCAGCGTCGCTTTTGGCGTTGTTCCAGAAGATGACGCCGAGGACACGGTCGATGCTTTGCAGGGCTTCCATGACGCCGCCGACGGGTTCGTTTTTGTCAAGCGCGGCGTTGCCTTCGCGGATGAGGCCGAAGAGCGCGGCGAAGGCTTCGGGCAGGTTGAGGTCGTCGGCCATCGCGTCGCTGAATTGCGCGAGAAACGTCCCGGCAAAGGGCGCAGGTTGTTGCGCGGCGTGGCAGGAGTTGAGTCGTGCCACGAAACCGTCAATGCGCTCGAACGCTTTGCGCGCGTCATCGAGACCGGAGAAGGTGAAGTTGAGCGGCTGACGGTATTGGCCCTGCAAGAGGACGTAACGGATTTCGCGACCGGTGCAGCCCTTCGCGAGAAGGTCGCGCAGGGTGTAAAAGTTGCCGAGCGACTTGGACATTTTTTCGCCGCCGACACGCAGGTGCGCGCAGTGCATCCAGGTGTGGACGAAGGGCTTTCCAGTGGCGCCTTCGGCCTGGGCAATTTCGTTTTCGTGATGCGGAAAAAGGTTGTCGATGCCGCCGGTGTGAAGGTCAAACGTTTCACCGAGAAGATCCATGCCCATGGCGGAACATTCGAGGTGCCAGCCGGGACGGCCGCGTCCAAACGGCGCGTCCCAGACAACATCGCCGTCCGCCGGATCCCACGCCTTCCACACGGCAAAATCGCCGACGCCTTCCTTCTCGTATTCGTCGTTGTTGATGCGCACGCCGGAGCGGAGCGTCGAGCGGTCGAGGCGCGACAGCTTGCCGTAATTCGGGAAGGCCGCAACCTTGAAATAAACAGAGCCGTCGTCGGATTTGTAGGCGAGGCCTTTGGCAATGAGCGTCTCGACGAGTGCGATCATTTTCTGAATGTACTTCGGATCGGTGGCGGCGGGATAAAATTCGGCGGACTCGATGTGGAGGGTTTTGAGGTCCTCGAAAAAAGCGTCCTTGTAGGGTTGCGTGTAGGCGTTCAGCGAGACATGATTTTCGCGCGCGCCGCGGATGGTTTTGTCATCGACGTCGGTGAGGTTCATGACCTGGCAGACGTCATAGCCGGCGAACTTGAGCGTGCGGCGGAGGATGTCCTCAAAGACGTACGCGCGGAAGTTGCCGATGTGCGCGAAGTTGTAGACCGTGGGGCCGCAGGTGTAGAAGCGGACGCGTTTGGCGTCGAGCGGCGTGAAGGGTTCCTGCTTGCGCGTGAGGCTGTTGTAGAAGTGGAGTTGCATGGTGTCAGAGTTTCAAAATGGTGGCAATGGCCATGGCGGTCATGCCCTCGTTGCGGCCGACCGCGCCCATGCCCTCCATGGTGGTGGCCTTGACAGAGACCGCGGATTCGTCGAGGTCGGCGGCGTCGGCGAGGTTGCGTTTCATTTGCGCGACGTGCGGGGCGAGGCGCGGCGCTTCGGCCTGCGCGGCGACGTCGATGTTGTTGGCGCGCCAGCCGTGCTGCCGAAGCAACGCCGTGACCTGGCGGAGCATGGCGATGCTCGAGGCGTTGCGCCAGCGTTCGTCGCGGTCGGAAAAATGCTGGCCGATGTCGCCGAGCGCCGCGGCGCCAAGCAACGCGTCCATCACGGCGTGGGTGATGACATCGGCGTCGGAATGCCCCAGCAAACCCAGCGAATGGGGAATTTCCACGCCGCCCAAAACACACGCGCGGCCCGCGACCCAGCGGTGCGCGTCAAAGCCTATGCCGACTCGAATCATGAAGCACGCCAGTTTACAGTTTCAGGCGTGGAAAGTACAGCGCGCATTCATTTGCGCGACGGGTTTTGCCCGTGCTTTGCCGCGCTTGCGGGGGGAAAACGGTTTTTGTTATGATATGCGGTTTACCGAAAAAGGAGCCGTTGGTTTTATGAAGGAATATATTCTCCTCATTCTGGGGGCCATCCTGGTCAACAATTTTGTGTTGAGCCGGTTTCTGGGGATTTGTCCGTTTCTCGGTGTGTCGAAGCGGATTCCGACGGCGATGGGGATGTCGGGCGCGGTGATTTTTGTGCTGGGGATGGCGGCGGCGGTGACGTGGCCGCTGAACCGGTATGTGCTGGCGCCGCACGGGCTGGATTATTTGCAGACGATCGCGTTCATCCTGGTGATCGCGGCGTTTGTGCAGCTGGTGGACACGGCGATGAAGCGGTTCATGCCGCCGTTGCACGCGGCGCTGGGGATTTTTTTGCCGCTGATCACGACGAACTGCGCGGTGCTGGGCGTGGCGGTGATGAATGTGCAGAATGAGAAGACGCTGGCGTCGTTTCCGCGGTCGGTGGTGTTTGCGCTGGCGGCGGCGACGGGGTTTGCGCTGGCGCTGCTGATCTTCACGGGGTTGCGCGAGAAGATCGAGCGGGCGGATCCGCCGCGGGCGTTCAAAGGGGTGGCGATCGCGCTGGTGACGGCGGGGTTGCTGAGTCTGGCGTTCATGGGTTTTAACGGATTGGTGAAGTAGTTATGATTGAGGCGGTTGTTGCAATTACGGCGATTGCGCTGGTGTGCGGGGTGCTGCTGGCGCTGGCGGCGCGTTATTTGAGCGTGCCGGAGGATCCGCGGGTGGAGCGGTTGACGGAGCTGCTGCCGGGTGTGAATTGCGGCGCGTGCGGGTTCGCGGGTTGCGCGGACATGGCGAGGGCGCTGGCGGCGGGGAAGGCGGAGGTGACGTTGTGCCCGGTGTGCAGCGATGTGAACCGCAAGAACATTGCGGCGTTCCTGGGCGTGGCGGTCGAGGCGGGCGAACTGAAGACGGCGCTGGTGATGTGCACGGGTTCGCTGAAGGTGGCAGGACGGCGGTTCGCGTATAATGGAATTGCGGATTGTGCGGCGGCGGCGGCGACCGGGGGCGGGGACAAGCAGTGCGCGTTTGGATGCCTGGGTTACGGGTCGTGCAGTCACGCGTGCCCGGTGAATGCGATTGCGATTGCGGATGGGCTGGCGGTGGTGGACCGGGCGCGGTGCATCAGTTGCGGGCGTTGCGTGACGGCGTGTCCGCGCCGGATCATTCAACTGGTGCGGGCGGCGGAGGACGCGCATGTGTTGTGCTCGTCGCCGGAGAAGGGGCCGGTGGTGCGCAAGGCGTGCCAGAATGGTTGCATCGGCTGCCGGCTCTGCGTGAAGCTCGCGCCGGAGGCGTTTGTGATGAAGTCGAATTTCCTCGCGGCACGCGACTACGCGAAGGCGATGCCGGCGAATGCGGAGGATGTGATGACGAAGTGTCCCGGCCATTGCATCCGCCGCGCATGAACCTTGAGTCATTTTTCATGAAAGCACCTTTCTCACTCAAAAGCGGCATCCATCCGGACGACAACAAGGCCTTCAGCGCCGCGTTGCCGGTGCGCGAAATTCCGTTGCCGAAACGCCTGACTGTCTCGCTCTCGATGCACCTCGGCGCGCCCGCGAAACCCATTGTCACCATCGGCAACATGGTCGCGTACGGGCAGCGCATTGCGGACGCGGGCGGCTTCATCTCCTCGCCGGTTCACGCGCCGGCCGCGGGGAAAATCGTCGCCATCGACAACGCCGTCACGCCGCTCGGACGCATGGCGCCGGCGATTGTGATTGAGACGGAACCCGGCGACAACAACGCGCCCTTTCATCCGATTGACTGGCCGACCGCAAAACCCGCCGACCTCATCGCGCGCGTTGCCGAGGCGGGCGTCGTCGGCATGGGCGGCGCGGGCTTCCCGACCAACGTCAAACTCTCGCCGCCTTCCGAAAAGCCGATCGACACGCTGATCCTCAACGGCGCCGAATGCGAGCCTTATCTCACCGGCGACCACCGTATGATGCTTGAGCACGCCAGTGCCATCTGGACCGGCTGCCGCATTATCCGCAAAATTCTCAACACCAAAACCATCCGCATCGCCATTGAGGACAACAAGCCCGACGCCATCGCCGCCATGCAGGCCGCCATCGACGCCGCGCCCGAATCCGGCGCCGACGTACAGGTCGTGGCCCTGCGCACGTGCTACCCGCAGGGCGCGGAAAAGCAGCAGATCTATTCCGTCACTGGCCGCAAAGTTCCCGCGGGCGGACTGCCCATGGACGTCGGCTGCCTTGTTGAAAACGTCTCGACCACGCTCGCGATTTTCAACGCCGTGGTTCGCGGCCTGCCGCTCACGCACCGCGTCATCACCGTCTCCGGCGACGCCGTCGCGACACCCTCCAATCTCCTCGTCCCGAACGGCACGCCCTTTGCCGAGCTCATCGACTTTTGCGGCGGCGCCAAGCCCGATTTCTGCAAGCTTGTCTCCGGCGGCCCGATGATGGGCTTCGCGCAGGCCGACGCCACCGCGACCACCGGCAAGACCACCTCCGGTCTGCTTCTCCTCTCCGCCAGCCGCACGCGCCTCTTCACTTCCCAGGCCTGCATCAGTTGCGGCCGCTGCGTCGACGCCTGCCCCATGTCCCTCATGCCCACGGAGCTCAGCCAGTGCATCGAGGCCAACGACATCGCCGCCGCCGAAGCCCTCAACGTCCTCGACTGCTTCGAATGCGGCTCCTGCGCCTTCGTCTGCCCCGCCCATCGTCCCATGGTCCAGCACATGCGCCGCGCCAAGGCCGTCATCCTCGCGAACCGCAAAAAATAACCGACCTCTTCATGAACGCTCCTCTTCTTGTCAGCCCCTCGCCGCACGACCACTCCGGCGCCTCCGTCACGCGCATCATGCTCGACGTCATCCTCGCGCTCATGCCCGCGCTCGCCGCCGCCATTTACTTCTTCGGCCTGAACGCCCTCCGCCTCACCGGCCTCTGCGTCGGCACCGCGCTCCTCGCCGAATACGCCTGCCGCAAACTCATACGTCGCGACAACACGCTCGGCGACCTCAGCGCCGTGGTCACCGGCCTCCTCCTCGCCTTCAACCTCCCGCCCGCGCTTCCCGCATGGATGGCCGTCGCCGGCACGCTTTTCGCCATCGTCATCGCCAAGCAACTCTTCGGCGGCCTCGGCTACAACCCCTTCAATCCCGCCCTTGCCGGACGCGCTTTCCTCCTCATCTCCTGCACCGGCGCCATGACCACCTGGACCTCCTCCACGTGGCAGAGCGTCGTCGATGCCACGACCACCGCCACGCCCCTCGACGTCGCCAAAGAAGCCCTCAAACTCGGCCAGCCCCTGCCCTTCAACTGCGACGCCACGCTCCTCACCCGCCTCTTTGTCGGCGACATCAACGGCTGCCTCGGCGAAGTCTCCGCCCTCGCCCTTCTCCTCGGCGGCGCCTACCTTCTGTTGCGCCGCGTCATCACGTGGCACATCCCCGTCGCCTACATCGCCACCGCCGCCCTTTACGCCGCCGCGCTCCAATTCATCTTCCCCGCCACCGCGTGGCCCGTCTCCTTTCATTTGCTCTCCGGCGGCCTTCTCCTCGGCGCCCTTTTCATGGCCACCGACATGGTCACCAGTCCCGTCACCCGCTCCGGCCAAATCATCTTCGGTTGCGGTTGCGGCCTTCTCACCATGGTCATCCGCACCGTTCCCTCCGGCTCCTATCCCGAAGGCACCAGCTTCGCCATCCTCATCATGAACGCCCTCACCCCGCTCATCAACCGCGCCACCAAACGCAAGCCCTTTGGAAAAAGATGAAAAATGAAAGATGAAGTATGAAACTCTCATCATTCATCCCTCATCTTTCATCATTCATCTCTCCTCCCTCTTCCCTCCTCTCCCATCATTCATCCCTCATCATTCCATGAACCCCCTCCGCCTCATCCTCGTTCCCACCCTCATCGGCGCCATCTGCACCGCCATCCTCGCCTTCGTCAACCTCAAGACCAAGCCGGTCATTGCGGAAACCGAGCGCAAAAACGCCGCCGCCGCCGCGCAGGACGTCCTGCCCGCGAGCCTCCCCGCGCCCGTCCTCACCAACCTCCACAACACCGCCTGCTTCGCCTCCTTCGACGCCGCCGGCAAACTCCAGGCCCTTGCCATCGAAGGCGTTTCACAAAAAGGTTACGGCGGCGAAATCCGCCTCATGGTCGGCTTCACCACCGACGCCACGCTCCACACCTTCAAGGTCCTCGCCGCCAACGGCGAAACCCCCGGCCTCGGCTCAAAGGTCAAATCCGACGACTTCCGCCTGCCCCTTTCCAACCGCAAAACCGCCGCCAACTGGTTCCTCAAAAAAGACGGCGGCGAACTCGACGCCATCACCTCCGCCACCATCTCTTCCCGCGCCGCGCTCGACGCCCTTCGCGACGCCATCGCCAAATACAACATCATCACCGGCGACGAATAACAAAAGCTTCCCGTGGCAGAGCTCCACCTCTGCCACGAGACGAAAGGTTGAAAGCCTCTCATAAAGGGTGGGGCGCGACCGCCGGGCGCGCCGGGCATTGGATGGACGTTTATTTTTGTCGCTTACGTTGCGGATACAGGCTTGTCATAAACCCGGTGCGCCCGGCGGTCACGTCCCACCATTTATCAACCCAGAGGGGTTGAACAACGTTGTGTTCAGCACATACGCCAGTGCCTGACCTGTGAAAAACACAGCGGCATGTATCGTCGCGACGAAGTTGGGAAAGAAAATAATGAAGATGAGAATCGCGCTTTGAAATGACGATTGTCGGGTATTCCGGCGACCTTTTGCATGAGCGGGGCCGCGTTATTGCAACGGCCAAGCGGGAGGTATTGCAAGG
>JAVBOU010000165.1:0-5060 GCA_031550185.1 Kiritimatiellia bacterium | reverse complement strand
CGATTCGGCGCGTATAACGTCGGGATGGGCATGGAGGCGCGGGCCGCTGAAATGGTAATCACGCGGGTCGTGGGGTGGCAGCGCCTCTCCCACGCCACGGGGCGACTTTTATTTTGTGAGACCGAACATTTCTTCCTTGCGGTCAAGGTAGTGAATGTAGTCTTGTTCCTTGACGTCGGGCGGACAGCGGTGGTCGCAGAAGGGAATGTAACCGCCGCGTTCGACGAGGCGGGCGACGGAGGCGAGGTAGTCGTCGATGGCTTTGGGGCCTTTGCGCATTTCGAGCTTGTCGATGCCGCCCATGATGCGCAGGTCCTTGCCGTACTCGTCCAGGAGGGTGGCGGGATGGACGCAACTGTTGACCTCGTAGGGGAAGAGGCAGTTGATGCCGGACTTGAGGAAGCCGGGCATGAGCGGGCGGACGTCGCCGTCGCAGTCCATGTACCAGAGGTCAATGCCGTGCTTGTGGAGGCGGCGGCCGATGCGTTCGTAGCGCGGGACGATGACGCGCTCGAAGAAGTCGAGGGAGACGATGGGGCCGTTCTTGAAGCAGATGTCCTCCCAGCCGGAGGCGTAGTCGAAGTCGATCACGCCGAGCACCTGGTCGAGCATTTGCTCGCTGAGCTGGCAGGCGGTTTCGACCATGTCCTCGACCATTTCAGGATAGTCGTAGCAGGCGTAGGCGAGGCCCTCGAAGGTGAGCAGGTCGCGGATGCGGCCGATCATGGAGCCGACGCCGATGCCGACGGGAAAGTCGCGGTCTTTGGGGAAGCGCTTTTTCCAGTCCTCAAGGTTGGGCTTGCGTTCGGGCGAGTCGAGGCGAAAGCGTTCGGCCTTCATTTTCTTCCAGTCATCCGGTGTTTCAATGGGTGACTTGATGTAGTGCGGGATCGTGTCGTGTCCGTCGACCGGCACTTCGGCAAACAGGCCGTCGCTGTTTTGCATGATCTTCGTGTCACCGCGGGTTTCGATGACGCGGTGCTCGAAGCCGGGGCACATCCAGATGTTCACGCCGGTGCCGTCGATGCGGTCGAAGTTGAAAAAAATGTCGGCTTCCCAGTTGTTGCGGATGTTGTTGTCCCGAAAGATTTTCCACTCCGTGAAATTTTCATCCCAGTAGCCGAACTCCATGTTGACGGTCCGGTCAAAACTTTTGTAGTGCATCTGCCGGTTGAAGCGTTCGCGCTCCGTCATGACGCCCGCCCACTTCGGACGGCATGGGACGATGGTGTGTTGCGACATTGTTTTCTCCTTTTCGAGTTGCGAGTACGATACCAAAAGCGGCTTATTTCCGCCATAGTGCGGGCGCGAACAAAACCAGCACGGTGTAGAGCTCGAGGCGGCCGAGCATCATGAAAAAGGTGAGCAGGTATTTGCCGGCGGGCGCGATGGCGGAAAAGTTTTCCGTGGGGCCGACGCTGCCGAAGCCGAGTCCGACGTTGCAGAGCGCGGTGGCGGTGGAGCTGATCGCGCCCAGCGGATCGCCGGGAAAGAAGGGCGTCATGAGGAATGAGCCCACGGCGAAAGTCGCGATGAAGAGCAGGACGAAGCCGAGGATGCTGTTGAGGACGCCGCCCTCGATGGGCGTGTTGTTGATCTTCACGGGCATGACGGCCTGCGGATGAATCCAGCGGCGGATTTCGCGGATGGTGAAGCGGAAAACCGTGAGGATGCGGATCATCTTGATGCTGCCGGAGGTGGAACCCGCGCAGGCGCCGAGGAAAAAGACGAGGAGCAGGGCGATGCGCAGGAAGTCGGGCCACACGTCGTAGTTGACGGTGCTGAACCCCGTTGTCGTCATGACCGAGGTGGCGGTGAAAAACGCGGCGCGCAACGCCTCCAAAAACGGCGTGGTAGTGGTGAGCGCGAGCCCGCCGGTGAAAAAGCAGCAGACGGCGAACCAGACCAAAAGGTAGAAGCGAAACTCGGAGTCGCGCCAAACCGTGCGCAGGTCGCCGCGCAACGCGTGAAGGAGCAGGGAAAAATTCACGCCGGACAGAAACATGAACAGCACGACAATCCCCTCGATGAGCGGCGAGTTGTAGGCGCCGATGCTGGCGTTGCGGACGGACAGGCCGCCGGATGAGAGCGTGGCAAAGGAGTGGCAGACGCTGTCGAACCACGGCATGCCGGCAAGGCGCAAAAGGACGACTTGCAGCGCGATCAGCGTGATGTACACGACCCAGAGCAGCTTCGCGGTCGTGGCAATGCGCGGCGTGAGGCGGTTCTTCACCGGGCCGGTCATCTCGGCGCGGAAAAGAGACATGCCGCCGGAGCCGATGAGCGGCAGGATCGCGACCACCAGCACAAGCACGCCCATGCCGCCAAAGAAATGCGTCATCGCGCGCCAGAGCAGCACCGCGCGCGGAAGGCGCTCGACGTCGGCGATCACGGAGGCGCCGGTCGTGGTGAGGCCGGACATGGATTCGAAGAGCGCGGCGCTGAAGGAGGGAATCGTGTTCGTGAAGAGAAACGGCAGACTGCCGGCGATCGCGGCGGTGATCCACCCGAAGACCACAATGCCGAAGCCGTCGCGGTTGTGCAGGTCGAGCGCGCCGCTGCGCGTGAGGAGAAAGGTGCCGGCGCCGGCCAGCAGCGTAAAGCCCGCGGCGTGAAAGAGGTTTTCGCGCACAAGCGGCGTGTCGTTCAGCGGGAAGGTCATCAGCGCGCAGAAGCCCTGCGCAACGCCCATCACAAGGAGGACAAGGGCAATGAGTCGAAAAACAGCGCGAAAATTCATGAGGCAAAAAGTTTTTTGTGGCGTGGCAGAGGTCGTGCCACGCCACGGATGTTGTAGCGGCGCTGCTGTGCTGCGCCTGCGCGTGATGAAGGACAGTCGCCAACAACGGGGGAGGTGTAGCACAGCAACGCCGCTACAACAAAGCGATTATGCGTGGTTTTCATGTTTATTTTTTGCAGAGGGGCGCGATTTTTTTAATGGCGTCGGGCAAGCCGAAGATCACGAGGCGGTTGCCGGCCTCGATGGTGATGTCGCCGGTCGGCGTGATGATGTCGCTGCCGCGCAGGAGCGAGGCGACGATGAGGCCGCGGGGGAGTTTGGCGTCGCGCAGGGTTTTGTCGCAGAGCGGCGATTTGGTGGTGACAGTGACTTCGTGGAATTCGCCCTTGAGCGAGCGGAGGGTGGAGACGCGCTCGGCGTGAGTGCCGCGGATGAAGTGGATGATCGCGTTGATCATGGAGAGGTAGGGATTGACCGTGCGATCGAGCAGGCCAACCTGGTTGATGATGGGCAGGTATTCGAGCTTGGAGACGCGGCCGATGGAAAAGCAGGCGCCGCTTTTGGTCGCGAGGAGCGAGGCGATGATGTTGGCCTCGTTGTCCGCGAGTGTGGAGACGAAGGCGGTTTCGCGCGTGATGCCGGCGGTGTGGATGAGGTCCTGCGAAAGCATGTCGCCGCACAGCACAAGGGTTTGCTTGAGCACGTTCGCGCACTGCTCCGCCACCGCGGGGTCGCGCTCGAGCAGGACGAGGCCGAATTTGTCGAAGCGCTCGAGTTGCTGCGCGAGCATGCAGCCGATGGGGCCGCCGCCGGCGATGACGACTTTGCGGATGATCGTACGCTCGGGCAGCAGGTCGTCCGCGAGCTTGATGAGCTGCTCCGACGTGCCGACAACGGCGGCAAAATCGTCGACCGCGAGGCGCGTTTCGCCGTCGGGAATGAGGAGCTCACCGTTGCGCTCAAGGGCGATGAGGCGGAGGTTGCGGATGAGCTCGGCGTTGGGGTATTGCGCGAGCGGGAGGTCGAGGTTGCGCGCACCGGCGGGAATCTTGAATGTCGCCGCGATGACGCGGCCGTCGAAGAGCCGGGCAACCTCCTGGGCGAGCGGCGACATAAGGAGCGCGGCCATTTCTGTGGCGCATTCGGTGGCCGGGTCGATGGCGAGGCTCACGCCCAGCACGGAGAGGTCGATGAGGCCGAGGCCCTGGTGGTACGCGGGATTTTGAATGCGGGCGATGCGGTGTTTCACGCCGGCGTTGCGCGCGAGGATGCAGGCGAGGATGTTCGCCTCATCGCGGTCGGTGACGGCGAGGAGCAACGCCGCGTCCTCCACGCCGGCCCTGGCCAGCACGCGCGGGTCAGCGCCGCTGCCCTCGATGGTCAGGATGTCGAGATTTTCCGCAAGGCGCGCGAGCGAGGCGGGATTGGGGTCGATGACGATGACGTCGTAGTTCTCCTCGGTCAGGCGTTCGGCCAGCACGCCGCCCGCGCTTCCCGCGCCGATGATGATCGCTTTCATGCGCAAAAAGTTTAACAGAAAGCGGCATCACGGGAAAGCAATCGTCTGCGAAATATAGCAGTTGGCAAATTCCAAAATCAAATGAGCCACCCCGAAAAGGCGCGTCGTCTGCCAAACGTGTTCTTGAAAAAAGCTTATGACAGGAGCTTCTCAACCAACCCGCAAAAAGGACGCCCGAGGAAGCGCGGTGAAGGTGAGAAAGCGCAATTAGGTGAGAAAACCGTCGGAAACGCTTGACAGAGGCGGCACTTTTGAACGTTGAACCCGAACAAATGTTAGATGCGTGTAAGTGAGCAGGAAGTGCCCAAACAGGGGAGAAAATAATTAAGATGGGAATCTCGAGGGGAGCGTTGCAAAAAGATGAGAAACGCGTTGCAAGAGGCGTTGCAAAAGTCCGCACAACAGGGGAGGGAAGGCCGTTGCAACATTCGATCGGAAGCCTTGCAACCGGGGTATCCTTTGCCGCCCAAACCCTCCCTTGATCCTCACAGTAGCTCGTCGTTCGGCACCCCGAATAACAAAACACCCCCGCTCTGGCATTACGCCGGAGCGGGGGTGTTGCGTTTTGCTCTGGCAGGGGTAGTCGCGTGATCAGGACGGGCGCGTTAAACGGTTATCCTAGACAGTGTAGTCACGAATTTTAAGTCGCATGATCATGCCTGCAATATGGACGCATGCCAAGAATGAGGAGGTCCTCTTCGCATACCGCGTGGCCACGCCGCGCCAGCCTTTGAGTCGCAAAAAAGCGTTCTCCACCAGATGCCGCAACCGGTACAAATACAGGTCGCAAGCGCGTTGAAC
>JAVBOU010000156.1:0-20509 GCA_031550185.1 Kiritimatiellia bacterium | reverse complement strand
CTAACCCCACAGCCCCGTATCACAACACCCCGTTGAAAACTAATAACCCCTGCTTGGGGCGTGGCACGACCTCTCCCACGCCACGCCAACACATTAGCAACCTCGGAGGGGTTGAACATTTCACCTTCCGCTAACCCTCGTCTCCCGTCGTCATGCCGCAAACTCTTTCCTGCGTTTATTTGCACATCGTATTCTCCACGAAAAACCGTGTCGGTTTTTTGGGCGATATGGAATTGCGCAAAAAGATGCACACCTATCTCGCCGGGATTGTCGAAAATCAAAATTGTCACGCCATGCGCATCGGCGGCGTTGCGAATCATGTTCATCTTTTCGTGCGGTTTGGCCGCGAAATCACGCAGTCCAATCTGCTCCGCGAATTGAAGCGTTCATCGAGCGCATGGATCAAGACACAACCCGGTCATCCCGACGATTTTACATGGCAAAAAGGGTCGGGCATATTTTCGGTCAGCCCGTCGAATGTCGAAGCTGTATGTCATTACATTGAACATCAGGAAGCCCACCACCGCACCGTTTCGTTTGATGATGAATTGCGCGATTTTTACAACAAATGCGGAATGGAATGGCGAGGACACGATGATGAATGACGATGCTAAAGTGACGTGTCCAACAAGCCCGAAGCGATTGAACGCCAAAGCCCATGGTGGCATATATTCGTGTTACCCCGCTTGTGGCGTGGCACGACCTTTGCCACGCCACGCCAACACATTGGCAACCTTGGACAGGTTGAACATCAAAGCCCAGGGTTGCGCGTATGCGCGCTACACTGGGAACGCGATGAAAATAAAATTCAACCCCGGAGGGGTTGAACATTCGTTTTCCGCCAACAAAATCCCGGCTGGTTATTGGCATGATTTCAATTATTTCATGTGCAACCCCTCCGGGGTTGGTCACGCCTTTTTACGCTTACCCAGGGTAGCGCGAATACGCGCAACCCTGGGCTTTGATGTTCAACCTCTCCGAGGTTGCTTTTTTCCATTTTAACTTTCTCTTCACCATGAACCTTCTCGACCGGTATCTCTCGCAAACCGACTTCGCTTCCTACGAAGACTTTCAGGAAAAATTCCGCATTCGCGTGCCGGAGGATTTTAACTTTGGGTTTGATGTCGTCGATGTCATCGGGCGCGAATCGCCGACACAAAAGGCGCTGGTGTGGCACGGGCCGAACGGTGACACGCGCGAGCTGACGTTTGTGGAAATGTCGACGCTGAGCAACCGCGCGGCAAACTGGTTGCAATCGCTGGGCATTGCGAAGGGCGACCGCGTGATGCTCATCCTCAAGCGCCGCTGCCAATACTGGCCGATTCTCACGGGTTTGCACAAACTCGGCGCGATCGCGATCCCCGCCACGGCGCAACTCACGGCAAAGGACATTGCGTATCGTTGCGAGGCGGCGAAGGTGAAGATGTTGATCACGGTCGACGAAGCGCCGGTGTGCGAGGCGATCGAACACGCACTTGACAAAGTGAAAGTGCCGTTGCTGGCGCGTGTCGCCGACGTGCCATTTGGCAAAAACGTCGCGCCGCGAAAGGGTTGGCTGGATGCGGACGACGGCATGGCGAACGCGTCCGGCGACTTCGCGCGTCCGACCGGTGACGCCGCGACAAAAGCGGGCGACGTGATGCTCTATTACTTCACGTCCGGCACGGCGGGCATGCCGAAAATGGTGGCGCACAATTTTACGTATCCGCTCGGCCACATTCTCACCGCGCGTTACTGGCAGGGCTGCGAGGACGGCGGGTTGCATTTCACCATCGCGGAGACGGGCTGGGCCAAGGCGTCGTGGGGCAAAATTTACGGGCAGTGGATTTCCGGCAGCGCGATCATGGTGTACGACTTCGAGCGCTTCCACGCGGCGGATGTCGTCGCGGTGGTGAAGCGTTTTGGTGTCACGACCTTCTGCGCGCCACCGACCATGTACCGCTACATGATCAAGGAGCGCCTCGCTGCTGAGGATTGGAAGAGCGTGCGCCGCGCGTGTACCGCAGGCGAGCCGCTCAATCCCGAAGTTTTCAACCGCTTCAAAGAAATCACCGGCCTCGAAATTCGCGAGGGATTTGGTCAGTCCGAGTCGGTGGTGCTTGTGGCGACGTGGCCGTGGATTGCGCCGCATCCGGGCTCGATGGGCAAACCTTCGCCGAACCACGAAATCGAGGTTGTCGACGACGATGGCCGCCCGTGCGAATCCGGCGAAGAGGGCGAGCTCGTGATCCGCACCGATAACTGCGTGCCGCCCGGACTCTTCCTCGAATACGCGGGCGACCCGGAGCGCACGGCCGCGACGTGGTATGGTGGCGCGTATCACACCGGCGACGTGGTGTGGCGCGACGCGGACGGCTACCACTGGTTCAAAGGCCGCAAGGACGACGTGATCAAAAGTTCCGGTTATCGCATCAGTCCCTTTGAGGTGGAGAACGCGATCATGGAGCACAAGTCCGTGCTTGAGGTCGCGGTCACCGGCGCGCCCGACGCCGAGCGCGGCGTGGTCGTTAAGGCGACCATCGTGCTGGCCGCGGGTTACGAGGCGAGCGCTGCGCTGCGCAAGGAAATCCAGGATCACGTGAAGCGCGTCACCGCGCCGTACAAATATCCGCGCATTGTCGAGTTCGTCGCCGCGCTGCCCAAGACCAGCAGTGGAAAAGTACGGCGCGTGGAAATCCGCAGCCAGGACAGCGAGCGCGCGAGCCGCCTGCGCGGGCTGCGTTTTTCGCTGGGCTACACCACGGCGGAAGTCGCGCAAGCCACCGGCATCGACGAGGCGTTGTATCTCGAATACGAATCCGCGCGCCGCGATTTGCCGATCAGTCACCTGAGTTTGCTCTCCGCGTTTTTCCGCGTCGAATCCAAGGTTATTCTCGCGGGCGAGGAGGCGCACGCGCGCGACCTTTTCGTCACGCGCAGCGGTCGCGGCCCGATTGAGGAGCGTTACCACGAACACAGCTTCGAGGCACTCGGCACGGGCTTCGCGCACAAGCGCATGGAGCCCTTCATGGTCGTGGTCGAGCCCGACGACAAACCGCTTTCGCTGCTCAAGCATCCGGGTCAGGAATTTGATTACCTGGTGGAGGGCCGCCTGCATTATCAAATCGGCGGACGCACCGTGATCTTGCAAGCCGGCGACAACGTGTATTTCGACGCCACGCAACCGCACGGCTTCAAGGCGCTCGACGGACGCCCTGCCAAATTTCTCGCCATCATCACGGCGGCTGAATGAAACGGCAAATGAACAACGTGAATTTTGCGACTACGATCGACTACAAACGACAACATTCGACAGTGGTCGGTGATCGTCGATCGTATTTGCGTTTTCGAATTACCACCCCCGGCGGTTGACCGCCGGGGAAACCCCCTCATTCCTTTTCCAACAAATTTCCAAATCCCTAAATTTCCAACTTCCCATGATCACTTCTCTTCTCACTCGCACGGACTTCGACTCATACGACGATTTTGCCGCGAATTACACCTTCAACATTCCGAAAGACTTCAACTTCGGTTTTGACATCGTCGACGCCATCAGCGCGAAGGATCCGGATCGGCGCGCGGTGGTCTGGTGCAATGACGCGGGCGCGGAACGCTTTTTCTCGATGCGCGACATGACGCGGCTCAGCAATCAGGCGGCGAATTTTTTCGCGGCGCAGGGCATTGGCAAGGGCGACTTTGTGATGCTCATCCTCAAACGCCGCTGGCAATACTGGCCCGCGGTGGTCGGCCTGCACAAGCTCGGCGCGGTCGCGATTCCGGCCACGGCGCTGCTCACGAAAAAGGATATTGTCTACCGTTGCAAGGCGGCAAACGTCAAGATGATTGTCGCGGTGAACGAGCCGAATGTGCGCGCTGCCATTGAGAGCGCGTCGGAGGAATTCGCGATTCCCGTGAAGGCGTTTGTCGAGCACAAGGGCGAGGCGGGCTGGCTCGATTTTGACGCGGGCCTCGCGGCGGCGTCCGACGTCTTCGCGCGCCCGGCTGATGCCGCATGCGGCGAGGACATGATGCTGCTCTACTTCACGTCCGGCACGACGGGCATGCCGAAAATGGTCGCGCACAACCACCTCTATCCGCTCGGCCACATCGCGACCGCGCGTTACTGGCAGCGCTGCCAAACCAACGGGCTGCATTTCACCATCGCCGAAACCGGCTGGGCGAAAACCGCGTGGGGCAAGCTCTACGGCCAGTGGATCGCCGGCAGCGCGGTCATGGTGTACGACTTCGATCAGTTTAACGCGAACAAGATTCTCCGCGTGATTGAGAAGCACGGTGTCACGACCTTCTGCGCGCCACCGACCATGTACCGCTACTTCATCAAGGAAAATTTGAAGGCGTATGACTTTTCAAAACTCGCCTGGTGCGTGGTCGCCGGCGAGCCGCTCAACCCCGAAGTCTTCGAGCAGTTCAAGGCCGCGACAGGTTTCGAATTGCGCGAAGGATACGGCCAAACCGAGCTCACCGTCGCGCTCGCGACCTTTCCGTGGATGACGCCGAAGCCGGGCTCGATGGGCCGCCCCGCGCCGGGTTACGACATCGACATCATCGACGACAACGGCCGCTCCTGCGAAGTCGGCGAAGAGGGCCAGATCGTCGTGCGCACGGACAAGCGCAAGCCCTTTGGAATTTTCAACGGCTATTACCATGACGACGCGCTGACCACCAAGGTGTGGAACAACGGCGTGTACTACACCGGCGACACCGCGTGGCGCGATGCGGACGGCTATTACTGGTTTGTCGGTCGCGTCGATGACGTCATCAAAAGCTCCGGTTATCGCATCGGACCTTTTGAGGTCGAAAGCGCGCTGCTTGAACATCCCGCCGTGCTGGAGTGTGCCGTCACCGGCGTACCCGACGAAGAACGCGGCGCGGTGGTGAAGGCCACGGTGGTGCTGGCAAAAGGCCACGCGGCGTCAAACGAGTTGAAAAAGGAATTGCAGTCGCACGTCAAGCGCGTCACCGCGCCCTACAAATATCCGCGCATCATCGAGTTTGTGACCGAGCTTCCGAAAACCATCAGCGGCAAAATCCGCCGCGTGGAAATCCGCGCCAAAGACAAGGCGTAATCAAACCCCAAAAAACGTCTCGTGGCAGAGGTCGGGCTCTGCCACGAGCGACTTTTGACGTTTATCGCTGTGTGCGTTTTGTGATTTGGAAAAGCGGCGCAACGGGAATGTCGAGCTGGGCAAGCCAGGCGAGTTCGCGGCGACGCATGGCGCGGCGAAGGACGGGGGTGGCGTCGTCGTGGCCGTTGAGGTGGTCGAGGCCGTGGGCGATGTAGAGGAGGAGTTCGCGGTTGGGGGAGAGGCCGGTTTTGGTGCGGCCGATGCGCAGGGCGAGGTCGAGGTTGATGTAGAGTTCGGCGGTGAGGCCGGGAGGTTCGCCGGGAAGCGGCGCGTAGGCCTGGGTGATGATGTCGGTGGGGCCGGTGTGGTTCAAAATGAGTTGGTTGTATTCGGCGGAGGTGTCGTCATCGGTGAGAACGAGGGTAAGGGAGGCGAGCGGGACGTTGGCCAGCGCGATGAGCTGGCGGGTGAGTTTGCGGAGCGCGGGGCGGTCGAGTTGCGCGTGGCAAGGGGGGAGGAGTGCCACGAGGAGTTTGGGTTTTGTCATGGCCGGGTGGCGAGGAAAAGGGTGTAGGTGCGGCGGTGGAGGGTCTCGATGCGCGGGAAGTGTTGAGGCAGAAATTCGTTATAAAAGGCGGTTTGTTGTGTCACGAGCAGGAGCCTGCCACGCGGGGCGAGAGAGCGGCGGGCGAGGAGGATGAAGTCCTGGGCGATTTTGTAGTCGCTGAAGTAGGGAGGATTGGCGAGGGCGAGGGTGAAGTCGGGCGCGGTGGGCGTGAAGTGTGCGGCGGTGGAAAGGACGGTGTTGAAGTCGGTGAGGTGTTGCGCGCGGGCGTTGTGGTCGGCGGCGTAGACGGCGCGGGCGTGGGCGTCGAGGAAGGTGACGTGCAGGGGCTTGGGTTGGCTGAGGCTGAGGGCGATGCCGACGAAGCCGGAGCCGCAACCGATGTCGAGCAGGCGGTCGTTGGGCTTGAGCAGGGTGAGCGCGGTTTCGGCGAGGGCGAGTCCGCCGGCGTCGGGACGGCGATGGGCGAAGACGCCGGGCCATGTGGTGAGGGTGAAGGCGGGCTGGCCGGGGAGTGAGGCGGAGAAGGTGGCGGCGAAATCGCGCACGCGTTTGGGTGCGGCGTCGGGGCGCGCGATGGCGAGGTGAATGTCGCGGCTGAGTTGGCGGACAGAGGGTTTGGGGAAGACGGAGGCAAGGAGCTTGCGCGTGTTTTCGAGATGCGTGTCGAAGACGACGAAGAGTGGCGCGTTGGGGGCGAGCTGTTGCTGGAGGTTTTGGAGGAGGTCCTGGAGGAGTTCGTTGGCCAGGGCGTTTTGGGTGATGAGGAGAAAGGCGGCGTCAAAGGTGTCGGCGGGCAGGAAGGCGGTGCACGCGACGGCGGTGCGGGGAATGAGCGGGGTCGCGGCGTCGAGGCCAAGGTTGCGGCGGAGGCTGTGCGCGTGGTGCGCGTCGTAGGTGTGCAGGGTCACGGCGGTGTCGGGAAGTAGCACGCGCAAGGCGGCGGCCGTGGCACCGGTGCGGCTCTGACACACGAGGAGCTTGCCGGTTTTGGGAATGCGCGGCAGGAGCGCGGGCAGGTCGTTGATGAGCGCGGTTTCGACGGGATGAAGGCCGGAGCGTGTGCGGATCACGAGCGCGTTGTCGAGGAAGGTTTGGTTGACGGGTTCGTCGCGGTCGGTAAAGGTGCAAATCAAGGACATGCCGGAAATAGGTAACAGGTCGAGGAGGAAAAGTCAAGCGGAGGATCACGCCACGTTGTTTGACGCAAGGTGGATTGAATTGTGAATGGAGACGAATGGCCAACACATGGGACGCCATGCACACATCGACAATTCGTGTGCATTCGTGGTTCAAAAGTGTCATGGGAAGAACCCTGCCACGCCACGGCCGTTGACGATCCGGGCGGTGATTGGGGAAGAGGTCGCTTAGAAAAGTTTTGAGCATCCATGATTTTAGGCTTGAAGATGTCAGACACCTGTGGTATGCTATTTCATATTCCTCATCTGGAAACCATTGTGATGCATCGCACTGCACAATGTTGACAAGGAGGTGCGCGTGATGGTGTGCACCGAAACGGAAGAGGGATGGACATTTCCCGACGAAGTGCGACGCTTTGGCAATAAAGCGTTGCCGTACAAAACATACTTACGGGCGTCACGCGCCTTGTGTGACACGCGTTCACTCTTTGGGATCAAAGGCAGTTATGGCAAATCAAGAGTCACCACTTGTAAAACGTCTCACTTTCCGCTTACCTGTTCCGCTGTGGCGGCACCTGCAATACGAGGCCAAACGACGCAATATGGAGTTGGGCGAACTGTTGCGGTTCATCCTCAACGAGGAAATGTTACGCAAGCCCTTGATGCAGGAGGAGGCTAACGCCATTGAGCAAGAATTCAAGCTTTTGCTTGCCAGCAAAAGATAGACTTTTTCTCGAATACGAAGCGGCCCGGTTGAACAAAGGGCTGGAAGCCGCACTCGTCATTTTTTTGGCGAGAGGCGTCGGACGCCTTGAAATAAAAGGCTCATTTTTTGAGGCGTCCGACGAAAACCGGGGAGGGCAAGTTGACGATGCCGGAAGCGTCAGTTTGGATTTGGAGTTATAAGGCAAACGATGCGAAGCGATTAGCGCAGGTTGCGCGCCTCGTCGTACATGGCGACGATTTTGTCGGGGGCGATTTCGGCCAGGATGTTGTGGATGTTGCAGAAGATGTAGCCGCTGTCTTTGGCAAGGACGGGGACGACGCGGCGGACTTCGGCGCGGACTTCGTCGACGCCGCGCAGGGGAAGAGTGTGCTGGGCGTTGACGCCGCCGCCCCAGAGGGCGATGCGGTGGTTGGCGGCGGCTTTCCATTCGGCGGGGGTTTGGCTGCCGGCGCTCCATTGGACGGGGTTCATGATGTCGAAGCCGCTGTCGGCGAAGTCGCGGATCAGCGGGTAGACGGCGCCGCAGGTGTGGATGAAGGTTTTGAGGCGCGGGGCGAGTTCGTGGGCAACGGCGTTAATGCACTGGTAGTGGGGCTTGAAGAGGTTGCGGTAGACGTCGGGGGAGGCGACGAGGCTGATTTGCGTGCCCCAGTCGTCGGCGGTGAGCATGAGGATGTCGATGTCGTCGCGGATGAGGGGAAGGAGAAGGCGCATGTTGTGGATGCAGCGCTCGGCGGAAAGGGCGTGGCAGGCGTTGACTTCGTCGGGATGGAGCATGCAGACCATGGGGAAGGTGCCCATGCCGATGCCCATGCAGGCCTGGATTTGCCAGATGCCGGCGAAGACGGCGCGGCCGTTGGCGGCGGCGCGGACACGGTGGCAATGGTCGACGAGTGCCACGGCGGAGTCGGGGGTGAGCTTGGCGGATTCGCACCAGGCGCGGTGTGCGGCGATGTCGGGCGGGGGGATGTCGGCGGAGAGGTCGACGCCGCAACCGGCGTGTTCGGAGGTGAAGACGGTGGAGGCGGGGGGCATGCGGGCGTTGCCAAGGGTGATGGTGCCGTCGGGGAGGATGGTGTAGTCGGCGGGGTTGCGGACTTGCGCGCGGAGGCGGCCGTTGAAGTCGTAATCGTGCCAGAGTTCGGGCTGGGGGAAGGCGTTGGTGATGTCGTTTTCGAGGACGACGCAGTCGCAACCGAGCGCGTCGAGCACGTCGATTTCGGGGAGGGCGAGCATTTGCCCGGTGTCGTAAACGCGGGGGCGGCGCGGCGGCAGGCCGAGGGCTTCGACGAGTTTGGGATAGGCGAAGATGCTGATGCCGGTGGAGCGCATTCCGCTGAGGTCGAGGGGCAGGCGGTCGGTGGGTTTGAATTCGACGGCGTTGAGGATGCGTTCGCGTGAGGTCATTGGGTTATTCCTTTTCGTCGAGCGAGCCCTGGTAGGTGATGCGGCGGACTTTCAACGTGGAGGTGCGCTCGAGGGTTTCGTGGCGGATTTCGATTTTGCGCGGGCGTTTGTAGTCGGCCAGCGTGGCGGAGAGGCGGAGAACTTCGTCGCGCAGGAGATCCTCGACGGCGTCGGTGGAGAGGCTGCCTTTTGCGGCGGCGATGGCGTCGGTGTTGGGCGTGAGGAGGGCGCCGACGCGCTCGCCGGTTTCGCCGTCGACGACGTAGCCAAGGACGATGACGTCCTGAATGAAGGGGGATTTGGCGATGATCTGCTCGATCTCTTCGGGGTAGATGTTTTTACCCTCGCGGTTGACGATGAGCGCCTTGCAGCGGCCGCGGATGGTGATGCGTTGCTGGTTGTCCATGGAGGCGAGATCGCCGGTCTTGAGCCAGCCGTCGGGAGTGATGACTTCGGCGGTGGCCTCGGGGTTGTTGTAGTAGCCTTTCATGACCATGGGGCCGCGGACCCAAAGCTCGCCGATGCCGTTGGCGTCGGGGTTGTCGAGGCGCGCCTCGGCGTTGGGGATGACGCGGCCGACGGTGCCGGCCTTGTAGAGGTCGAGGTCGGAAAAGGCGACGCCGGGTGAGGCTTCGGTGAGGCCGTAGCCTTCGAGGATGTTGATGCCGAAATGCTGGAAGCCCTTGATGACGTCGATGGAGCAAGGGGCGCCGCCGACGCCGAGAAGGCGCATGTTGCCGCCCATTGAGGAGAGGATTTTTTTGCGCACCGGCGCCTTGATGCCCAGGAAAAGAAGCAGGCGCGCGAGCGGGTTGCCGCGGATGTTTTCGGCGATCTTGTCGTACAGCTTTTCGATCATGAGCGGCACGCCGAGGAAGATGGTCGGCTTGAGTACGCGCAAGTCCTCGGTGATGGTTTTGATCGAACGGACGAAGCTCATGCACGCGCCGGATTTGAGCGGGATCATGAAGTTGGCCGTGAACGAATACGAATGAAAGAAGGGAAGCACGACGAAAAAGTTGTCCGTTTGATAAAAGCGGACAGCGCGCAACGCACCCTCGACGTCGGTGCAAAAATTGTTGTGCGTGAGCATCGCGCCCTTGGGCCGGCCGGTGGTGCCGGAGGTGTAGATGATCGACGCGATGTCGTCGGCCGCGGGAAGGTGGCGGCTGAACCATTCGCGCGCGGCGGAGATTTTTTCGGCGGTCTTTTCGAGCAGCTTGTCGTAGTCCCAGCAGGCGCGGCCATGCACGGGCTCGTGCGACGTTTCGCCGTCGACCAGCACCAGCGCGCGGAGTTTGGGAAGGTCGGGCAGGATGTTCGCGATCAGGCTCTTGAGACGGCCGCCGGCGAAGATCATCGAGGTTTCGGAGTCGTTCAGAATGTGCGCGACCTCCTGCTCGCGGAGCTTGGGGTCGAGCGGCACGACGGAGACGCCGGAGCCTGCCAGCGACAAGTAAATCTCCTGCCATTCCGGGCAGTTATCGAGCATGAGGGCGACGCGGTCGCGCGGCTTGACGCCAAGCTCAAGCAGCACCGCGGCGCAATGTTCCACACGCTCGCGCAACACGGCATACGTGCGCGCGACCCAGCCTTCGGACGTGTGGAAGCGCTGGGCAATGGCCGCTGGCAGGGTTCGGGCCGCATCATCCAGCATGTTGCGAATCGTCATGTTCAAAGCCTTTCAGGTTCACAAGTTGATCCTGTGAATAAGAGTGAAAGAGAGCATACCGCAGCAACAGATGGAAGTCAATCAAACGTAAGTAAAAATCACTTAATTTTTATCTATTTGTTTTTAAAGTATTGAATGCATAAAACTTCAAGCTATTTAAAATTTGTATCCGGATGTGTCATGCCACTGGTGCGTGGTACATCATGTGTCTGTAAATTCAAATAGTATGAAAACAAAATGCTGTTCTCTTGCGCTCATCATCTCGGCGGTTGACCTCCTTGTGGCAATGCCCTAAAATTGCCGCCATGAAAATAAAGGCTGCGTTTTTGAAGGCGCCGTGGATGACCGGGGTGCGCGAGGTGGACATGCCGGAGCCGCAGGCGAATTGGGTGCGGATCAAGGTCGAGGCGTGCGGCGTGTGCGGCACGGATGTTACGGCGATGCAGACGGCGAAAGAGTGGCAGGCGTTCGGCCACGAGGTTGCGGGCGTGATCGACGCGATTGGGCCGGGCGTCGCGCATCTTGCAATCGGTCAGCGCGTCGCGTTGGAGTCGAGCAGCGCGTGCGGCGCGTGCGCGCGCTGCCGCAACGGACGCCCCGCAGAATGCGTGGGCAAGGCGGAAAATTTTTGGGGTCAGCCCACGCTGGGTTTTGCGGAGTACATGAATGTGCCGGCGATTTGTTGCGTGCCGTACGAGGGACTCGCGCCGGACATCGCGGCACTGGCCGAACCCGCTGGCGTGGCGTTTGACATGGTGCACACCGCTGACATCGCGCAGGGCGATTCGGTGTGCATTGTCGGTCCGGGCCCCATCGCGCTGATGGCGCTGGCCTTGGCGAAACACCGCGGCGCGACGCGTCTCGCGTGCATCGGCCGCAAGGGCAACGAGGCGCGCTTCAACATCGCGCGCGAACTCGGCGCGGAGATTTATGATATTGCTTCGCCCGAACTGTCGCGTCTCGACAACGCTTTCGACCATTTGCTGGTCACCTCGCCGCCCGCCACGATTCCGCCGCTTTTGCCGCTCCTTTCTTACGGCGGCCGCGTGACTTATGTCGGCATTGGCGCGGGCGACGCGACCATCGCCTTTGACGCAAACGCCTTTCATTTTTGCAAGCTTCAGTTGCGCGCCTCGTTTGCCGCGCCCGCGATGTATTTTCCCGCGGTTCTCGCGCTCCTCAAGGCCGGCGTCATTCCCGGCGCGCGCCTCATCTCCCACCGTTTTCCGCTTGCGCACATTCAGCAGGCGATGGAGACGTTGCGCGACGGAAAAAGCGGCGCGCTCAAAGTCATTGTCACCAACCCCTAACAAGGACCCACCGATGAACAGACATCTCGCGCGCCTTCTCCTCGTGTCAACCTGCGTTGGCGCATTGTCAACTCCTCTCGTCGCCCAAAATCAAACCCCTGGCAAACCCATGAAAAAAATCGTCGTCAGTCCCAACCACCGCTTCCTCATGCGCGAGGACGGCACGCCCTTCTTTTACCTCGCCGACACGGCGTGGGAACTCTTTCATCGCCTCACCTACGAGGAAGCCGACGACTTTTTGAAGGCTCGCGCCGACCAGGGTTTTAATGCGCTTCAAGTCATGGTGCTTGAGGAGCACGACGGCCTCGACGTCCCCTCTGTCAACGGTCACACCGCGCTCATCGACCACGATCCCACGCGCCCCAACGAGGACTATTTCGCGCACATCGACCGCGTTGTCAAGCGCGCCAATGAACTCGGCCTCGTCATTGCCATGCTCCCGACTTGGGGCGACAAGTGGAACAAGAAGTGGGGCAAAGGCCCCGAGGTTTTCAATCCCGACAACGCCCGCGTCTACGGCAAGTGGATCGCCGCCCGTTATCGCGACGCCGACATCATTTGGGTTCTCGGCGGCGACCGTCCCGTTGACAACGACACCCATCGCGCCATCATCCGCGCCATGGCCGAAGGCATCCATGAAGGCGACGGCGGCACCCATCTCATCACCTTCCATCCTTGCGGCGGCCAGCGCTCCGCCCAGTATTTCCACAACGACACCTGGCTCGATTTCAACATGGCGCAAACCGGCCACAATCGAAACTCCCCCAATTACAAATTCATCGAGACCGACTACAATCTCCAGCCCGTCAAACCCTGCCTCGATGGCGAACCCGGTTACGAGGCGCATTTCGCCGGCTTCAATCTCGCCAACGGCTATCTCAACGACTTCGACGCCCGTCGCGCCGCCTGGTGGGCCGTCCTCTCCGGCGCCGCCGGTCACACCTACGGATGCCACGCCATTTGGCAGTTTTACGACGAACGCCGTGAACCCGTGAACTTCCCGTATCAGCCCTGGCGCGAAGCGCTTCTTCTTCCCGGCGCCAACCAGATGCAGCACGTCAAAAACCTTTTGCTCAGCCTTCCCTACTTCAACCGCCGTCCCGCCCAGGAGCTCATCCGCAACAATCCCGGCGAAGAGCACCGCCATCTCGTTGCCTCCACCGACGCCACGCCCGGCCAGTCCGACGGCACCTACATCCTCGTTTATTATCCCTTTGCCGACATCACCGCCACGCTGGATCTCACCCCGATGAAATCCGCCGAACTCACCGGCACCTGGTACGACCCCCGCACCGGCCGGCGCCTCGACGCCTTCCCTGTCCACCGCGGCGCCACCGAGAACCTTCGGCCGCCCAGCCGTCTCTCCGCGCTTGACTGGGTGCTCCTCGTCCAAAACAAAGAGTAAAAAAATCTTGTGGCGTGACAGGACTTGGCAGTGCGCCGTTGTATCTGCCACGCCACGACGGCGCATTGGCAACCTCGGAGAGGTTGAACAAGGTAGGACAGACATTCGTGTCTGTCCTTTCTGTTATGCCACTGCGACAGACAAGAATAGACCTGTTGGGGTATCACGGCTTCATCCACCATTGATACATGTGACGGTTTTGTCGAGGTGTTTCGCGGGATTTTTATGTTTAGCCGTTGATCCCGCCCCGTTGGGGCTTTTGTCATGTGTGCGGCGATAACGTAGGGCTGCGGGGCAATGCCCCTTGCCCTACGCTAATGAAACAAGGCTTTCAGCCTTCAACGTGCGGCGATTCGTCGCCTGCCGTCCCGTTAGGGACGGAATGTCGGTAAACAACGCATCATGCAAGATGATCCGTCCCGTCAGGGACGGGAGGTTGCGCCACGCAGGCGTCATGTTTCGCTCACGAGGCAAGCCCGTTGGGGGTTGAAGCCACACGTGCAGTGTTGTGTAAAATCTCTATCGGGAACCTCGTATAATGGATGCAGGCAAAAATGAATGATTCGACGTTCCCGTGCGCAACATCCCGTCCCTACAGGACGGATATTGTTTTGCAATTTGTTTTCTACCGACATTCCGTCCCTGACGGGACGGGCGCGTGTGATGATACGGCTTTGCAATTGCGCACGCCAATGGCAGGTAAAATAATAACCCAACAGATCTAATGTCTGTCTTACATTATAGTATTTTTGTATAACATTGGCACATGTATGAGAATTTTTCCTTAGGAAAGCATTTGCTTCTTGCGCCCCAACGGGGCAGGTCATGTCAGCCCAGGGCAACGCCCTGGGTTACGGCATGGATGCAAATTGCGCCCTGATGGGGCAGGTAAATTTTGGCGGTTTAATTCAACGCGTCCGCTCAAAATTGACCTGCCCCTTCAGGGCGTGATGGTGTTTGCGCATCATGACCCAGGGCGTTGCCCTGGGCTGACATGACCTGCCCCGTTGGGGCGCAAGACAGAATGCGCCAATGTTGAGTAAAACCGCTATATAATGGAGTGCAAAGGACAAAAAAGGAGGCTGAAGGCGCTTGCGCGACTTCAGCCGGGTTCCTTTAATGTGTGGCGGGATTAGGCCTTGTCGAAGCCTTTTTCCTTGAGGTAGGAGATGACTTTGCCGACGGAGGTGAGCTTTTCAGCATCCTCGTCGGGGATCTCGGCGCCGAAGGCTTCTTCGAAGGCCATGATGAGCTCGACGGTGTCGAGGGAGTCAGCGCTGAGGTCGTCGATAAAGGACGCTTCGGGCGTGACTTGCTCGGCGTTGACGCCGAGTTGTTCGACGATGATTTCCTTGACGCGGTCTTCGAGTGATGTGGCCATGATGTGCTCCTGGTGGTTTGGTTGGTGGGTGAGTCGCGGCCCGACCCCGGGCCGTCCATGTTCATCTTACATGAACATACCGCCATTGACGCTCAGAATCTGCCCGGTGATGTACGAGGCGTCGTCTGAAGCGAGGAAGACGGCCGCGGATGCGATGTCTTCCGGCTGGCCGAAACGGCCGGTCGGGATGGCGGAAAGCATTTGGGTTTTGACGGCCTCGGGGAGGGCGTCGGTCATTTGTGAAACGATGAAGCCGGGGGCAATGGCGTTGACGCGGATGTTGCGGCCGGCGAGTTCTTTGGAGAGGGATTTGGTGAGGGCGTGGAGGCCGGCCTTGGAGGCGGCGTAGTTGGCCTGGCCGGCGTTGCCCATGAGGCCGATGATGGAGGAGATGTTGACGATGGCGCCGGCGCGCTGCTTCATCATGGGGCGGGCGACGGCGCGGGAGAAGCGGAAGGCGCCCTTGAGGTTGGTGTCGAGGACGTCGTCCCAGTCGGCGTCGGTCATGCGGATGATGAGCTTGTCGCGGGTGACGCCGGCGTTGTTGATGAGGATGTCGACGCGGCCGAAGTCGGCGAGGGCTTTTTCGACGCAGGCGTCGACGGAGGCGGTGTCGCAAATGTCGGTGGCAATGGGGATGGCTCTGCCACCGGCGGCGATGATCTCCTGCGCGGTGGATTGGAGCTTGGATTCGGTGCGTCCGCAGAGGATGACGGTGGCGCCTTCGCGGCCAAAGGCGAGGGCGATGACGTGGCCGATGCCGGAACCGGCGCCGGTGACGATGACAACTCGATCGTTAAAACGTCCCATTTGTTAAGTTTGGTCTTGGTGGTTGGTTAGCACTGGATCGCCTGGAGAGAGGCGAGATCCTGGACGTTTTGGATCTTGACGGTTTTATCGATGCGTCCGATGAGGCCGGAGAGGACGTTGCCGGGGCCGAATTCGATGAAGGTGTGGATACCCTCGCCGATCATGTGCTGGACGCAGCTGGACCAGCGGACGGTGTTGGTGACCTGCTTGAGCATGGTGTCGCGGATGGCGGAGGCGTGAAGCTCGTGGGGCTTGCCGGTGACGTTGGAGTAGACGGGCGTGTCGGGAGGGGAGAAGGGCGTATTCTCGATGAACGCGGTGAGTTTTTCGCGCGCGCAGGCCATGAGGGGGGAGTGGAAGGCGCCGGCGACTTGAAGGGGAATGGCCTTGAGCTTTTGCTCGGCGCAGAGCGCTTTGGCTTTTTCGATGCCGTCTTTGGAGCCGGAAAGGACGACCTGGGTGGCGGAGTTGATGTTGGCGATGTCGATGTCGGCGGCGTCGCAAATGGCGGTGAGTTGTTCTTCGGTCGCACCCATGACGCTGAGCATGCCGCCGGGGTACATCTCGCAGGCTTCCTGCATCCAGCGGCCGCGAACCTGGAGTATTTTGAGCGTGTTTTCAAAGTTCAGGACGCCTGCCGCGCAGAGTGCGGTCCATTCGCCGAGGCTGAGGCCGCCATAGCAACCGATGGTGGTCGTGGGGTGCACCTGCTTGAAGGCCGCGTAGCACGCCATGCTGGTGACGAAGATGGCGGGCTGGCAAACGTCCGACCGGGTCAGCGCCTCCTGGGGGCCGTCGAAGCAGATGCTCTTCAAATCGAATCCCAAGACTTTGTTGGCGTTGTCATACAGTGACATGACAACCGGATCGGCTCCCGCCAAATCCTTGCCCATGCCGACGAACTGCGCGCCTTGTCCTGAAAAAACACATGCAATCATGCGAAATCAAACTCCTTGAAAACCAAAGAAAATGAAGACTTCATTATGACGGATCGTCCGGAAAAGTCAATTGAAAACGGTGTGTTGCCTGAAAAGCCGAACGGACACACTTGCGTGTGTCCGCTACGGTTTTGCCGATAAATGGAACACTTGGGGTGTCAAGGCCCGCCTGTTCCGGTTTGTAACCATCCGTCAATTCGTCGGTTGACGGATATCAGCCACCACGTCCGAAATGGCGACCGACTTGTTAGTTTGTTTTCGAGCTGGTGATTCCGAAAGAGAGTCACTCCTTCAAAATCGCCGTCTATTATAACAGATTTTTGATTGCGGTGTCCACAGTAAATTAACATGCGCGGATTTGCGGGGTGCGGGCTACCGTTTGGGGCGGTTGAGGTTGCCGCGGGTTTTGTCGATGACGCGCGGGGGTTTGCTTTGCGGGAAGGAGACGTCGTCCATGGCGTCGGCGTTGCCGAGCCTCCCGAGCCGCTTGGATTCGGCCACTTTGTCGGTACAAAAGACGTAGCGGGAATAGCCGGCGTTTGAGAGAAGGATCGAAATTTCGGAGATCAGCGGCGTGTTGTCGAGGGTGTGGAGGTTGACGCGCAATTCCTGGTCGGTGGTGATTTTCAAGTCTTTCAACACCTTGAGCATGTCCTTGGTTGTAAAGGGCGGCTCGTCGATGTTCAGCATGGTGAAGGTTTGGGCGTCGAGGTCGTATACCAATTCAACAAAGCCGCTGGGTCTGTTGTCTGGTTTGAGACCGCCCAGCGTGGAGGGGCGGCTCGTGGTGGTGGTCGTCGTGCAGGCGCACAGCAGCAGTGCGCTGAGCAGGGTCAAGAGTGTGAAACGCGAGATGGTCATGTCGGTGATTTGTCTCCTGGCGGATCGATGTTGATGCCGCGCGCCCGGGCGTACGTGTCGGCGGTCTCCGCGCCCATGTAACGGCGGAGCATGCGGTGTGAAAGTTTATGGAGATCGATCACAATCAGGCCGTCGACCACGGAGTTGAAGTCGGGGTCGACGTTGAATGCGGCGATCTCGCCCTCGAGGCGCAGGTATTGGCGGAGCAGCACGGGGATGTCCTTGCCGTCGGGCTCGATTTCGGAAATGAGGTCGCACATGGCGTCGTAATCGGTGAAGTACGCGACGTTCTCCTCGCGGCACCATTCGGCGCGGCGCGGCGGTTTGGGCGGGCGGCGCGCGGTGACAAACGGCGCGAGCGCGGAGGTCTTGTGCTTGCGCAGCGTCTCGAGCATGATCCAGCGCGAGGCGTCGCGGTATTCGTGCGTGATGCTCACCGGGCCGAAGAGATAACGGTATTTGGGGTTGCGCGAAATGTACACCGAGATGCCTTTCCAGAGCAACGGCAACCCGTACAGCGACCGCTGGTATTCGGGCCGGATGAACGACCGTCCGAGCTCGATGCCCGGCGAAATCGCGTTCAGAAACTCGTCGCCAAAACGAAAGAGCGTCCGCGTGTACAGGCCTGACGCGCGGTAGGCGTTGATGATCACGTCCGCCATGCCGAGGCGGTAGCTGCCGACGATTTCCTGGTGGTTCCGGTTCCAAATAAAGAGGTGCATGTAATACACGTCAAACTGGTCGATGTCGATCTCGTTGCCCGTGCCTTCGCCCACCGCGCGAAAGGCGATCTCACGCAAGCGCCCGATCTCGCGCAAAATCCGCGGAATCTCCCGGCGTTCCGCGATGTACACGTCGAACTCGTTCGACTCGCAAAGCTTTGCGCTGAACGGCAGCCCCGCCACTTCCTGCGCCAGCAACTCCGGTTCCAGCGGCGGCACGATCGGATCCTGCGGCAGCATCGGCTTGCGCGGGATGAACGGAATTTTCCGCTGCCGCTGCGTCATCCGGCCCGCCAGCAGATACGTCCGGAACCGCAGATACTTGACCAGCGTCGCGTCACTCTCCGCAAACGGCGTCCACGCCTTTTCCGCGATCGGCGAGCCAATCTCAATGTGAATCGTCGTCCCCGCCTTGTTCACCAGTTGCCGCGGCAACATCAGCGTCCGCAGCCGCGCATGCACCAGGCCCGCCAGGTTAAAGAGCGTCGAGTTGTGCCCCGCAAAATAAATCGGCGTCACCGTCGCCTTGGTCTTTCGCGCGATCCCCGCCACCGACGCCGGCCACGCGATGTCGCTCACATGGTTCGCCCGCACCTGATAGCTCGACACCTCCCCCGCCGGAAAAATCGCCAGCAAATGCCCCGCCTTCAACCACGCCATCGCCTCCTTCATCCCCTTCATGTTCTTCCGCTTCGACGCCGCCCCACCAAACGGATCCACAAAAATAAAATCCCCCCGCATGTCCGGGATCATCCCCAGCATGAAATTCACCAGAATCTTCGCGTCCGGCCGCACCTGCTTCAGCAGCGCGTCCAGCGCGATCCCGTCGATCCCGCCGTACGGATGATTCGCCACCACCAGCGCCGCCCCGGTTTTCGGAATCTTCTCCAGATGCTCCGGATCAAACTCCAGCCGCACATCCATCGCGTTCAACACCCGCTGCGCAAACGGCGTCTCTTCATCCTGCAGCCGCGCCAGCCGGTAAATCCGCTCCAAATCCGCAAACGCAAAAATCCACTCCAGCAACTTGCAAAACGGCCGCGCCACGATCCGCAACGCAAGCGTCGGAATCCGCTCCACCGGCAACCGGAAAATCCTCTTCTCGATCTCGTCCATAAATCCTCAGCAACCTCTCTTGCCGTTGTTGTCATCCCGCGGCTTTGCTTCGCGCAACGCGTGGCACACCACCAGCAGCGCCACAAACACCAGCGCCACCCCGCGCACAATCAGCGGATGCCACACCAGCACCCCCGCGAACGCCAGCACCCCCGCCGCCGCCCCGCCCGCCAAACCCCGCCGCCAGCCCCTGCCGCCGATCAGCGCCGACACCCCCATCGCCAAAAACGCCAGCACGCCCGGCAACCCCATCGTCGCGCCCAGCACCAGATACTGGTTTTGAATCTCCACATCCGACTCATCCTTCGGCCTTGGTGACCGCGGGATCATTCCGTAATACTGTCCGATTTTCCGCTGATAATGCCCCGGCCCCACGCCCACCACCGGCTCATCCGTCATCATGTAAATCCCCGCCTGCCACTCCGGATACCGCGGCGCCGGCTCCCCGTCATCCTCATAAATCGCCGCCGACGCCAAATGCTCCGCCACATTCTCCCGCATCCAATCCCGCGCCGCCAGCTGCTCCATCACCACCACCTGCCACACCATCAAAAACACGCACGTCGCCACAAAACACCGCGCCCCCCGCGCCGCCCCGATCCCCGCCATCGCCAGCACCATCGCCACATACGCCGCCCCGCTCAGCGTCACCATCAGCCCGCACACCACCAGCGCCCCCATCACCAGCCGCACCCACCACCTGCGCACCTCGCACAACACCCCGAAACACACCGGCACCAGCAGCGCCAAATACCCGCCCAACACATTCGCATGTTTGAACAACCCCCGCACGCCAAACGGACTTTCCCCCTCCAAATCGCCAAAATACTGCCACATCGCCACCGCCACAAAAATCCCCATCACCCCCAGTAAAATCCACATCCCCCTTACCACCCTTCGCCGGTTCGTTGCAAAAAAATCATGCAGCAACACCACCGCCACCACAAAATACTCCCCCCATTGCACAACCTTCACCCACGCCATCCCCTTCATCTCCGCAAAACACGCGCACACCACCATCCACCCCACAAACAACCCCATCGCCCAATAACGCCGCAACTCCTTCAGCACCGGCACAAACCCCTTCGGATCCAACACCAGCGCCAAACCCCAAATCCCCGCCGTCACCCCCAGCAACAACTCCGCCGGCGTCAACCCCCTCACCTCCCACTCCGCAAACGCCATCAGCCCCAGCACCCCGTACATCAACACATGCGCCGCCTTTCGAAGACGTCCACTCCACTCACAGCGCATCATAATTTTCCCTTTTCAAAAGTTTCAACAAAAAATATCCCGTCCCCGTGGGGGGGCCGGACCCCGGCCACCCCCCCCCCCCCCACCCCGCACCGCCAATGCGGTGCATCCCGGGCATTTCGGCGTTTCGGCAAAA